>NZ_JBWKCA010000004.1:0-461680 GCF_056436715.1 Streptomyces sp. NPDC043176
CAGTGCAGTCGCGAGGGTTTCGAGGTTTGTCGTCACACACGAACCAACGAGACCCTCGTTTCATGCGCCCGAAGACTTCGGACTTACTCGTCTAGTCCGGAGTAACCCCCGGTCACCAGGGCTGTCATGCCGGAGAGGTTGTGGCCGGCCGTGACGTCTTCGGTGGTGGTGGCAGCGGAGAAGGGCGAGCCGAGCGGCTGCTGATCAGTAGTGGTCATGTCGCTGACGCTACGATCTAGAGCAAGGTCTAGATCAAGTCCTGGGCTGAGCGGCATGGGTGGCATGGGTGGCATGGGTGGCATGACTGAGATGACTGGCAGGACCGGCATGAGTGGCATGAGTGGCATGAAATCCGCTGGGACTCATGGGGAGTCGCTGAGCATCGGCGAGGTCGCCGCGCGGACCGGGCTCAGCGTGCACGCCCTGCGCTTCTACGAGCGCGAGGGTCTGCTGATCGGAGCGGTTCGTCGCACGCCGGGAGGCCGACGGCAGTACACCGCGTCCAACGTGGACTGGCTGCTGATCTGCGTCAAGCTCCGGGAATCCGGTATGCCGCTTGCCGACCTCAAGCGGTTCGCCGAACTGGTGCGGCAGGGTCCCGGCAACGAGACCGAACGCCTGGACCTGCTCGACGCCCATCGCCAACGCGTCGACGCACAGATCCAGGCGCTGGAGGAGTGCCGTTCCGTCATCACCTGGAAGGCCGGCGTCTACGCCGAACACCTCGCCCGCGGTGAGGCCGCCGGCCTCTGGGACCCCACTGTCTGACGCGCCACGAAGCGAATGGCCATTGGGGGCGCCCCGTCTCCGGCGGCATGTCCTGCCGCCGCGCGGTCGTCCTCCGCCGCCTTGAACCGTCCCTGCCACCCCGCGGTCTTCCCCCGCTGCCCCGAACCGCCCCTGCCGCCACCCGCGGTCAGCGCGGTGTGAGGACGCAGAACTCGTTCCCCTCCGGGTCGACCAGAATCGTCCACGGGAGGGCGGACTGATCGATCCCGGGGTCGGTGGCTCCCAAGGCGCGCAGGCGGGCCACCTCTGCTTCCAGGTCGTCACCGGGGTACGGCCTGACGTCGAGGTGGACGCGGTTCCACACGGTCTTGGTGTCGGGAGTGCGGATGAACTCCAGGTAGGGGCCGACGCCTTTGGCGGATCGCAGGGCGGCCTGGTCGTCGGTGACCTCGTGCAGTGTCCAGTCCATCGCCTGGCTCCAGAACCGTGCCATCGCTCGCGGGTCGGCACAGTCGACCACCACGGCGGCGATCGGCCCGGCGTCCTGGTAGATCGGGCGGGGCTCCAGGACGCAGAACTCGTTGCCCTCCGGGTCTGCCATGACCGTCCAGGGGACGTCGCCCTGACCCACGTCGGCGAGCGTCGCGCCGAGATCCTGCAAGCGCCCGACCAACTCCGCCTGATGGGCGACCGAAGTGGTGGCCAGGTCAAGGTGCACCCGGTTCTTCACCGTCTTGGGTTCCGGGTCGGCGACGATGTCGATGCAGACGGCCACGGGGTCGGGATAGGAGAAACCCACGGGTTCGAGATTGGTGACGCCGGGCCCCTCACTGTCGACACTCCAGCCGAGCGCCTCCGCCCAGAACCGGCCGAGCGCGGTGTCGTCCTCGGCCTTCATGTTGATCTGCACGAGTCTTGTTGCCATGCCGTAGATCCTAGAAGCTGCCGCCGGCCCGGGCGGCCGCGATCCTGAGCGACGGCCGCCGATCTCACGAGGCCCTTGGTCACCTTCGGGTTGGCCGTGCCCAGGCGCGGCGTGGCGGAAGGCCGAGTGGCCGGGCGATCGTCATCGAGGAGATGACGGCACGTCTGGGCCTGGGACCGGTCATCGCCCCGATGAGGGCACGCCTGGGGCCCGGTCACCGCCCCGATGACGGCGTACGTCTTCCGCGCCGCGACCTGAGGGCAGGACGTGCCCGCGCCGAGGACGGGCGCCAGTCGACGTCGAGGGGGCGCGCTTGCACGGCGACGGTCAATGCGGGCCGGGAGCCGTTTCCCCGTGACTCAGCCGCTTCGCGGGTGTCGAGAACGGTCCGCCAGCCGTCCTTCGGTATACCGGTGGCCTCGAAGGCTCGCGCGACACAGAGGGAGACCCGTCATGGCGCTTCAACGGATGGACAACGTCGGCATCGTCGTCGAAGACCTGGACGCCGCCGTCGCCTTCTTCACCGAACTGGGCATGGAACTCGAAGGCAAGGCGCCGATCGAGGGCCTCTTCGCGGATCAGGCCGTCGGACTCGACGGAGTCCGCAGCGACATCGCGATGATGCGGACCCCGGACGGTCACGGCAAGCTGGAGCTCGCTCAGTACCACTCCCCCGCGGTAATCCGGGACGGGTCGCACAACCCTCCGCCGAACACGCTGGGGCTGCACCGGGTGATGTTCGCCGTCGACGACATCCACGACACCATCGCCCGCCTGCGTCCGCACGGTGCCGAACTCATCGGTGAGGTCGCACGGTACGAGGACGTCTACCTCCTCTGTTACCTTCGTGGGCCCTCAGGCATCATCGTCGCCCTGGCCGAGCAAATCGGCTGACGGCCGCGGAGCGCGGTGAAGGGCCACGGTCTCGGGCGACGGCCGGTGGGTCGCGCGGCTGCAGCGTTCGCCTCGCTGGTGGAGCTTCGCCTTGCTGGTGGAGTTTTGCCTCGCTGGTGGAGTTTCGCCTCGCTGGTGAAGCACGGAGGATGTAATCAGTGGGGTCATGCGGGAGGAGCTGCCCCCATCGCCAGGTGGGTGCAGGGGGTGCGATGGCAGGCAGGGTTGCTGGTGGGTCCACTCTGGCGTTCCGGCCCAAGCGGCTCCTCGATGGTCCCCTCTCGCGGAGTCGGCAGCGGAACCCCCGCAGACCTCATTCGCGCCGATGTCGGAGGCCGGCATCGTGAACACCGTCGCTGCCGACCTCCGACAGGCCGTGTCGCCCCCCAGGGAGCGTGAGCGTCAGACCGCGGCGGCCGAGGGGGCGCTCAGGGCGGCAACGATCTCCTCGTCCTCGAAGTCGCCCGTGGGCTCGAATCCCAGCGACTTGTAGAGGGCGGCCGCGGGAGCGTTGTCCGGGTGGTAGGAGAGGCGGACCTCACGGCAGTCCGGGAGGGCCGCGAGGCGACGCAACAGCACTCGCACCGCGGTACGGCCGACGCCCTTGCCCTGCTCTTCGGCGTTGACGATCATGCCACCGATCCAGTGGGTGCCGTCCTCGTCGTCATAGGCCCACATGACGTGGCCCACGACCTCCTCGCCGGCCAGCACGGCGAGGGAGTTCCACACGCCGCCGCGCAGGGAGAGCAGCAGGTAGCGCGCGCCGAGAGCAGCCACGAAACGGCGCTGGTGGTCAGCGGGGGCCACATCGGCGACACTCCGCCAGTTCTCGTCCGTGATGTCGTCGAGCATCACACACCGACCCTGCCGGTCAGTGAATTCCATCATCGGTTCCGTTCTCTCATCTGACATCACATCATCATCCACCCCGTGGCGGACAGCCTCCACCCCCTCCGGAACATGACCCCGAGGCGGTCGGGGGCGTCCCCTCGGCGAACTCGTAAGGGGATCGGACACAGTGAGCGAATCCTTCCTGCTGGTCTGCGACGACCGACCGCACGACGCAGTTCGCAACCATTCCGTGGCAAAGAGCGTGATCGCCGCAGCCCCCACCGCCCTGCGCCGACTCTCGACTCGGACTTGGACTCGGACTCGGACCAGGTCAGCGCCCATGGACCACGTTCCGACGGGTCATCTGCCTCAGGGCCGGCCCGACGTCCAGAACCATGGTGTCCGAGTCGCCGTTACGCCCGACGCGGGTGAAACCGAGGGCGGTGTAGAGGTGTACGGCGGGATTGCCGTCCTCGACGCTCAGACTGAGGCGGGCGACCGGAGCCGGGCCTTCGGCGGCGGCGGCCTGGAGCAGCGCCTCCATGAGGGCCCGGCCGTGTCCGCGGCCGCGGTGGCCGGGCAGCAGGCCGAGGGTCAGCTCGGGAACGTCCGGAGCGACGAACCCGTATCCGGGCTCGCTTTCGGGGAGGTGCCGGGCCCAGACCGCACCGATCGGTGCGCCGGAGTCGGTCTCCGCGATGAGCCCGAAGTCGTCCCTGCGGGGCCAGTCGACGAGGTAGCGCGCGGCGCGCGGCTCAGCGGCGAGCTGCTCGACGGTGAACCGCTGCTCGCCGGTCCAGTTGTACGCCTCGAGCAGGATGCGCCAGAGGAAGTCGGCGTCGCGGGCGACCGCGGGACGGACAGACATCAACGGCCTTCGGGTCGGAACCGGTGCGGGCCGACCGACGATAGGCGGCCCCCTGGCAGACCGGCAAGCAGTTTTGACGGCGGTGCGGCGAGGCCCGGGAGGGCCTGGCGCCGGGGCCGATCGGGTGAGCGACCCGGTATTCGTCGCCCGGCCGGGGTGGGTGGGTGGGGTAACGGCCGCTCGCGTCGACGAAGAACTCCTCGTCTGCGATCCGACGGAGACAGCCGCCGGGGCGGGCCGGAACCACGGTGTACTCGTCCGCGTACCCGGACCCCACGAATCCCGGGCTGTCCTCGCAGCACGCGATGTCCTGGACGGTGATCCCCACGGCGCTATCCACCCGCACAGCGCGCCGCGCCACTCCCGTACGGCCTCGGCCTCGGCCTGGAGCAACTCCCGGGTGCTGCGGTCCTTGTTCCCCGGCACGAGCCAGTCCAGCCCTGGTTCGGTATCGGTGCGGGTGCGCGACTCCCGCATGGGGACGATGTGGTCCTCCGTGGCAGGGGTGCCCGGGCGGTCGGCGCCGAGGATCCGGGCGGAGTCGGCCGCCGCGTCACGTGAGCCGACGGCGTTCGCATGCCGGCGGCCAGGAGGACGTCGCCGGGCTGGGGCCGCGGGGGCGCGGAAAGCGCGAGGCACGGTCCCGGCCTGTTGCCGTGTCGTCGGGCCGGGTGGTCACTAGGGTCGGTGCTCGACGCGTCGGGAGGTCTGGCGCCGACAGCAGACTCCCCCGCCGTTTCGGGGTGGAGCACGGACGGAGAAGATGGCGATGGCACTGGAACGTCCTGAGATCGACATGCCCGAAGGCCCCGCTCCCGACCACCTGGACATCACGGATCTTCAGGTGGGAGACGGTGACGAGGCGACGAACGGCAGCCAGGTGGAGGTCCACTACGTGGGAGTGGCCTACTCCACCGGCGACGAGTTCGACGCGAGCTGGAACCGGGGTGAGACGTTCGAGTTCCCCCTCGGCGGCGGCCGGGTCATCAAGGGCTGGGACCTGGGCGTCGAGGGCATGAAGGTCGGCGGGCGGCGCAAACTCGTCATCCCTCCGCACCTCGGTTACGGGGACCGCGGCGCCGGGGCCGCCATCCGCCCCGGCGAGACGCTCATCTTCGTCGTCGACCTTCTGTCGGTGAAGTAGCCGCCGGCCCTGGCCCCCGTCGCGGCGGTGTGCTGCGCGGGTGGGCAGGCCCGGCGGGGGTGACGGGCCGCTACACCGTGTTGAAGAGGATCTTCTGGTTGGTGGAGAAGAGGGGGTCGGCCCGCATGAGCTTGGCCTGGACGCTCGCGCCCAGGCCGAGCTCGGCACCGGACGTGATCTTGCCCATGACGGCGGGGTCCGCCAGGTGCACCATGCCCACCTTCGGCTTGTCGTCCTCCGCGTCGGTGTTGATGATCGTGCCGGTGAAGACCTCGCCCACCCGGTCCTTGAGCAGCGCGGCCTCCACCAGGTCGACGGCGCGGCGGTCCGCCACCTTCCCCTTCCCGCGTGCCATGTCGCACGGCAGGCAGTGCAGGGCGTCGAGGACCCAGGTCGGCGGGGCCTGGTCGGCGCACGCGGCGACGCACAGTGCGCCGGTGTACCGGTCGACCAGGCGCCGCAGGGGGGCCGTGCTGTAGGTGTACGGGGCCGCGATCGCCGCGTGCTTCGTGTACGTGGGGAGGTGGTGGTCGCGGAAGGTGGTGTACTCCGCCTTGAGCAGCATGGCGGTGGCCTCGCTGAGGAAGGCCATGTGCTTGCGGTCAGCCGGATCGAGGCGGTTGACCAGGGCGGCGTACGGGACGCCGGGCTTCCAGTCGATGCCCAGGAGCTTCGCGATGTCGTGGACGCGCCGGATCACGTCCTGGTCGTCCTGCTCCTTCTGGGTGCGCAGGATCCCGGTGCCGCTGTCCAGCATGATCCGGGCGGCGGCCATTCCGGTCATGAGGGAGATCTGCTCGTTCCAGCCCTCCACCGGCAGTGTCGCCGCGTAGCTCAGCCGGAACGACCCGTCCTCCAGGGTGACCTCCTGGTCCGGCAGGTTCACCGAGACGCCGCCGCGGGCGGCCTCGACGGCTTCCCGGAGCTTGCCGATCTCGCGCAGCAGGGTTACGGGCTCCTCGGCCGTGCCGGCGTCGATGTCGTGTTGCACCGCCGCGTAGTTCAGCTTGGCCAGGCTGCGTACCTTGGCCCGGCTCACGGTCGAGTCGGTCACGTTGCCGTCGGCGTCGAGGTCGTGCTGCCACAGGAGGGCGGGGACGATCTGGTCCGGAAGCAGGCTGGCCGGCCCCTCGGAGATCGAGGGCGGGTACAGCGGCACCTTGAGGTCGGGAAAGTACAGGGTCTCGATCCGGTCGTGGGCCTCGGCGTCCAGCGGGCTGCCGGCCTTGACGAAGGCCGCCACGTCGGCGATGGCGTAGTGCACGCGGTACCCGCCGCCGGGCCGCCGCTCCAGGTACATGGCCTGGTCGAGGTCCTTCGAGGTCGGCGGGTCGATCGTGAACAGCGGCAGGTGAGTGGCGTCCTTGTCCGGCAGGCGGACCGCGGCTTTGGCCTCCTCCGCCGCCGCGAGTACGTGTGCGGGGAATTCCGGAGTTGCCTTCAGCTCCGCCCGGAGCTGCTGCAGTGCCTTGAGCAGAGCGTCCTGGGCCTCACTGGACATGTGCATCTGGGGGCGTCGCATGTCTCGACCCTAGGACGGCGACCGTGAAGCGGCGCCGTGAGCAGGCCCAGGCGGGGGAACGAAGCGGTGGGCGGGGGGGATGGTCGCCCTCCGCGGACACGGCGTGCGGGTGGCGTGGGTCAGGAGGGTGCCCCACGAGATCCGCGCCGCGCGCCCGCTACTGGAACGGCTCGCCCGGTACGTGCCCGCCCTCCTCGGTGACAAGCCGGTCCTGGCGGTGTGGGGAATGAAGGACATGGTCTTCCGTCCCCGGGCCTGCATCCCGCGGATGCACGCCTCGTTCACCGATCTCGACGTCGTCGCGATACCCGCGCGCGACACTTCCTCCAGGAGGACGCACCGGACGAGATCGCGTCGGCGATCGCCAGGCGGTTCCCGTGAGCCCTGCCGTCCGGCGCCGATGTGCCGGTGACGGGCCCTTACGCGACGGGGCCCGGTGGTGCTCACGGCAGGAACGTCACCGCCGGGAAGGCCGGGGACGGTCCGTCGAGCAGATGTCCTCGCCGGTGGCGCAGGTGCTCGTCGAAGAACGCGAGCGGGTACGCCTGCTGGATCCTCACCGCCTGATCGGGGTCGAGGGTGCCGATCACGCTCTGGAGCTGCTCCCCACTCCATCCGAGAACCTTCGCCACCTGCGGGAACAGTGCCTCGTTGTCGCCGTACGAGACGTGGGCGGCGCCGTGGGCCTCGATGTTCCGCCGCCGGCCGCGCAGCTGCGACCAGAACGCGGCGGCCTGCGGGGTCGTGGCCCGGGTGAACACGGCGGACATCATCATGAACGGCCGGTCCAGGTCGCCGCTCAGCGGCGGGTTCATCTGCATCGGGCCGTCCAGGCTCAACCCGGCCCGGATGCGCGGGTCCGCGAGCATCGCGCAGGCGGTCGCCGTCCCGCCCTTCGACCAGCCCGACGCACCCATGCGCCGCGGGTCGAGGGAGCCGAGCAGTCCCACCGGCAGCTGTCGTCGGTCGGCGTCCGGATTGCGGCCGGCGGCCAGCTGCTCGACGCAGTCGAGGACGAACCGCAGATCCGCGGCGAAGTCCCCCGGCAGCGTCGGAGCCTTCCGGTCGTACAGCGGGACGGCGACCCTGCCGTCGGGGAAATCGGTGTAGGTGTCGTACGGGTGAGCCACCGTCACCACCGCGTATCCGTGGCTGGCGAGCTCCTGGACCATGACGGTGTGGTCGCCCTGATGACTGTGCGCACCGTGCGAGAACACGACGACGGGCATCCGCCGGCCGGACCGCCGCACCGGGGCGCCCACGTGGCCGGAGGTGAGCGGCGCCAAGGGGACCAGCGCGCTGAACCCCGCGTCGGTGAGGAAAGCCCGAAGGGCTCCCGCCGGCATCCAGGGCGCCACCGGGTACCGCGCGACGTCCCGGGCGGGGTACCAGACGGTGGCCGTCATCTCCCGGAAGCGTCCGGGTCCCGCTATGTCGTCCGGGCGCGACCGGTCGACGAGACGCAGGTGCACCGTGCCCACCGGGTGCGGGCCGGTGGGCGCGGGCAGCGTGAGTCGCGTCGGGCCGGCCGTTCCCGGATCCGCGGCCCGCGCGGGGCCGGCGACGGCGGCGAGCGGCACGGCGGACCCGGCGGCGAGCGCGGCTCCCAGGATGCGGCGGCGCGTCATGGTGTTCTGGCTGGTGAACGGTGTGGTGGTCATGGTCCCTCTCGTGGTGACGGCTCGTCATGTTCCTGCGCGGGAAGCCCGGCAGGCAGATCACGGGCGGCCCGTGGGCACAGGGGGAACGGTGGCAGGTGCCCCTGCTCCCTGACATCGACCCACGGGTTGACCACTCGCGCCGGCGTTGACCCACGGGTTGACGACCCGGGGTGCATGCGGGCGGCGACGGCGTACTCCCCTGCCAGGTCAGCGTGCCGGTCGGCGCCGAGCGCCGCACGCCCGGTGAGAGGGACGAGCCCCGGATCGGTGCGGACCCGGACGAGGGTGTCTTCGCCGGACGTCGTACGGAGCCGATGGAAGGTAATTGCGTCGACAGCGCCCCTGGTGCCCGGCACAGTGGCTTCCGTGACGAGTAGTGAACTGTGGACCCGTGCGACCGCCGACCGCTACGACGCCGAGGAGGCGGAGGCGTCCTCGGCCGCGTTCCTCGGACCGACTCTCGACTTCCTCGCCGAGCTCGCCGGAGACGGCCGGGCGCTGGAGTTCGCCATCGGGACCGGGCGAGTGGGCGTTCCGCTCCGGGAACGCGGTGTGCCGGTGGTGGGCATCGAACTGTCCGAGCACATGGCAGCGGTGCTGCGGCGCAAGATCGACGAGGACTTCCTCCCGGTGACCATCGGGGACATGGCCACCACCGTCGTCCCCGGCGAGTTCACCCTGGTCTATCTCGTCTACAACACGATCACGAACCTGCTCACGCAGGACGAGCAGGTCGAGTGCTTCCGCAACGCCGCACGTCATCTGGCGCCCGGCGGGCGATTCGTCATCGAGTTGGGCGTGCCACCGCTGCGGTTCCTGCCGCCCGGCCAGGTCGCGGTGCCGTTCGACGTCTCCGAGCATCATCTCGGTTTCGACACCGTCGACCCGGTCGAGCAGATTCTCGTCTCCCACCACTTCACCCGCGACGGTGACGACGGCCGCTATCGCCGCGACGACTCCCGGCACCGCTACGCCTGGCCGGCGGAGCTCGACCTGATGGCACGGATCGCGGGGCTCGAGCTGGAACGTCGTGTCGCCGACTGGGACGGAGCCCCGTTCGCCCAGGACTCCGCGAAGCACATCTCCGTGTGGCGCAGGCCGATCTGAGGTGTGGCGCAGGCCGATCTGAGGTCGGTCACCGCGGGTGGGGCGCCGCGTCCGTCGGGTCCCCTCCTCGCTGCCGCTGCGGCCGACGAGCGGCTTCACGCCGGGATCGGGGGTGGTCGTCGTGGGCGCGACCGCGACCGCCCGGCACCCCGTCGGGCGGTGCCGGGGCCGCCTCGCCTGCCCGGTCAGCCGTACATCGCCACGCGGTAGAGGGTCTCCAGCGCGTCGTCGATGGGGGGTGGCTGCGGCTTGCCGGTGGAGTCGAGTGTGTTCCACCGCTGCATGTTCACCGCGATGGCCAGCTGCCGCTTGCCGTCGGCGCGGGTCATGGCCAGGGCCCCACCGCCCCAGACCGAGCCGGAATGGCCCCAGAAGGTGTCCTGGCCGGGGCCTTCCATCGGTTGCAGGCCGAGGCCGTAGTCACCCGTCTTCCCTTCCAGGGAGACGACGGGGACCGTGCGCCGCATCTGTTCCAGTGACGACGGGCTGACGATCTCCCCGGCGAGCAGCAGGCCGTAGAAGCGGTCGAGGTCCGCGACGGTCGATATCAGCGAGGCCGACGGCCCGACCCAGGACATGTCGAGGACGCTGTAGTCGCGCGGCGGGTCGATCATGCCGAACCACGCCTCGTAGAGGTGCGAGTGCGGCCCCTCGACGTACGGTCCGGAGGGGAGTTCGGTGTGGCGGAGCCCTGCGCGCTCGATGACGTTCCGGGTGATGCACTGCTCGGCCGTGGTGCCGGTCACTTGTTCCAGGAGCTTGCAGAGGAGCAGGTAGTGGGTGTTCGAGTACACCCCCGGCGTGCCGCCCGGGGTGCCGACCGCGGGTGCGGTGACCCCCATCGCGATCAGTTCGGCGGAGTCGAAGCGCGTGAGTCGGAGCTCGTCCAGGCTCTCGGGCCCGGTCTCCGCGATGACGGGGAACGCCTTGAGGGAGGGGTAGGCGTACGGCAGGTAGTCGGGAAGGCCGCTGGTGTGGTTGATCAGCATGCGGACCGTGATCGCGTCACCGCGTTCTCCGGGAACCAGCTCCGGAAGGGACCGGCCGATCGGCGTGTCGAGCCCGATTCGACCGCTCTCGACCTGCTGGAGAACCGCTGCGGCCGTGAAGGTCTTGGTGAGGCTGCCGACGCGGTGCCGCATGCCGACGGTGACGGGGCGGCCGGTGGTCACGTCGGCGACCCCGGCGGCGCCGTGCCAGACGTGGTCGCCGTCTCGGACCTCGGCGAACAGGCCCGGCATCCCGGCACGGTGGACGTCCTCGATGGCGGCGTCCAGCGCCGCGCAATCCAGTGAGTTCCCCTCCAGCCTCTGCCGGCACTTCCGCAGCAAGACCGAACTACTGCGCGCGGTCGCCGACCGGATCCTCCTAGCCTCCATAGACGACTACCGGCCCGAGGGCGACTGGAAGCAGCGCCTCACCGCCCTGGCCCTGCGCCTGAGGGAGGCGTTCGGCCCACAGCCCCAGCTGGCCGCGGTCTGGGGACGGTACGCGTCGGGGGGCGCCGGCTCCCGACTGGTCATGGAAGAGGTGCTGCAGGCCCTGCGCGCGTCGGGGCTGCCCGACGAGGAGATCCCGACGCGCTACCACCGGCTCGCGGTCCTCATCGCCTCGCTGATCGCCTCCGAGGCCGGAGTCGGCGTCATGACCCCGGAGGAGTACGAACAGGGCAGGGAACTGTTCCGCGTCGCCGTACCCGGCGCGGACCCCGAACGCTTCCCCGCCCTCGCCCACTTCGCCCGCGATGTCCGTCCTCTCGGAGCGGACCGCACCGCCGCGTTCGAGGAGATCCTCGCCGCCCGACTCGCCGACATCGAAGCCGCGGTCCGCGCGAGGTAGCCGACCGGCCGCGAGTGACGGCGCACGACCGGCTGCCTGGACCTCCCCCTGGTGGCGCGGGGAGGGGGAGCCGCCCCACGCGGGCTCGGGGCTTGCGCCGACGGACCCGCACCGGCCCGTGGAATGGGCTATGCGTCGGCGCGGGCCACGAGCAGCGGCTGGAAGAAGCCCGTCTCCTGCGGCATCCGCCATGCGGCGTCAGCGAATCCGGCCTCCGTCGCGAGGCCGGACAGTCGGTCCCGGCCGAGTGCCCAGTAGGTGCTCCGCCGGACCTGGACGCGCCACTCTCCGCCCGCCGGGTGGAGCTGGAAGTGCTCCAAGTCGTAGTGCTCACCGTCCTCGCGCCAGTGCCAGAGCTGGAAGGTGACGGTTCGTTCCGTGCTGTCGGCGGCCTGGTGGACTTGCGGAGGCGTCGACTCCGGGCGGTCGCGGAGCAGCTCGTCGTAAGGGCGTGTGCTGACCAGCAGCCGGCCGCCAGGACGCAGCACTCGGCGCATCTCGCCGAGTGCTGCGCGCACGTCCCGCTCCGTCAGCAGGTGGGGCAGCGCGTTGTCGGCGCAGACGACGGTATCGAACCGGGCGTCGGAGAAAGGGAGATGCCGCATGTCGGCGGCGGCCGTGCGCAGGGTCGTGCTCCGGCGGGCGGCCTCCCGGGCCGCGCGGGCGGCGGCGCGGGGGCTGAGGTCGGTCCCGGTGACCTGGTGGCCACGCAGCGCCAGGCCGATCGCCTGCGTGCCGATTCCACAGGAGCAGTCGAGCACGGCGGTGCGATCCCGGCCGATGAGAGCGTGCAAGGCGTCGCCCTGGCGACGCATGCTCGCGTCCCAGTCCGAGTAGATCAGGTGGTAGTCGTCGGCCAGTTCGTCGTAGAACCGCGCCACTGATGCCTCGGCCATGACGCGAGGTTACCGCGCCGCGTTCGGACGAGTCCCTGGTCGCCCCGGCGTCCGGAGCGACCGCTGCCACGGGCGGCGACACCGCCGTCCGCCGTGCATCGGGGCCGCCGGGATGTGGCGAGTCGGGCGGGGGTCGCGGATGACACGGGCCGCTGAGGAGCGGTCCCGGTCTACCGGTGGTGCGTGCGGTCAGTCGCGAATTCCGAGGTGCAGGACGGTGGCCCAGTCGCCGGTGACCAGCAGCAGGTTGCGCCACCGGATGTCGCCCGCGTGCGGGCCGTCGACGTCGCCGGAGCTCAGGACGGGCCCCAGGTGGGCTTCGACGACGTCGGCGAGGCCGTCGGCGAGTTCGGCCGCCCGCCGGATCTCGGCGGGCGTGCGCAGACTGGGGTCCGCGTACCTGCGGGTGGGCTGCATGAACCCTTCGGTCACCTGTCGGCGGAGGATGCCCCGCCAGGCCTGTGGTGACTCGAACGGGACGACCGACGTCCTGACCTGATGCCCGCCGGCCCCCGCGTCGTACACGGCTTGGGCGAGACTTCTCATCCGGTCGTGCCCGAACGTCACCCCGGTCACCGGAATCACGGGGAACAGGCATAGGGACGGCACGTGGTTGAGGTCGTCCAGCAGGTCCTCGAGCGGTTCGGCCGCGGCTGCCACCGCGTCCGGGGTGTCCAGTGGGTTCGGCATGGGCGTCCGGGTCCTCTGTGCGGTGGCGCGCTTCGGCCTCAGTGTGCCAGTCGGGCAGGTTCACGCCGTTGCCCGGCGACGGCCCCGGAGGCGGCCGGGCGGGGCCGCGTGGGCCGGTCGCCGGCCGCGCCGTCGCCTACCGGAGGGCGTACATGCGGATGATCACGGCGTCGTCGCCGTCGGGGCGGGCGAGGCCGACGAAGACGGTCTCCGCGAGCCAGCGGTGGGCAGGGGCGTCCGTCCGGAAGACCGGCGACGTCCGGTAGTAGTGGCCGGCCTCCGTGACCTGGAGTTCTCCGTCGAACTGGTCCGGGCCGTCGGCCTTGGGCCGGTAGAAGCCGCGGTTGACGATGTCGATGACGGAACCGTCGTCCGCGCGCAGGAGGTAGCGGGCTTCCAGTTCGCAGACCTCGCCGCGCATGCTGCTCCAGTCGCCTCCCCCGGGCAGGACCTCGCCGCGCAGCAGGGGGCCGTCCACGCTGCCTCCGACGATGGGCGTGAACTCGGTGACCTCTCCGTCGCCGTGGCCGATGTGGAGCGTCTCGGCCACCTGGGCGCGGATCTCGAAGGCGAAGTCGAGGGCGGGAGTGAAGGACATGGTGCGGGTCTCCGGTTCCGTGGGGCGGCGTGGCTCGTTCACGCGGCGCGGGGTGACGGCGGACTTGCTCTTGACGCCTTAGCTCACCAGATGCGAGCGTGACATGCAACAGCGTTATATGACATTCATTTACGACGCTGCGCCGGCCGAGCCGCCCTTCGCGAGCGTCGGACCCCTCCCCCTCACTCCTCTCGGCAAGGAGCACATCGGTCATGGCTGCGAAGAGAACGATGCTGACGGCACTCACGGGCGTGGGCCTGCTCGCCGTCACCGCCTGCGCGGGCGACCCCGGCGGCGTCCGGCCCCGCACGACCGCACTCACCACCACCACACCTCGCGGCACCGCCGAGGTGGACCGGGTGACCTGGGCGCTTCCCTACGGCGAGCCGACGACGCTGGACCCGGCGAAGACCGGCGACTACTCGCCCCAGACCGTCGAGGCGAACCTGTGCGACACCCTCACCCGGATGAACGCCGACTTCTCCCTGGGTCCCGGACTCGCCCGGAAGGTCGCCTGGACCGACGGGCACACCCTGGTGCTCGACCTGCGCTCCGACGTCAGGTTCTGGGACGGCTCGCCGATGACACCCGATGACGTGATCCACAGTCTCGAACGGCAGAGGGATCCGAAGACCCAGGCGCTGTACGGCGACTACCTCGCCGCCGTGACCTCGATCAAGGCCACCGGCCCGCACCAGGTCACGCTCACCACCAGGACCTACGACCAGACGCTCCCCAAGGCGCTCGCCACGTCGTTCAGCGCGGTCAGCCGGAAGGCGTACGTCGAGAAGGCGGGTTCCGGGTACGGCACCGCCAAGGGCGGCCTGATGTGCACGGGGCCGTACCGACTGGGCCCGTGGAAGTCCGGTGCCGCCATCACCCTGGAGCGCAACGCCTCCTACTGGGACCCCGGGCTGAAGCCGAAGGCCAAGCAGGTCGAGTTCCGGTTCATCACCGACAGCAACACGCTGACCGGCGCGCTCCTGTCCGGGGAAGTGGACGGCACCTACGAGCTGCCGCCCACCAGCGCCACCGTGCTCGGCCGGGCGGACAGCGGCACGATCCACCTCGGCCCGTCCACGCAGAACGTGCTGCTGATCCCCGCACGCGGTGACTCCCCCGCCGCCGACCGCCGTCTTCTGGACGCCCTGTCGCAGGTCATCGACCGCGACGCGCTGATCAGGAACGTCTTCGGGGGCGACGCCACGACCCTGAAGTCGCTCGTCCCGCCCCTGACCTGGCACGGGGACAAGGCCGCCGCCCGGTTCGACGCGGCCTACGCCGCACTGCCCGCCGTGCCGAAGCCCGACGTGGACAAGGCCAGGAAGCTGGCCGCGCAGGCCGGACCGGTCTCCCGCCCCCTCGTGGCCGCCCTTCCCGCCGGTGACCAGCGCGGGCTGCAGGCGATGACGTTCATCCAGGCGGCGGCCGGGAAGATCGGCGTCGACATCGAGATCGAGCAGCTCCAGCCGACCGAGATGTCCTCCCTCTTCTACGACCCCGCCGTCCGCGAGGGCCTCGACCTCGTCCTGACGTTCGGCTACGTCACCATGCCGGACCCGGCGTCGTACGTGGCCGAGAGCGTGACCCCCCGTGGCATCTTCAACTGGACCGGTTACGACGATCCCGACGTGACCCGCCTGCTCGACCGGGCCCGCACCTCGTCCGACCCGGCCGCGTCGGCCGAGGCCTACGCCGAGGCCCAGGCACTCTTCACGCCCACCACTCCCGCGGTCTTCCTGGCCACCACACACGAACGCATGTTCATGAACAAGCGCGTCAGCGGCGCACCGACGTCGTTCGCCTACATGGGCATGTCCTGGGCCGCCCACCTCGGCGGCACGGACGACTGACCTGCCGGCCCTCTCCACCCCGCCCCACACCACAGGAGACGACGATGACCGACACCCCCGGCGACAGGCCGCTGTGGGACCGCTCCGCCGCCGAGCTGGCCGCCGGAATCCGCGAGAAGTCCTTCTCCGCGACCGAGGTCGCCCAGGCGTTCCTCGCGCGCATCGAGGAGACCAACCCGGCGCTCAACGCCCTGGTGGACGTCCGGCCCGAGGAGGCGCTCGCCCAGGCGGCCGCAGCCGACGCCGCGGTCGCGGCCGGCGCCGACCTTCCGCCGCTCCACGGCGTGCCGGTCTCCACGAAGATCAACACCTCTCAGCGTGGATACGCCAGCTCGCACGGCGTCCCCGCCTGGGCCCACGCCGTGGCCCAGGACGACGCCGTCTGCGTCGCCGGTCTGCGCCGCGCCGGAGCGACCCTGCCGGGACGCAGCAACAGCCCGGCCTTCGCCGTCCGCTGGTTCACCGGCAACGACCTGCACGGCAGGACGCTCAACCCCGGCCACACCCCCGGCGGCTCCTCCGGAGGCGCGGCCGCCGCCGTCGCCGCCGGAATGACGCCGATCGCCCAGGGCAACGACATCGGCGGGTCCATCCGCTTCCCGCCTACTGCTGTGGCGCGGTCGGCCTGCGCCCCACCATGGGCCTGGTGCCCGGCGTGGAGCCCCGCGGCGCGGAGGAGTTCGACAGCCCGCTGTCCTTCCAGACGATGGCGGTCCACGGACCGCTCGGCTGGACCGTCGACGACGTCCGCCTCGGCCTGCACGCCATGGTGACGCCGGACCTCACCGATCCCGTCGGTCTTCCGGTGCGCCCTCCGCTGGGCGAGCCCGGCCGGGTCGGGGTCTCCGTCGTCCGCGCCGCGGAGGTCAAGCCCCACCCCGTCGTGGACGCCGCCGTCGACGACGCGGCCCGGTGGCTCGCCGAGGCCGGCCACGAGGTCGAGGAGGTCGAGCTCCCCCTGCTCGACGAGGCCGCCCGGCTGTGGTCGCTCCTGCTCTACCAGGAGCTGAAGACGATGATGTCCGAGATCGAGCTGTTCGGCGACGAGACCGTCCGCGTCTCGCTCGCCTCCTCGTTCGCCGCCGCCGCGGAGACGTGGGGCGAGCAGCCCGCGCTCACCGACTACATCCGGGGGTACGCCCGCCGGGGCACCCTCGTCAGCCGCCTCCAGCGGTATCTGGGCGGGGACCGGATCCTGCTGACGCCGGTCTCCGCCGAGCCGCCCTTCGAGCAGGACGCGGACCTCGCCGGCGACGCCCGGGTGCGCGAGCTGCTGGCCGCTCAGTGGCCGATGCAGGCGGTCCCCGTGCTCGGCTTCCCGGCCGTGTCCGTCCCGACCGGCATCCGCGACGGGCTGCCCTCCGGCGTCCAGCTGATCGGCGGCCGCTTCCAGGAAGACCTGCTGCTCCACGTCGCCACCGCGATCGAGCAGCGGACGACGCGCACCCGGCCCTCCCTTTCCCTGTCCCAGGCCGGCTGACCGGCTCCGACTCCTCGCACGCACGTGCCCCCGACCGGTCGGACGACCGGCGGGGGCACGTCTGCCTGCGGCGGGCCGCCGTGGACGACCCCGGGCCCGTCACCGGGGGCGGTGGGTTCATCGCTCTTGTGACGAGATGCCGTAGAGGGCATTCGAGTGGTGTCCGCGGTACTTCGCAACTGTCCCCGCCGCACCTTCCGTCGTCCTCTGCAAGCGCATGACGACCGAGGAGGCAGACGTGACTGGTTATCAGGCTTTCCCCACGGGCACCACCGGGCCGCGGGATCTCGACCCCTACCGCTTCCCCGCCGCGCTCGTGCACGACCTGCCCGAATGGACGCCGATGGCATGCGGCGTCATGGAATCCGACGACTGTCCTCCGCCCGCGCCCGAGCCGTCCGACCGTCCGTCCGCCACCCTCGAGCCGTCCGACCGTCGCCGCCTGGAGCTGCATGCCACGCTCACCGCCGTGGGCGTCGCACCCGCTCCGGGTGACCTCGACGCCATCGCGGACCTGTGCCGGCTGGGCGACTCCACCCTGGTGGCGCTGCGGCGCTGGATCGGCCACGCCGTCCGACCCGCAGAGGAAGTGCGGACGCGCACAGACGGATCGGTCCACAGCGGTACGTCGCTGTGGACCGATCTGCCGTACTGAGGGGTGTGCGGGGGCCTCCGGCGCGCCGGCCCGCAGCAGGGGCGTACGAGAACCCGTGGGTCAGGCGGTGGTTCGGCCCGCCCTGCCGCGCGGCGTCCAGCCGGGCTTCGGGACGGAGTCGATGAGACGGCGCGTGTACGGGTCCTGTGGCTGGGTGAGGACCGTCCCGACGGGGCCGCGCTCGACGACCCTTCCCTCTCGCACCACCAGGACGTCGTCGCTGATGTGCCGGATGGCGCCGAGGTCATGGGTGATGAACAGCAGGGCGGTTCCGGTGTCCGCGCGGACACGGGCGAGCAGGCCGAGGATCTGGGCCTGGATCGACACGTCCAAAGCGGCGACGGCCTCGTCGAGGATCAGGACCCGTGGCTCCGCCGCCAGCGCGCGGGCGATGGCGACCCGCTGACGCTGTCCGCCCGAGAGGGCCTTCGGCAGGGACCGTGCCTGCCGGTCGTCCAGGCCCACCATGTCCAGCAGTTCGGCGACGCGGGCCCGGAGGCGGTGGGTGGGCTGGTCCCTGTGCAGGGCCACCGCCTCCGCGACGGCGTCGCCCACACGCTGGCGGCGGTCCAGCGAGGCGTACGGGTCCTGGAAGACCACCTGTATCCGGCGGCCGCGGGCACGGCGCTCGCGTGACCCGAGCCGCCCCGGCCGGCGTTCCTCACCCGCGACGACGATGTGTCCGCCGCTCGGGGTCTCGAGGCCTGCGACCATGCGGGCCGTGGTCGTCTTGCCCGATCCCGACTCGCCGACGACGGCGAGGGACCCTCCTTCGGCCAGGGAGAAGGTCACGTCGTCCACGGCGACGAAGCCGCCGAACTCCTTGCGGAGGTCGCGTACCTCAAGCATGGCTGCCGGTCTCCTCGGGCGAGGGCGGGTGGGGGAAGTGACAGGCCGCCGTACCGGCGCCTGCCGGGGCAGAGCGGGGACGGTCGCTCCGGCACCGGTCCTGTACGCGCGGACAGCGGCCGCCGAAGGCGCATCCGTCCGGTGCCTCGAATCCGGAGAGGGGCCTGCCGGCGATGGACCTCAGTTCGGCGTGGACGTCGTCGAGCGACGGGCGGGAGGCGAGCAGGGCGCGCGTGTAGGGGTGGGCGGCACGGCCGCGGAGACGTTCGGCGGGGAGGTCCTCGACGGTGGTTCCCGCGTACATGACCGCGACCCGGTCGCAGACGGCCGCCGCGAGTTCCAGGTCATGGGTGATGAACAGCAGGGCGAGCCCGCGCGCTTCGCGGGCCTCGCCGACGAGGGCCATCACCTCCTCCTGTGTGGTGACGTCGAGGGCGGTGGTCGGTTCGTCGGCGAGCAGCAGGCGGGGCTCGGCGGCGAGTGCGGCGGCGATCATGACGCGCTGGAGCAGTCCGCCGGACAGTTCGTGGGGCCGCTGTCGCATGCGCCGGTCCGCGTCGGCGATGCCGACCTCCCTGAGGATCGCCAGCACCTTCGTGGTCGCCTCGGCTGCCGGGACGCCTCGTGCGGTGGTCAGTCCTTCGATGAGGAAGTCGCCGATGCCGCGGGCGGGGTTGATGTGCGCCCTGGGGTCCTGGAACACCATGGCGACGTCGGCGGCGCGGAAGGCCCGTAGACGTGCGGGATTCATCGCCTGGACGGGCTCCCCCGCGAACAGCACCTCGCCGTGGACGCGGGCGGCGGGGGGCAGCAGGCCGAGGACGGAGCGGGCCGTCAGGGACTTGCCGGATCCGGACTCGCCGACCAGCGCGACGGCCGCCCCCTCGGGGATGCTGACGTCGACGTGGTGCACGACGGTCCGCAGGGCCCCTTCCAGGGGCAGGTCGATCCTCAGGGTATCGATGCGGAGGAGGGGTTTCGGGTTCATGGGTTCTCTCCGAGCAGGCGTCGGGACAGCCCCGCCCCCAGCAGGTTGAACGCGACGACCACGGCCAGGATGGCGATGCCGGCGTACAGGGACTGTTGCGGTTGGCCGGCGAGGATGGAGGGGGCTCCGTTGGAGACCATCAGTCCCCACTCGGGGTCGGGCGGCCGGCTGCCGAGGCCGAGGAACGAGATCGCGGCCACGTCGAGCAGTGCGTATCCGAAGCCGATGGTGGCCTGCACGAGGACCAGCGGCAGCAGGTTCGGCAGCAGGTGACGCAGCCAGATGCGGGCGGTGGGAGCGCCCAGGAGCTGGAGCGCGGAGACGTAGGGCAGTCGGCACTCCTTGATCGCGGCGGACCGGACGACGCGGGTGATCAGGGGGAGGTAGGCGATGGACAGGGCGACGATCGGTGCGGTGAGGCCCGCGCCGAAGACCGCGGCGGCGAGGACGGCCAGGATGAGTCCCGGAAAGCCGAAGACGATGTCCAGGGCCCCGGAGACGAAACGGTCGAGCGGACCTCCGGACCAGGCCGCGACCAGGGCGAGAAGGGTACCGAGCGTCGTGGAGACGGCGATGACGACGGCGGGGGCGGTGAGGCTGGCCCGGGTTCCGGCGACGAGGCGGGAGAGCAGGTCGCGTCCGGTGTCGTCCGTTCCCAGCAGGTGCGCGGCGGAGGGTGCGTCGTTCGTCGGCGTGCTCGCGCAGCTGTTGGAAGGTGTCGGGCGCGGCGGACGGCACCGGATCGTGGGGGTCGTATCGCCATGGGGCCTCTTCCGTGGCGGCGGTGGGGTGCGGCGCCAGTCGGCCGCCGGGAACCGCGCCGGTCGCGGCCGCGGGCTCCGCCAGGTACCACTCGGTCGTCTGCGCCTCCGGCAGTGGCCACGCCGAAGCGGTGCGCCAGCCCACATGGCCGAGTTGCCACCGCACCCGGGGAAGCGACTCGGGGCGGGCGACGCCCTTGAGGAAGACGTCGAAGAAGTCGGCGGCGGGACCCGTGGTGGAGTCGAGCAGGCGCTCCAGGGCGGCGGCGTCGGTCATGTGGTCGTCGGCGGGCGCGACCGGGGCGTCCTCCAGGCGGTAGTTCTCGTGGTCGATCGCGTCGGCGATGAGGTACTGCACGGCGGCCCATCCGGGGCGCCGCGCCAGCTCGGCGTGGTCCCGCATGTGGGCGATGCCGAGGTTGTCGAACCAGCCCACGCAGTGCAGGACGGGGACCGGCCGGGCGTCGTAGGGATGCGGCCCGTTGTAGGGGGCGAGCGGGATGCCGCCGAGGATGAGGTCGAAGCCTCGCGAGCGCTTCCCGATCGCGGTGAACGCCTCCTCGTACGCGGCGGCGAGCGGGCGCGCGGTGAGGTCGGCGTCGAACTCGTAGCCGTGGTTGTCCGTCCAGATCTGCGCCTGGTAGGCGGCCGCCTCCAGCCACGGGGGTTGCGGGCCGGATCCGGCGTCGTAACTGGCGATGCCCGGGCCGTTGTTGGTGCAGGTCACCCGGGGGACGATGGCACGCAGGGCGGGGTGCTGGCCGGCGACCGCCGACCGCTGGGTGAAGCCGTAGTACGAGTCGCCGAACATGCCGACGGTCCCGTCGGACCACGGCTGACGGGTGATCCACTCCAGGGTGTCGTACCCGTCGTCGACCTCTCCGGTCCAGCCCAGGGTCTCGCCCTGCGAGCGGAACTTGCCGCGGACGTCCTGGACCACGACGACGTAGCCGCGGGCCGTGAACCGCTCCGCGATCCTGTCGAAGAAGACGTACCGGCTGTTCTTGTCGTACGGGACGCGCGCCAGGACGGTCGGTGCCGGCGTCTCCTCGCGGGCGCCGTAGACGTCGGTCGCCAGAAGCACTCCGTCGCGCATGCGCACCATGTGCTGCAGGGCTTGCGGAGGGACAGGCTCCGCTGTGACGCGTCGGACGGTAAGGGTCATGAGCCCTCCAGGGAAGTGAACCTTGATAAAACAAAGTGATATAACAGCGTTGCATCACGGTGAGTTCAACGTCAACCCCCTCTGAGCTAGGTTGCTTCCATGCCGATCGACGTCGACGAAGTCCAGCGCCTCAAGGCCATCGCCGAGGCGACCCTCGCTGTCGCCGCCCGGGACGGCGCCCGCGCCATCACGATCCGCGCGGTGGCCAAGGAACTCGGCGGATCCACGGCGATGGTCACCAACTACGTGCCCACGCGGAGCGCGCTGATCACCAACGCGGTGCGCGCGGCGGAATCCCGGTGGCGGACCGACCTCGAAGCCCACCTGGGCGACCTGATCGGCGCGAACCGGCTGCGCGCCACGGTGGCGTGGCACCTCAGCACGGACCCGGAAGACCTCCTGCTCCGCACCCTCTGGGTCGAGATGCTGTCCTCGGCCCACTCCGACCCTCACGGCGTCGACCGCCACGAGCCGCGCGAATCGCGCCAGGAGTTCCTCGACGCCTCCCTCGCCGCCGGAGTGCCCGACGCCGGACTCGCCGCGGACCTCCTCTCACTGCTGACCCGCGGCTACTACGTCTCCACCCTGGAAGACCCGGCCTACTGGACGCCGGAACGGGCCGCCCGCGTCGCCCGGGCCGTGGTGGACGCGCTCATCGAACCGTGAACGGGCCGCTCGCACACGAGGACCACCGGGACGACGGCCCGACAGCACGCCGCTGAAGCGGTCGTACGGGTCGCGCCCCGGTCCCACATCACACCGGGACCCGCACCACACCGGGACCCGCACCACCCGGGGACCCACACCACACCGGACCCGCACCACCAGGGGACCCGCACGACACGAGGACCCACCACCGACACCACCCCATCGCCGAGCCGCGCACGCGCCGGCGGTGGGGGCGTCCTGCGTTCTGGTCCATGGACGGCACGGCAAGGCGACCGAGGAGCAACCCGTCTTCGCGGCCAGCCGAGCGCGACCCCGACTCGCGCACACATGCCGCCAAGACTTCACCTCAACACTGAGCAATTCCCAACTCCACCACCACACAACGGCATTGTGCGTTCAAGGCATGAATGCCGGGCGTCTTGACTGGCATGGTTCAGACCTTTACTTTCATCGCCCAGAAAGCAAAACGCAGTTCATGTACATGAACTGCATCTCCGGCTCAGCGTTCCTCCGGCACCACGTCTCAGCGACGAACCGCCCCCACCCGAGAGGACCCCCATGCGCCGCACCCGCCTGCCCATCACCCTGACGGCCCTCGCCCTCGCCGCCGGCGGTCTCGCCGTCGCCACCACCCCGGCCGAGGCCGCCGCCGGCCGGATCACCGGACTCGGCGGCAAGTGCGTCGACGTCGCGGGGGCCAACCCCGCCAACGGCACCGCCGTCCAGCTCTACGACTGCAACGGCACCGCCGCCCAGAACTGGGACGTCGGCGCCGACGGCACCATCAAGGCCCTCGGCAAGTGTCTGGACGTCACCTCGGGCGGAACGGCCAGCGGTTCGACCGTGCAACTGTGGGAGTGCAACGGCTCCGGGGCGCAACGCTGGACGGTGACCGCGGCCCGCGACATCGTCAACCCGCAGGCGGACAAGTGTCTGGACGCCACCGGCAACAGCTCGGCCAACGGCACCCGGTTGCAGATCTGGACGTGCACCGGCGCGGCCAACCAGAAGTGGACGGCGCCCCCGGCCGGTGGGACCGAGCCCCCGCCCGGCGGCACCATGGCCGTCGCTCCGTACCTCTACAACGGCTGGGGCAGCCCGCCGAGCCCGACGACGGTCATGAACGCCACCGGCGTCAAGTGGTTCACCCTCGCCTTCGTCCTCAGCAACGGCTACTGCAACCCCCAGTGGGACGGCGGCCGCCCCCTCCTCGGTGGCGTCGACCAGCAGACGGTCGCCACCGTCCGGGCGGCCGGTGGCGACGTCATCCCCTCCTTCGGCGGATGGAGCGGCAACAAGCTGGAGAGCTCCTGCTCCAGTGCCGGTGAGCTCGCCGCCGCCTACCAGAAGGTCATCGACGCGTACGGCCTCAAGGCCGTCGACATCGACATCGAGGCCGCCGCCTACGACAGTCCCACCGTCCAGCAGCGCACGGTAAACGCCCTGAAGACCGTCAAGGCCGCCAACCCCGGGCTGAAGGTGTACGTCACCTTCGGCACCGGCCAGAACGGTCCGGACACCGGTCTCATCAACCGCGCCGCCGCGGCCGGCCTCACGGTCGACAGCTGGACCATCATGCCGTTCGACTTCGGCGGCAACGGCCAGAACATGGGCACCCTCACCGTACGGGCGGCCGAGGGGCTCAAGACCGCCGTGAAAAACGCGTACGGCTACAGCGACGACCAGGCCTACCGCCACACCGGCATCTCCTCGATGAACGGTGTCACCGACGTGGGCGAGACCATCACCCAGGCCGACTTCCGCACGATCCTCGCCTACGCGCAGCAGCGTCACCTCGCCCGGTTGACCTTCTGGTCCGTCAACCGCGACCGTCCGTGCTCCGGCGGCGGCGCCGACACGTGCTCCGGCATCGGCCAGCAAGCCTGGGAGTTCACCCGGATCCTCGCGGCCTACAACGGCTGACCCGCGCTCCGCCCCCTCCCCGTCCGGTCTCTCAGAGGCCACTCCGCCCGCGTCGGGTCCCTCAGCGACCACTCCGCCCGCGTCCGGTCTTTCCACGTCCGGTCCCGGTGCCCCCGCGCGCCCCGGCAGATTCCAGGGGGCACCCCGGTGCGCCCGGCAGCCCGGCACGCCTCCCCACCCCCTCAAGGAGCGCGCATGCCCGCCGCGCCCCCGCCCGCCATCCACCCGGGGAACGCCCTGCGTCCGTGCCCCGCACGCGCCGGGCGGCACCCCCGCCGCCTGGGAGGGGTCCTCGTCGCGAGCGCCGCCCTGTCGTCGGCCCTCGTCGCCGTCTCCCCCGCCTCCTCCGCCGCGCCCTCGGCCGTCGCGGCGGACGTCCCCACCGGCACGGTCACCGTCGTCAACGCCGGCAGCGGCAAGTGCCTCGACGCCCGCGCCGCCGCGACCGCCAACGGCACCGCCGTCCAGCAGTACGCGTGCAACGGCACCCCGGCGCAGCAGTTCCGTTTCACGCCCACGACAGACGGCTACAGCCGCGTCGGCGTACGCAACGCCCCGCAGCAGGTGCTCGACGTCGTGGACCGGTCGCCGGCCGACGGCGCGCCGCTCCAGCTGTGGCCTACGGAGGCGGCACCAACCAGCAGTGGCTGCCGGTGGCCGAACCGTCCGGCCGCTACCACTTCGTCGCCCGCCACAGCGGCAAGTGTCTTACCGCCGGCGGCTCCGCCACCACCGGCGTCCAGCTCGTCCAGCGCACCTGCGACGGCACCCTCTCGCAGAGCTTCCGACCGGCCCCCGCGCCCTGACAGAAGGACAGCCGACGGCCCCCGTACCAGGTCCGGGCGACGGCCGCCCCCGTCGAGGGGCGGAGCCGGACACCGCTGCGGGGGCCGCCCACACGATCCGCCGGGGGAAGGCCGTAGCAGCTGGATGTCGTGGGATCTCTCGGCAGCTGCCGTCACGGCACGGGCTCAGGCCTGCTCGGCCATCCTGTCGCCGGAAGACAGCGCCGCCCTCCTCCTGCGCCACACCACCACCCCGCACACCGCGAAGAGGATGCCGGCCACGGCGGCCACGCCGAGTGCCGTCCGCTCGGCGAAGAGCCTTCCCAGCACTTCGAGCACGCCGAGCCCCGCGGTCGCGTAGATCAGCGCCCAGGCAGCTCCGCCCACGAACAGGGCGGGCAGGTAGCGCGTCAACGGCATGCGCATGCTGCCCGCGAGGAGGTTGGCGGCGGTCTGGAAACCGACGGTCAGGAAGGAGACCGCCACCACCGGCGCGCCCCACCGCTGGATCGCCCGCTCGGCACGCTGGAACTTCGCCGAGGAGATCCGCCCGGCGAACCTGCTGCGCCGTGCACCGGCGCCCGCGAGCCACCCGACGGCGAACGTGCCGCCGGCGCGGAACAGGACGATGACGTACAGGGCTCCGGCCGTGAGCAGGACCTTACCCACGGGGCCCCGCCCCGAGCTCCCGGCCCGTGCGGCCGCCCGTCACCCGCATCGGCGTCCCGGCCCCTTCGGGCGATCGACGCTCACAAGCCCGGTAACCGTCTCTCACCTGTGCCCTGCCCCTGCCCGTTGCGACCCATGGGTGTCCACCTGCGGCACCGGAACCCGACCCGACCGCACTCCAAGCAAGGCTAGCCTAACCGAACCTGAGTGGGGAGCCGCGGGCGTCCGCCACCCACGCGGGCGGGGAGCGGGGAGTGGACGAGGACCGAGGACCGAGGGCGACCCGGTACGCCCGCCCCGGCGTACCGGTGGCCTTGGAGCCCCGCGCGGCCACCCGCTCCTCGACCAGGGTGATCGGTCCGATTTGTCGGCGTATGGTCCTGGTATGCGAGCTGCGGTACCGGGCCACGGCGAGCAGCCCGGCGCGGCTGGGTTGCTCGGCACCGCACTGGTCGACACCGTACGGCGGACCGGCGCCTCCGCCGGCGCGCTCTACCTCCTGGACGAGGCCACGCAGACGCTCGGCCTGGCGGTGCTGTGCGGGTTGCCGGAGGAGGTGGCCTGGCCCTGGCACCGGATCCCGCTCGCGACCGCCGCGCCGGTCAGCGAGGCCGTCCGGGAAGGCCGCCTGGTGTGGGTCGGCTCGCAGGGGGACATGGTCCGCGCGTATCCGCGGGTCGCGGTAAGCCTGCCGTACCGCTTCGCCCTCGCGGCCACGCCGCTGCCCGGTCGCTCCCGCTGCTGGGGCGGTCTCGTCCTGCTGTGGCCGGCCTCCCACCCGCAGCGCGCCAGCCGCCGCGAGCGGGGCCACATCTCCGCCGAGGCCCGTGGCATCGCACACGCCCTGGACCGGACCCCGGACCCCCCGCAGACGCCCGAGCAGCCCTTCCGGGTGTCACTCACCGAGCCCCATCCGTACGCGGGCCAGGCCCCGCAAGCGGCCGCGGACTACGCCGAGCGGCTGCCGGAGGGCGCGCTGGCCCTGGACCTGGAGGGCCGGATCACGTTCGTGAACCGCGCGGCGGCCGCCCTGCTCGGCCGGCCCGCCGACCGGCTGCTGGGTACGCGGCCCTGGCAGTCCGTGCCCTGGCTGGACCAACCCTCGGTCGAGGACCACTACCGCACCGCCGTCATCAGCCGCGAACCCGTCGAGTTCACTTCCCCCGACCCTCCGGACCGCCGGCTGCGCTTCCAGCTCTACCCGGACGTCAGCGGCATCAGCGTCCGCATCACCCCCGCATCCGGCGGGGAAGGCGACGGCGACGGGGCCGAGTCCGCCGGCCCGTCCCGCCACCCCGCGTCCGCCGGCGACCGGACCGGGTCCGCGCACGCGTCCGGCCGCGCGTCCACCGCATCCCCACCGTCATCGGACGCGACCCGGCCCGCGTCCGCCGTGCCCGGACCGGCGGCAGCCGCGTCCTCCCGGCCCCCGCCCGCCGCATCCCGGCCCACCCACACCGGTCGCCTCTACCAGCTCCTGCACCTGGCGTCCGCCCTCACGGAGACCGTGGCCGTCAGCGACGTCGTCGAGCTGGTCGCCGGCCAGGTCCTTCCCGCCTTCGGCGCCGACGGCCTGGTCCTCTCCGCGGCGGAGGCCGGCCGCCTGAAGATCACCGGCTGGCACGGCTACGACCCGCAGACCATCGAACGCCTCGACGGCCTGCCCCTGAGCACCGGCATCACCCCGGCCGGGCACGTGCTCTCCACCGGCGTCCCGTCGTTCTTCGGCAGCGCCGAGGAGCTGGCCGACGAATTCCCCCACGCCCCGCTGATCAGCGGCAAACGCGCCTGGGCCTTCCTGCCGCTGCTCATCTCAGGCCGGCCCGTCGGCTGCTGCATCCTCTCCTACGACAAACCCCACGCGTTCACCGCCGACGAACGAGCGGTCCTCACCTCCCTCGCCGGCCTGATCGCCCAGGCGCTGGACCGGGCCCAGCTCTACGACTCCGTACACGGCCTCGCCCTCGGCCTCCAGGAAACCCTCCTGCCGCACACCCTGCCCGCCGTGCCCGGCCTCATGATGGCCGCCCGCTACCTGCCCGCCAGCCGCGGCATGGACATCGGCGGCGACTTCTACGACGTCATCCGCCTCGACGCCACCACCGTCGCCGCCGTCATCGGCGACGTCCAAGGCCACAACGTCTCCGCCGCCGCCCTCATGGGCCAGGTACGCACCGCGATCCGCGCCACCGCCGGCGCCCCGCCGGACCAGGTCCTCGCCCACACCAACCGTGTCCTGATCGGTCTGGGTACCGACCTACTGGTCTCCACCCTGTACGCCCGGATCGACCTCGCCCACGGGCACGTCACCCTGGCCAGCGCCGGCCACCCACCGCCCCTCCTCCACCGACCGGGGCAGCCTGGCCTCGTCGTCGGCCTCGACCCCGCCCCCCTGCTCGGCATCGACATCGACACGCCCCACCCCGTCACCGACCTCCACCTCCCCCCGGGAAGCACCCTCGCCCTCTACACCGACGGACTCGTGGAAGTACCCGGCACCGACCCCGACCACACCGCCGCCGCCCTCGCCGAACACCTCGCCCGCCACCCCCACGAAGACGTCGACACCCTCATCGACCACCTCATCCGCCACGCCTGGCCCACCGCCCGCTACACCGACGACACCGCCCTCCTCCTCCTGCGCACCACACCACCCGCAAGCCCACCCACTGACCAGGCACCTCTCCCGGACTCACGACGGGTCGGATGAGGCGCTCCTCTGGGGCGTAACAGGCGGTGCCGGAAGGAGGGTGTTCGTGTGTCGCGTTATACGGCTGACGCCGAAGCGGCGTCGGACCGTCACGTGGCCGCGTCGAGCAGGTGTGCTCCGTTGTTGCGGACGTTGTTGACCGCCGTGGAGACGGGACGGGTGTCGAGTCGGCCGTCCGCCGGCTGGGCGAGGAGGGCGCGGAGGTCGTCGGTGTCGTGGTGGTGGGGGTCGAGCCACGTGTCGTAGTGGTCGGGGGCGAGGGCGAGGGGCATGCGGGGGTGGATGCGGCCCGCCGCGTCGGTGGCCTCGGTGGTGATGATCGTGCAGGTCGTCAGCCAGGCGTCGGGGTCGTCGTCGCTGCTGACGTCGGGGTTGCGCCAGTACTCGTACAGCCCCGCCATGGCCATCACCTGGCCGTCGGAAGGGTGGATGAAGTACGGCTGCTTGCGGGTCTTCCCCGTCGTCTCGTCCTTCGACGACTCCCATTCGTAGAAGCCGTCCGCCGGCAGAAGACAGCGGCGCTTGGCGAAGGCACGCCGGTACGCGGGCTTCTCGTGGACGGTCTCCACCCGGGCGTTGATCATCCGGGATCCCACCTTCGGATCCTTCGCCCACGACGGCACCAGACCCCACCTCAGCGCCCGCAGTTCGCGGCGCACCTCTCCGGCTTCCTCCCGCCCGGCGCGTTCGAGGATCGCGTAGACCTCGTTGGTCGGCGCCACGTTCCAACTCGGCGCCAGCCTCTCGTCGGGGCGCCAGTCGGTGACCTCGAAGAGACGGGTCAGGTCTTCGGGGCTACGTGTCGAGGTGTACCGGCCGCACATGAGGCCACTGTGCCACGACACCCTGCCGGAGAAGGTGTCAAACCCGGCAGAGCCCCGGTTATGGGGTTCGGGGCGTCCCGGGTCGGCGCTCGGGGCGGTGTGATGATCTACTGCGTGGAGTGACCATATGCCCGCCTCGTCCGTACGAGGGCTGCGGGCGCGGCGGAGAGTGGACGAGGCTGCCATGAGTGAACCGACGAAGCCCGAGATCGACCTTCCCGAGGGGGACGCTCCGACCGAGCTGACGACTCGTGACCTCGTGGTCGGGGACGGGCCCGAGGCGAAGCCGGGCAACGTCGTCCGGGTTCACTACGTCGGGGTCGCCTTCGCGTCCGGCAAGGAGTTCGACGCCTCCTGGGACCGGGGGGAGCCGTTCAAGTTCGCGGTGGGTGGTGGCCGGGTCATCAAGGGCTGGGACAGGGGCATCAGGGGGATGAAGGTCGGTGGCCGGCGCGAGATCATCGTTCCTCCGCGGCTCGGCTACGGCAACCAGTCGCCTTCGCCGTTGATCCCGGCGGGCTCGACGCTCGTTTTCGTGGTGGACCTGCTCTCAGTCGCCACCTGAGGGCTGTTGCCGAACGACCCGCGAGCCGGATGAGGGTGCCGTTGCCCCCCGCCGGTCGGTGGTCTCGCGCGCCCCCGCCGGCACGGGGGAAGGACATGGGACGGGTCGCCGTACGGGAGGGAGGCGCGTCACAGGTCACGCCAGACCCGGAGGGGACGGCGTGGCGGCCCGCGCAGCCTCAGACCGCCGCCGGCCGGACGCCCGCTCGTCGGCGTCGGCGAGCCAGAACCAGAGGGGCGGGAAGAGCAGCTCGATCACGGTCAGCGCCACCTGGAACCAGTGCGGCCACCCGTGCACCGCCAGGGACAGAAGTCGCCCCACGCCGCCCAGCAGGAAGACCGCCGCGAGCCATCGCACCGCCTTCGCGGGGACGGGGTCCTGCCGGGCCGCCCATAGCCAGGCCAGCCCGTATCCGGCGAAGATCGCGCCGAAGAACCGGCCCAGGCTGTCCAGGGTGGGGCCGGCGTCGGCTTCCCCCGGAATGGCGGCGTTGCCGCCGACCACGTGGAACAGGCCGATCGCCGTGCAGGCAAGGCCCATGACCCACGCGGAAACCCGGAGTGTCCTGTCCATGACTCCACCCCCTTACTTGACGCACGTCTAGTTAGCTTGAGCGTAGCCCCCTTAACTAGATGAGTGTCAAGTAGTCTGGACGTGTGCCACCCCGCCGACGACTGACTCCTGCCGACCGCCGGGCCCAACTGCTCGCCGTCGGCGCCCGGCTCTTCTCCGCCACTCCCTACGACGACGTGCTGATGGAGGACGTCGCCCGACACGCCGACGTGTCCCGCGCCCTGCTCTATCAGCACTTCCCGAGCAAGCACGCCCTGTTCGCGGCGGTCTACCAGCAGGCGGCGGACCGGCTGCTCGCGGCGACCGAGTTCGACCCCGGCGCCACCCTCGTCGAGCAGCTCACCCAGGGCCTGGACGCCCACCTCGACTACTTCGTCGCCAACCGTCACGCCGTCCTGGCCGCGAACCGGGTACTGGCGGGCGACCCCGTCATCCAGACGATCATGACGGACGAGCTCGACGCCCTGCGCTCACGCCTGCTCGGCGTGCTCCCGCTCGCCGACGAGCGCACGCACGCCGCCGTATCCGCGGCACTGAAGGCCTGGCTCGTGTTCGTCCAGGTGCTCTGCGTGGACTGGCTCACGCGCGAGACCTGCACACGCGCCGAGCTGCGGGACAGCTGCATCGGCGCGGCGGTCGGCGCCTTGCGCCCCCTGCTGCCGGAGGATCCGGCTCCGGACTGGCCGCCCGCCCTCCCCGACTGAATCCGGCCCGGGGCCGGTCGACCTTGCAGGCACGGCGACGAGGGCGGTGGCGGAGGGCGCGACCAGCGGACGGGAGTGGCGCCGTCGGGCCCGGTCCGGAACAGACAGGTCCGACGCAGGCCATGCCGCGCGAGAGCGGGACGTCAGGCGGCGGGCTTGGAGGCGAACACCCGCTCCAGGAGCGCGTACAAAGAGGCGCGGTCCTGGTCGTCGAGGCTGTCCAGGCCCTCCTGGGTGGTGCGCATCTTGGCGCGGATCGCGTCGGTGACGCGCTCGCCCTCGGCGGTGAGGATGACGTTCTTGACGCGCCGGTCCGAGGCGTCGGCCTCACGGCGCACGAGGCCACGCTTTTCGAGGCGGTCGATGATCCCGGTCATGTTGGAGGCGTCGCAGGTCATGGTGTCGGCGAGGGCGCGCATCGCGGCGGGCCCCCGGCGCAGGACGGTCAGGGCCTTGCCCTGGCTCGCCGTGAGGTTCTCGCTCGCCGCCGCGACGGTGAAGTCGCCGTAGTAGGCGCCGAGCGACACGGAGAGGAGCTCCATGAGCTGGGCGGTGTCGACGCGGGGCGTTTCTGTCATGGGGCCACTCTATCCGGAAATGCTTGACTACCTCAAGCATCGACCTCTACGGTCTCCTATTGCATGAAGTTCTCAAGCATCAAGGTTGTCAAGCAGTAGCCATGAGGAGCGTCCCAGTGACCGTCACCGAGTCCCCCGCCTCCCGCGCGGCCGAGATCCTGTCCCGGCCCGTCGCGCTGAACGGACTGACCGTCCCGAACCGCATCGCGATGGCGCCGATGACGCGCATGTTCTCCCCCGGGGGCGTCCCCGGCGAGGACGTGCGGTCGTACTACGCCCGGCGCGCGGCCGCCGGTGTGGGCCTGATCGTCACCGAGGGGACCTACGTCGGGCACGAGTCGGCCGGGCAGAGCGACCGGGTGCCGCGGTTCCACGGCGAGGAGCAGCTGGCGGGATGGGCGAAGGTCGCCGAGGCCGTGCACGCGGCGGGCGGCACGATCGTTCCGCAGCTGTGGCACATCGGCATGGTGCGCCAGCAGGGCCAGGCCCCCTACCCCGACGCCCCCGCCATGGGGCCTTCCGGCATCCGCACCGACGGCACCGAGGGCACGGGCAAGGCGATGACCCAGGGTGACCTGGACGACGTCATCGGCGCCTTCGCCGAGGCCGCCGCGGCCGCCGAGCGCATCGGTTTCGACGGGATCGAGCTGCACGGCGCCCACGGCTACCTCCTCGACCAGTTCCTGTGGGCGGGTACGAACCGCCGTACCGACGCCTACGGCGGCGACGCCGTGGCCCGTACGAAGTTCGCGGCCGAGATCGTCGCCGCGGTCCGCGAGAGCGTCTCGTCCGACTTCCCGGTGATCTTCCGCTACTCGCAGTGGAAGCAGGACGCCTACGACGCCCGGCTCGCCGAGACCCCGCAGGAGCTGGAGGCGATCCTCTCCCCGCTCGCCGCGGCCGGCGTCGACGTCTTCCACGCCTCCACCCGCCGCCACTGGATACCCGAGTTCGAGGACTCGGACCTGAACCTGGCGGGCTGGACCAAGAAGCTCACCGGCAAGCCCACCATCACCGTCGGCTCGGTCGGCCTCGACGGCGACTTCATCCACGCCTTCGCAGGCCAGGGCGCTCCGGTCCAGGGCATCGACGAGCTCCTCGACCGCCTGGAGCGCGACGAGTTCGACATGGTCGCCGTCGGCCGGGCACTGCTCCAGGACCCGGAGTGGGCGGCGAAGGTCCTGGCGGGGCGCACCGACGAGCTGAAGCCGTACGACGCCGCCGCGGTCAAGACGCTGAGCTAGCCCCGGTCGCGGATGCCTGTGTGACGGTTCGCCGAGGATTCGGCGCACCGTCACACGGCCCCGGCCGCGTCGTACCGGCTCAGTCTCCCGCCGGACGGAGGAAGTCGGCGCCGACGGACCGGGCCGTCTCCTCGACCGCGTCGCGGCCCTTGTCCGACGCCGTGAACAGGACCATGCCGATGCTGCCCTTGTCACCCCATCCGCACATCGCCCGCAGCGTGCCGGTGGGCGCCTCGGTGTATCGCAGGCACCGCATCCAACCCCCGTACGGGCCGGCCCCGGCCTCCCAGCTGTCCCGGGTGGTGCCGGCTCCGCCCATGTCCATGGGGATGATCCGGCCGTCGTACACGTACGACTCCCGCATCTCGTGGAAGTCCCCGGTCGTGACGGCCACCAGGTAGTCGGCGGCGGCATCCGGAGCGGCGTCCTCGGCGACGTACACCCGGGCCGTCGAGGCCTCCGTATCGCTGTCGGGCACGGCACCGAACGGGTCGAACTCCTCGCGCAGGTCGTAGCCCTCCAAGCCCCGGAAGGTGTCGTGGGCAACGATGTCGTAGCGGGGATAGGCGAGGGAGCTGGCGTACGCCGTGACTCCGATGACCACCATGAGCGCGATCCCCGCCCCGGCGAACGCGTACTCACGAGAAGTGACGCGCGGCACGGGCCGCAGTTCCGGCGACCCGAACCCCTCACCCCCGACACCCGTTTCGCCGCCGGTCACGTCCTCCGCGACGGCTGCGGCCACCCGCTCCTGCGCCCGCTCCCGCGCGGCCCGCAGCTGCCTGCGGAGACCGAGGAACGGCAGCCCCGACAGCAACGCCAGCCCCGTCGCCACGCCGTACGGCACCGCAGGCAGCACGGTGACACGCGCGACCACCAGCACGGTCACGAGCACGCCGACGGCGAAGCGGTACTCGACACCCCGGCACAGCAGCAGGCGCCACCAGGCCCGGCCCGGGGCGGCGAGGGCCCCGGTCGTCTCCGCCAGCACGGCCAGCCGCAGATCGCGCGGAGCCGCGTCGGCCCACTGCGACGCCTGAGCGGCGGCAGCCTGAGGCGAGGGCGCGTCGGCGAAGGCGCGGGCCGCGTCGTACGACTGCACCCGCCGCACCGAGACACTGTTCCTGACGGTCGTGGAAACGGAACTTCCCGCGGCCTCGACCCGCGACAACTCCGGTGAGTACGGGGCGATTTCACGCAACCGTTCCAGAAGAACCGGCCCCCTGGCGTACCGCCCCGGCCGGTCCAAGGCGTCGGAACGGGCGCAGAGTTCCGCGTACCCCGCGAGCAGACCTACATCGTCGGGAAACGCGTCCAACCCCTCACGGAAGACCCGCTCGGCGGCGTCGTCGTGCTCATCGTCGTCCTCCGCCATATGCGCGAGGGCGAGCGCCAGCAGCAGCCCCGCGTCCGGCCCCTGCGCGTCAAGCGCGCTCCGCCCGACGTCCCTCGCCTCAGCCGCCCGACCGACGGCGACAAGCGCGTCGACCCGTCCCCGCACGTCGCCACGCACATCCTGATCGTTGTCGTTCAAGAGTCCCCACCCCTGGTGCAGCAGGCCGGACGAAACGCGGCCGCGAGCGCCACTATCACCCCTACCGGAATTCCGGTCAACCTGAATTCCGCCCCCTCTGACCTCCTCTTTTGCCACGCAACAGCACGCAATCGGACGAAGCAGTCCGGGCCCCGTCCGCATGGATTACGTCACGAAGGGGTGGTGTGTGGGGCGCGCGGCGCGAGGAGACCTAGCCGGCTTCCGTGCCGTCACCGGGTCACGGCGCGCAGGCCTCGGCTATCGACAGGCTGTTCTCGTAGAGGTGGTGCCGAGTGATCTTCCCACCCTCGACGGTGAGTCGCAGCGCGAACGGCCCCTCGAAGGACTTCCCCGTCGCGCGCACGGTCCCCGACACGTGCCCCATCAGGACGGCGTCGGCGCCGTCAACGAGGAGGGTGTCGATCGAGGCTCTCGCCTCCGCAGGCACGGTGTGCTCCATCAGCTCCGTGAACTGGGCCGCGCATTCGGCGGCGGTGGACCGCGGGCGAATCCACGGCACGGCGGGGTTCTCGGCCAGCAGCCAGTCGACCTCGTCGGCGAACAGCGCGGCGAGCCGACCCGTATCACCGGCCAGGCGGGCGGCGAGGAACTCCTCCACGACCGCCCTGGTGGTCTCGGCAGCGGAACTCACTTCGACGGCGGTGCTCTTGATGCCCATGGCGCGCTCCTCGCAGCAACAGCGGGATACCGACGGCGGGTCCCGTCGATGCCCTTGATCCTGCCGGTGGAGGAAAGAGCGGTCGATTACCTCGGGGGTCATGAGCAGGCAGAGGACGAGGGCACGTCACTCCCCCGTTGCATCCCGACCACCCCGGTCTCGTAGGGACTACCTCCTGGTACCCATGCCTCGCGCCTCGGTCCGCGTCACCGAGCGGCCTCGGTCACGTCGAAAGGAACGGCTCCGTCAAGTGAGGCGTTGCCAGGTGCAGCGAGGTGGCGGGATCGCGGGCGAGCATCCGCTGCCTTGAATGTCCGGCCGTTTCGGGGTCGGCCTCGTGCGCGTAGGCGAGCCCCGGGTGGAGCAGTTGGAGCGCGTGCACCAGGAGGTCGCCGGTGATGAGCGCCAGTTCGCGACCGTCCGCGACCAGTACGCTCTGGTGCCCGGGCGTATGCCCGGGCGTGGCGACCGCGCGCCCGACGCGCAGCGGCGTGTCCCCGTCGAGGAGCCGGAGTCGGCCGGCGGCCTCGAGCGGGTCGGTGAGGGTCTCGCGAAGCTGCGGGTTGAGCGCGTCGATGGCGTCGAACTCGGCCCGCTGGAGCAGGTACTCGGCGTTCGCGAAGTAGGGTCGGCGGCCGCGGGGAACTCCACTGGTCGAAGCGTTGCCGCCCACCGCGCCGCTGTTCGTCGCGCTTCCGGTCACCGCGCCGCCGGTCGAAGCGATTCCGCCCACCGCGCCGCCCGTCGAAGCGGTGCCGCCCCCGGCTCCGCCCGCTGACGGGACGGCCGCCTCGGTCACGACCGCCCACCCCACGTGGTCGGTGTGCAGATGCGTGAGCACCACGGTGTCCACTTCGGCCGGGTCGATGCCCGCGGCAGCCAGCGACTCCGGGAGCACACCGGGCACCGGCGCCCACGAGCCGGCGGGACTGTCCGCCGGACCGATTCCTGCGTCCACGACGGTGAGGCCCTTGTCGCTGCGGATCGCGTACGCCCGGAACTGAAGCCGCCATCTCCCGTCGGCGTCGACCGCGCCCGGGTCGAACCGGTCGGCCTCGGCCCACTGAGCGGCGGTGGCCTCCGGGAACGCGTCGGCGCGCGGAGAGAAGAACGGCCCCTCCGCATCGGCGAGGGCGATGATCTCGGTCGAGCCGAGCCGCAGGCGAGGAACACTGAGGGACATGGCCGTGAGGGTGCCATGCAGAGCCGGTGGGCGGTGACTCGACCCATGCCTTGGTGAACTCGATGCAGGAAGAAGTGATTTAGGACTGATACCTCAGGGCCGTCCCGTAAACGATCTCCGCTCAGGGGTATCTGGGACAGTCGGGATGATCGGCATACGGTAGGGCGAGGTCGAGCAAGTCGTCGCACGGCCAGGGCTCGCCGTCGTACTGGCAGTCGTCGCGGTTGTCCCACGGTAGTTCCGGGTCGCCTATGGCCGGACTGAACTCATGGCGGGCGAGGACGCGCCGCTTGGCCTCGACCTCTCGGAGAACGCGAGCCGGGTCGTGCAGCGCCACGTGCAGGGCGATCGTGGGATGGAATCCGGCAAGTTCTCCTTGACAGAAGTCGACGGTGCGCCCCTGAGCGGCCCACTGCCCACCTCCGTCACCGTCGCAGCGTCGGGCCAGGTCGGCCTCCTCGTCCAGCCGTGCGTTGAGGAACGTCACCAGATCTTGAGTCATGGGGTCATCCTGGATGACGCATCGGGGTCCGGTCGCCGATTTTTCATGGTGCAGCCAGCTCTGGCCGGTCGGTCGGTCACTGGGATGGTCTTGATGTGGTTGGTGTGATCACGGCGTCGGAGCCGTCCTGGACAGCCCCGTTCCCCGGGCTCAGCCCTCGGCTCTCCGGGAAGCTGGTGACGGTTCCGCGGCATGAAGGTGCGGACGCGGTCCGCGCATTCTCCAGGCCGATGCCCCCGAGGGCAGCGCCTCGGAAGGATGGCGCTTCCCGGCCGGCGACGGCCGCGTGTCCATGGCCCATGGCCCATGGCCCATGGATTCATGATCGGGCCCGGGGGAAGGTTCGGCATCGACGCCGACCAATGGACACCTCTGCACGCGACCACGGAGGGGTGGGTGGAAGCCCTGGCGCGGGCCCACCACGCGGGCTACTGGGCCAAGAGCGTCACGAAGATCCGCGGCGACGCCGTCGAGCAGGTGGACCTCGACGGATTCGGACCGGTGCCTGAAGTTCGGGGCCTCGCCGACAACTGGTGGCGGGGCAGGGATTCGCTCATCGTCATCTACCGCGGCATGGCCGAGGGCTTCGCGGCCCCCACTGCCTGGAAGCCCATATCTATGGCGGACTCGACGCATGGGGCATCGGCGGCCACTGACTCCCTGAGGCGGCCGGCCCTCCGGGCCCCGGGGGCACGCATGCGCGACGAGTTCGAGGCAAGGTCCCCTCTACGCCACAGGGGCGAGGTTCCCTTCGAGGACGGTCTGGATGATCTGGGGGCGGTCCCAGAAGGCGCATCACTGTCCTTCCCGTCGGCTGGATCTCCGCCGTGAACGACACGTCCTCCACCCCGGCAGCGGCAAGCGCGCCCTGTACCCGCCCCACCGCTTCGAACTCCTCCTGCGTGTCCTCCACTTGAGCGGCCCGCCCTGGCGGGGGCATGCGCCGCCTCAAAGCCGGACTCCAGCTGCTCCTGCCGATACGTCCCGCCACGCGGGCGGTCCCGCCGCCCTGTTTCCGCGACTGCTCCGCCGGCAGGAGCCGCAGCACCGGCTCCCAGGTGGCGAAGTCGTCCATCGATCCCGCCGGAATCCTCTGCCCGACCATGCGCAGACCGTACGCGAGGCCTCTGACGAGGCTCTTCGAGAGCGAGCAGGATGAGGCTGACCGGATTCGAACCGGTGTCCTCCTACATGCCGTGAAGGCGCGACAACCACTGCGCTACGAGCCCCATCCCGCCAGGGATCATACGGAGCGCCGCACCCGGCCGCCGCGCATTTTCGAGGTCGGCGGCCCGGCACCGGACGTGACAGCCCCACGCGTGCGGCCGGCCGCCTGGACGCGTGCGCGCGACAACCGGTGGCAGGACCCGCACCCGAGGGGCCGAGACGTCTCCCTGAGGAGGGTCTCGGCCCCTGCTCACCGTCTGCCGGCGGCCTGGCCGGCCGGTCTCACTTCAGGTGGCGGTCGAAGAAGCGGCTGCCGTCCTCCACCTCGAACCATGGCGTGCCGACGTGTCCGCCGAGATTGGCGTGGAGTGTCTTCTCCTTGCTGCCGAAGGCGTCGAACAGGTCGAGGGCACGCTGCCGGGGGTTTCCCTCGTCGTCCCACTGGAGCAGGAAGAGCAGCGGGAGGGTGATCTGCCGGGCTTCCTCGCGCTGGGCGCGGGGGACGTGACCGCCGGCGAAGAGGCCGGCGGCCGCGATGCGTGCGTCGACCGCCGCGAGGTGGATGCCCACGGCGGTCCACCCCGAGTAGCCGACCGGGCCGTCGATGCCGGGGAGTGAGAGGAGGGCGTCCAGGGTCGTGCGCCATTCGGGGACCGCTTTCTCCACCAGCGAGCCGACGAGGGGTTCGAGGATCTCGTCGAGGGGCTCGCCGGCCTGCATCGCCTGGCGGAGGTCGGCGCGAGCCTGCTCGTCGGCGGCGGAACGGGGCCGGTCACCGCATCCGGCGGCGTCGATGGCGGCCACCGCGTAGCCGGATGCCGCGGTGTGCCGGGCCCGGGCCACGAGCCGGGCCGCCGCCTTGGGCAGGCCGTTGTTGTGGGCCATCAGGATGAGCGGGACCGGTGCGGCGGATGCGGGTGTCCAGAGGGTGCCGGGGATCTCGCCGAGGGTGAACTCGCGCTCGAGGACGCCGTCGTCGAGGCGCTGTTCGCGGGTGAACTGAAGGGCCATGGTCGTGCCTTTCGGGAGTGCTGCGGAACGGCGCTCCCGGACGACCTACCGCCCGACCGTGACCCCGGAGGAGAGCACCCACGTCGATACGTTCACGGGTACCACCTCCTTGTTCTCTCGCACGGCCGTCGGCAACGTAGCAGTGGCCGTCGTGGTCCGACAAACGATTTCCCCCGGGCCGCGACCGGACGTCACGGAAGCGTTCGGGCACCCGATCGTTCCGGGCATGGATCGTCGGGTCCTGGGAGGGTGGTGGTTCCTACGGTGAGGACATCAGAAGGAAGGACACGCACCCCGTGTTGGAGCAGCTCAACCAGGCCCTCGACCACATCGAGCGCTGCCTCGAGGCGGAGGCGGGCCGGGAGGTCGACGTAGCCGGGGTCGCCCGGATCGCGATGACGTCGGAGTACCACTTCCGGCGCCTGTTCTCGGCCCTCGCCGGGATGCCGCTCTCCGTGTACGTACGGCGCCGGCGCATGACGCTCGCCGGGGCCGAGGTGCTGGGTGGGGAGCGGACGCTGCTCGACGTGGCCGTGCGGTACGGGTACGGGTCGGGCGAGGCGTTCGCGCGGGCGTTCCGGTCGGTGCACGGCATCGGGCCGGGTGAGGCCCGGCGTACGGGTGCGACGCTCACGGCGCAGCCGCGCATGTCCTTCCGTGTCGTCGTCGAAGGGAGTACGACCATGCGGTATCGGATCGTGGAGAAGGAAGCGTTCCGGGTCCTCGGCCGGAAGGCGCGGGTTCCTCTCGTGCACGAGGGGGTGAACGCGGCGGCCGCGGCACACGTGGAGAGCCTGGACGGCCAGGCGATCGTACGGATGAAGGAGCTGGCCGACGGAGAACCGGAGGGGGTTCTGTCGGCGGTGGTGCATCTGACCGACAGCCGGGAGGAGGGCGCGGAGGTGGACTACTGGATCGGCGTGGTCGCCGACCCGGGGGCCGCCGCGGACGAGCTTGACGCCCTCGACGTACCGGCCGGCACCTGGGCGGTCTTCGACAATCACGGGCCGTACCCGAGCGCCCTCCAGGAGCTGTGGCGGGACGTGTTCACGCAGTGGTTCCCCTCGAACCCGTACGCGAGCCGGCCGGGTCCGGAGTTGCTGCGGACGCAGCCGGTGGAGATCGGCGCGGAGACGGACTCCCAACTGTGGATCCCCGTCGAGCGGGTCGGCTGAAGGCCGGAGGATGAGGGCCGGAGGATGAGGGCCGGAGGATGAGGGCCGGTACCGGCGCCTGGGAACCGGTACCGGCACCTGGAAAACGGGGCCCGGGCATCGTCTTCCTCCTGGAAGACGGCGTCCGGGCCGTCCCGGTGCGCGGTGGTGGCTCCGGACCGGTCGCGCTCTCGGTCGCCCGCGCCGGTGGGGCGGGCCCAGGACCTGCGCGGCGGCGCTGCGGCCCGAACTCGGTTCGTTTCCAAGGCAGATCGGGTTAGTGTGCCCCGGTGACAGAGACGCGACGACGCCGTGACGTCGGACCTCCGGACAGCAACTCCGACGAGAAGTCGACCTTGCTGGCGTTCCTGAACTACCTGCGCGAAGCCGTGGCCGCGAAGGCGGAGGGGCTGGACGACGTGCGGGGTCGGACACCCGGCGTGCCCTCCGGAACCAGCGTGCTCGGCCTGGTCAAGCACCTGACGGCGGCGGAGGTCTACTGGTTCGCCTGGGCCTTCGAGGGTGCGGATGTCGAGCATCCGGAGTTCGGGATGGAACTCTCCGAGGACGAGACCGCGGACGGCCTTCTCGCCGCCTACCGCAAGGTGGTCGAGCGGTCCGACGAGATCGTCGGGCGCTGTGACGACCTGAACGACCTGTGCGCGCGGGCGGCGGGCAAGGCGGGCATCGTGCGATCGATGCGGTGGGTGCTGGTGCACATGATCGAGGAGACGGCTCGTCACGCCGGTCACGCCGACATCCTCCGTGAGCAGGCTGACGGTTCCGTCGGCAGGTAGTGCGCCCCGCTTGCGCGGGCGGACTCTCGGCCTCTCCGACCGCCACGCGGCCGGCGTACCCACGACGTGTCTCAGTGGCGCCGGCGTGGCATGTGGAATGTTCTGAGGGCGGCGCGGGCCGCGTTGGCGCCCGGTGCGCCGTGGACGCCGCCGCCGGGGTGGGCGGTGGCGGAGCAGAGGTAGAGGGCGCGGATCGGGGTGCGGGGGCGGCCGGTGCCGGGGAGGGGGCGGAAGACGAGTTGCTGGTGCAGGTTGGTGGTGCCCTGGTTGATGGCGCCGCCTACGAGGGCGGGGTTGAGCCGCTCCAGGTCGGTCGGGGCGAGGATGCGCCGGGCGCGTATCAAGGCGCGGAAGCCGGGGGCGAGGCGCTCGATGCCGGCTTCGACCCGCCCGGCGACGGCCTCCTTCTCCCGCTCGTCCCAGCGGCCGGTGATGTCCTGGTCTCCCGCATCGCGGCGGATGTGCTGCGGTACGTGGGTGTAGCCCCAGGCCGATTCGGTCCCGTCCGGTGAGCGGTCGGGATCGGCCGTGGTCATCTGACCGAGCACGGTGAAGGGGATGTCCGGTACCTGCTCCATCGCGAGTTGGGCGGCGAAGCGGGTGAGTGTGTCGAGGCCGTCCGCGACGTGGACGGTTCCGGCGTCGCGGGCGTCCGCGCACTTCCAGGGGATCGGGCCGGAGAGGGCCCAGTCCACCTTCACCGTGGCGAAGTCCCACTGGAAGCGCCGCAGGTCGGCGCGGAGCCGCGCGGGCACGTGCTCCTCGTCGACGAGGCGCTCGTACAGGAGCGGAGCGGGGATGTCGGCGAGGACCGCCCGTCGCGCGGAGACCTCGGTGCCGTCGTCGGTGCGGACACCGACGGCCCGGCCGTCGCGGATGACGACGCGGGTCACCGTACGGTCGCACAGCAGCACTCCCCCACGGTCGCGCAGCCGTGCGACGAGGGCGTCGGTGAGCCGGCCGGCGCCGCCGGCGGGGACGGGGAAGCCGTACTCCTGGCCGAGCATGCACATCAGCCAGCCCATGCCTCCGCCGAGGGCGGACTCGGGGGCCAGGTCGGCGTGGAGCGCGTTTCCGGCGATCAGCAGTCTGCCTCCGACGCCGGCGAAGTGCTCCTCGCCGAACCGGCGGGCGGGCAGCAGCATGGTCCGCAGCAGCCGGAGACCCTCCTCGGGTCCGGTGCGCCCTACGAGCCGAAGACCCGCGCGGGCGGGTGGGAACGGCGTGAAGAGGCATGCGACGAGGTCGTCGCCGACGCGTCGCCACAGGCGGTACAGGCGCTCCCAGGCGGCGCCGTCGGCGGTCGCGAAGGCGGCCAGCGAGGCGGCGGTCCGCCCCGGATCGCGGCTGAGGACCGCGCAGCGGCCGTCGGCCAGGGGGTGGGCCACGACCGCGGGGGCGTGACTCCAGCGCAGACCGTACCGGTCGAGCCGGAGGTCCCGGATGACGGGAGAGGCGGCGGCCAGCGGGTAGAAGGAGCTGAACACGTCGTGCACGTAGTCCGGGTGGACGCCCCGGTCGCTGCGCACCGCGCCGCCCGGCTCCTCGCGGGCCTCCACCACGACGACCTGCCACCCGGCGTCCGCGAGGATGTTGGCGGCCACCAGGCCGTTGGGGCCGGAGCCGATGACCACCGCGTCAGGGTCACCCATGGGTGCTCTCCCTCTTCGACGCCACGACGTGGGCCAGTCGGTCGAGCATCTTGCGGTGACGCCAGCGCGTGAGCACGTCGACGGCGGAGTTGTGCCAGCGTGCGGCCGGCCCGGTCAGCGGGTGCTCGTCGACGAGCACGAGGGTTCCGTCGCCCCAGGGCTCGATGCGGAAGGCGACGCGCGCGCTGCCCATGTCCGTCTGCGCCTCCAGTTCGAGGCGGTGGGTGGGTTCGCAGAGTCGGGAGAGGGTCCGTCCGCGGTACGACCACGGTCCGAGTTTGAGGGTGTAGCCGAGTTCCGCGCCCGGTACGGGCCACTGCCCGTCCTCCTCCCAGGACTCGTGCGTGCCCACCACGAACCGCGCGTACGACCGGCCGTCGCTCAGGACTGCCCAGACGGCGTCGGGAGGGGCTTCGATGAGCCGGTTCCACTGAGCCATGATCGCGGTCTCCTTAGCGGCGGCGTGGGTGAAGGCGTGCGGGGGTGCGTGAGCCCGTGTGCGGGGCGGTGCGTACGCCGGCCCGTGAGCGGGTGCCGATGAGGCAGGCTGCCGCGGCCGCGGCCAGGGCCGATGCCCGGCGTGCGGCGGTGCGGGCCCCGGCGTGGCGGCCCCCGGAGACCGCTGCCGTGGTCCCGGACGGGTCGTACAGGGTGCCGGTGGTGACCGGCGCGGTGCCCGGGGCGTCCAGGTAGCCGTGCTCGGTACGGCGCCGTACCAGGCCGCGTACCAGGGCCGGCGCCAGGGCGTGGGCCCACGGGAGGAGCCGCGCGCCGGGGCCGACGACGACGCGCTTTCGGGGGCGGGCCGCCGTGTGCAGCACGGCGCGTGCGACGCGTTCGGGAGTCGCGACGGCGGGCAGGGTGCGCAGGCGGCGGCCCGTGTGGTTGGCGGAGTGCTGGAAGAACGGGGTGTCGACGCCGGTGGGGAGCACGGTGCAGACGGCGACGCCGTGGTCGCCGCTGAGGATCAGCTCCTGCCGCATCACCTCGTCGAGCACGACCAGCGCGGCCTTGGTGGCGGCGTACGCGCCCATGTAGGGCGCCGTGACGGCGCCTCCGAGGACGGATGACAGGTCGATGAGCACGCCGTGGCCCTGGCGGCGCATCACCGGGAGGGCGGCCCGGGCTCCGTGGAGGACCCCCTGCACGTTGACCTCCCACGAGCGGCGGACGTCGGCCGGTGGCACCGTGTCGAGGCGGCCGAGGACTCCCACTCCGGCCGCGTTCACCCACACGTCGACACGGCCGAACCGGTCGAGCGCCGTGTCCGCCAGCCCGGTCATCGCGTCCGCGTCGGTGACGTCGGCGGGCACGGCCACCGCCTCGGCCCGCGGGTGCGCGGCCGCGCACTCGCCGGCCACGTGGCCGAGCGCGTCGGCACTGCGGGCGGAGAGGACGAGCCGTGCGCCCCGGCATGCGAAGGCGAGGGCGACAGCGCGGCCGATGCCGCTCGACGCGCCCGTGATCACGACCACGGTTCCTGGCGCGATCGCGCGGCGGTTCCTGTCCATAGCCCTGCGGGTGACCGTTCTCGGCGGATTCATTCGTTCTCGCCGCCGGAACGCGCACGTCTTTGCGCTACTCCGGCGCTCGGGCGGTGCGGGGCCGGCGTGCCAGAGCGAGCAGCGGGACCGCCGCCAGCAGGGCGGCGAGGGTGAGATAACCGAGAGTGAGCGTCGAGAGGGTGGCGACTCCGGCTACGAGCAGAGGGCCGCCCGCGTCGCCGAGTTCGCGGCCCAGTTCGGCCGATCCCATGGTCTGGCCCATGCGCTCCTGCGGCGTGGAGGCGGCCAGGGCGGCGAAGCCGAGCGGGGTGATCAGGCCGGTGCCGGTGCCGATGAGAGCGGCGGCCGACAGGACACCGAACACCCCCGGCAGTGTGGCGGCGGCGATCCCGGCGGCCGAGAGGAGAAGACCGGTGAGCAGTCCCGTCCGCGTGGTCAGGCGCCCGGCGTCCAGTGCACGGCCGGCCTTGGGCTGGACGACCGCGGCCGTGGCCGCCAGGACCGACACCGCGGCACCGGTCGCCATCGTGCCGAGACCGGCCGCGGCCCCGGAGACGGGCAGGAACCCCACTCCGACGGAGAGGGCGGCGGTGGCCGCGGCGAGCGCGGAGGTCGGGGCGAGGAAGGACCGGTCGGCCAGGCGCCGGGCGAGGTCGGCCACGGTCTGCCGCTCGCGGGGCAGCGGGGGTACGACGGGCACGGCTGCGGCGGCCCACACGGCGACGGCCGCCGCGCACACGGCCATCACCGTGAACAGCAGACGCAGGCCGCCGGCCCACACCAGGACTCCGCCGAGAAGCGGGCCGAGGGTGTAGCCGATGGACTTGTAGAAGCCGTAGCTGCCGAACGCGCGTCCGCGCTTGGCGGCCGGGTTGAGGCGGGCGACCATGGCGGAGGCCGAGGGGGAGAAGGCGGAGGCCGCCGCGCCCTGGCCGAGGCGGGCGGCCCACAGCCAGCCCGGGCTGTCGGCGACCGCGTACAGCGCGGAGGCGAAGGCGAAGGCGACGAGACCCCCGAGGAGTACGGGTTTGCCGCCGATCCGGTCGGCGAGCGAGCCGAAGACCGGCTTGAGCAGCACCTCGGCGCCGTCGTACAGGGCGAGCAGTCCGCCCAGGACGAGGAGGGAGGTGACGGCGTCCCCGGAGAACCCGCCGAGGTTGGCGGCGATGCCGTGGGCGCCGAAGGCGGTGGTGAACCCGGCGGCGTACAGGGGCCACATGGCCCGCTTCGGGGCTGCGGCCGGGGCTATGGGCGGGGTCGTCACGACGCGTCCTGGTCGCCGGCGTGGAGCGCGCCGAACACGCGCTCGGAGTAGTCCTCGCAGACGGCGGCGCACTGCTTGAGGCGCTCCCCCGCCGCGGCCGCTTCCGGGGCGCCGAAGACGTCCCGGGCGGTCAGGTCACGGTGCCGGCGACGCAGCCGTTCGAGGCTCTGCTCCTCTTCCCCCAGCTCGGCCAGGGTGAACTTCGCGAGGCGGGTCTCCTTGGCGATCTCGTCCTCGAACTTGCCGCAGTCCGCGAGGAACTCCGTCCAGTCGGCCGAGCGGGCGGCCGTGAACATGTCCTGGAGACGACCGGCGTCCTGCTCGGAGCGGCCGTTCGCCTCCAGCGTCACGCCTTGACCGCCCGCGGTGTCGGTGAGTTCGAGGGCACGCCGCACTCCGTCGGCGAACACGGGCACCTGCGGCACCGCCCAGATTCCCTGGCCCAGGGAGAGGGCCCCGATCTTGCGGAGCTCCCGCCAGACCGCGACGCGGTGCCGGGACGGGTCCGCGGGCAGCTTGATCACCAGGATCAACCAGCGGGCAGCGGGTTCGATGATCGTCACATCGGAAAATGTAGCAGGCGTTACACCAGACCGGTAGGGGGCCGCTCGTCCTGCGGCGTACCCGGGAAACCGCCGTCCGCACGGCCTCCTGACGCACACTGGAGGGGTGCTCTGGATCCCTCCGTGTCTCGGTCGGCTGCGGGAGCGGGCCGGTGAGGCGCTGCTGCACCGGGTCGCCGGACCCACCGCGCACGAGAAGCGGGCCCGCATCCACGAGACACCGGGTCCTCGCTGGTTCGGTCCCGACCGGCCGGTGCGGACCGTGCACGCCGACGCGGCGATGTACGTCGGCGGGCTCGCCGCCCTGCTCCTGCAGTCCCTCCACCCCGCCGCGATGGCTGCGGTCGCCGCGCACTCCGGCTTCGAGAGCGACCCCTGGGGACGTCTTCAGCGCACCAGCACCTTCCTGGCGGTCACGACGTTCGGTACGGCGCGGGACGCGGAGCAGGCCGTACGCCGTGTGCGCCAGGTGCACGACGCCGTGCGGGGACGGACACCGGACGGCGTACCGTACCGGGCTTCCGATCCGCATCTGCTCGCCTGGGTGCACGCGGCCGAGACCGCCTGTTTCCTCAAGGCCCATCAACGGTACGGAAGGCGCCCGCTGGCTCCGCGGGCCGCGGACGGCTACGTCGCCGACATGGCCCGCGTCGCGCTCCGGCTCGGGGTGGTGGAGCCGCCGGAGACCACCGCGGGGTTGCAGTCGCGCCTCGCCGAGTACCGCCCGGAGCTGCGGGCCACCGCCCAGTCGCGCGCCGCCGCGCGCTACCTGCTGGCCCACCCGCCGCTGCCCTGGCCCGCTCGACTGCCCTACGCGTTCCTGGCCGCCGCCGCGGTCGAACTGCTGCCCGCGTGGATCCGGGCCCGCCTCGACCTGCCGTACGCCACCCGCCTGCTGCTGCCCCTCGCCCGCCCCGGCGGGCACACGGTCGTCGCGGCGATCCGGTGGATCATCCTCGCCACTCCCCCGCCCCGGGCCCGAACCGCCGCTGGTACGCCGACGGAGTGATGCCCGTCTCGCGGCGCATCAACGTCCGCAGGTGGGCCGCGGTGCCCAGCCCGCTGCGCCGTGCGACCACCTCGAACCGCGACTCGCCACGCTCGATCAGCCGACAGGCCAGGGCGAGCCGTTCCCCCGTGAGCCACACCAACGGGGTCGTCCCCAACTGCGCCCGGAAACGGCGGTGCAGCGTGGCCGGACTGACCCCCGCCTTCCCCGCGAGGTCCAAGACGGTGAGCGGCGAGTCGAGCCGTTCCTGCGCCCAGGCCAGGACGGGCGCCAGGGACTCGTCGGGCACGTCGGGCATCGGGCGCTCCACGAACTGCCGCTGCCCGCCGTCGCGATGCGCCGCGAAGACCAGGCGCCGGCTGACGGAGTTGGCGACCTCGGCACCGTGGTCACGGCGCACCACGTGCAGCCCGAGGTCGAGCGCGGCGGCGCTTCCCGCCGAGGTGAGGATGTCGCCGTCGTCCACGAACAGCACGTCCGATTCGAGACGGACAGCGGGAAAGCGGGCCCGGAAGTCGCCCGCCCACTGCCAATGCGCCGTGGCCCGGCGCCCGTCGAGGACACCCGCCTCGGCCAGGGTGAAGGCGCCGCTGCAGAAACCGATCAGGCGTGCACCGCGCGCGTGGGCCCGCCGGACGGCGTCGAGCACCGCGGGGCGGCGGGGCACCTCGACGTCGGGCCGGTTCGGGACGATCAAGGTGTCCGCCGCATCGGCCGCCTCCAAGCCGGCGACCCCCGCGAGGGTGAAGAACCCGTCCCGCATGGCGGTGGACGCCTGCGGGGAGCAGAGCCGGAAATCGTAGAGCTCACGACCTGTCTCCGGCCTGCGCAAGCCGAAGACCTCGGTCGCACACCCCAGTTCGAACGGGTTCGAGTTCTCGTCCACGATCACGACGACCCGGTGCACGCCGGCGGTACGGGTACCCCGGTGCGAGGATTCTTTCGCCATGTGCGATTCCTAGCACTCACTCCTCCCCCGCGAAACCTCCGAGGATGAGGCCATGAACAACCAACCGATCTCCCTCCACGACGCCCTGGCCTCCTTCGACGCCTTGTGGAGTCCGCGCATCCTCACGCGCGTCAACGACTACGACGTCCGCATCGCCAAGGTCGACGGCGAACACGTCTGGCACGCCCACGACGACACCGACGAGTTCTTCCTGGTGATCGACGGCGAGCTGCACATCTCCTTGCGCGAGTCCGACGGCGAGCGCACGGTCGTCCTGCACCGAGGCGCGGTCTTCACCGTCCCGGCAGGTACGGAACACAAGCCGTACGCACCTTCCGGAGCCTCGATCCTCATGTTCGAACCGACCGGAACCTCGACCGTGGGCGACCGTCACGACGAGATCCCGGGCCACGTGGACGCGACGACGGGACTCACGCTCGACGTGTGAGCGGCCGCTCCTCTCCGCAGACCTCCGCCCCACCGTGGAATCCGCTGGTCTGCGACGAGGCCCTCTCGGTACGGTCGGTCCATGTGCACCTACGCGTTCGTCCACTACAAGCTGCACTACGCGTGCGTATCGTGCCGGATCAGCTTCAAGCGGCATCCCGCGAGCACCCGGCACACCTGCCCGCGCTGCGCCGCGCCGTTGCTGTGCGCCGGGCACGACTTCGCCGCGCCGCGCCGGAGCAATCGCAAGGCGTGGACAGTCGTCGCCGCCGTCCTCGACGCCGGGCTGCGTTACGAGGGCTTCGAAGGGTGCGGTTGCGGACGGGAACCGAAGTTCCGGCCGCGCACGCGCGCACAGCTCCGTGCCCGGCGCATCGCGGCCGCGCGGACCGGCACACCGCTCGCGGAGATGCTCGGGCGGGTGGATCCGCTGGGACAGGTCGTGCCTTCCGGATCAGACGCCGCGAGCCTGGCCTGATCCGAAGGGCAGGCCTCACCCGGCCTGAACCGGCGCACCCAGCCAGGGGGCGAACTGCTCGGCGACCAGCGAGGTCACGGCCGCGGCGTCCCGTGTCCCGTCGACCTCGATCACGCGGACGCCCAGCCGCCGGGCGCCGCGCACCGCGTCCGCGGCGACCAGACGGTCGCGGGCGATCCGGTCGGCCTGGGCACGTGCCGGGTCGCCGACCGGCACGCCCAGGGCGCCCGCGCGCGGGAGGGTGCGGATTCGGTGCTGCCGGAAGTCCTCAGTGGGCACGAGGACGACCATCCGCCGGACGGAGTCGAGCAGCGGAGCCACGAGCTCGGGCCGCAACCCCCATCCCTCGGCGATCGCCGGCCGGCCGGGAGGGCGCGCAGGTCGTCCAGGGCCCACTCGAACCGCAACGGGAAACCGGCCAGTGTCTCGGCCGCCATCTCCTCTGGGCTTCGCTCCGTCCAGACCTCCTCGGGCCATGAGTCCTCCTGCGAGCAGGCGGCGCGCACGGCCACCCGGGAGTGAGTGTGCTCGTTCGCGGAAAGAAATTGCGGTCTTGTTTTCGGGGTGCGCCCGGCAGAGAGTGGAACAAGGGGTGGTGCGTTCTGAGGCGAGCCCACTCGGCGTCGGTCGACGACGCGCCGGACGAGTGATCCGATGATCTGAGGCGAAGGGCGTGGGCGGCCCCGGCGAACGGCTTGGCGCTCGGTCACAGAGCGATCAGACCGGCAGTCGTCTCCTTGAAGCCGCAGGCTTCGAAGTAGAAGGAACTCAGGTGTTCCTCGAAGTCGACATGCAGCCATACGCAGTTCGCGGCGCGGGCCTCACGAGCCGCCGCCGCGACCAGGGCGCCGCCGATGCCCGCCCCTTGCCGCTTCCGGGCGACCACCGTGTCCAGAAGGAACGCGTGGACTCCGCCGTCCCAGACGACGTTGACGAAACCGACCAGCGAACCGTCCTCCCACGCGCAGACCCAGCCGAGGCTGTGACGTTCGAGTCGTGCTCGCCAGTCCGTCCGACCGACCGGGTGGCCGAAGCCGTCGGCGTGCAGCGCGTTCAGGGCGGCGTTGTCGAACTCGCCGCGCCACTCGTACGTGATCGTCATCCGTCGATCGTAGGGGCCGGACAAGGCCTGGCCGTCGGATGGTGGAGCGAGGTCCCGGACGGTCCCGATCAGAGTCGCTCCGGCACCGGTCAGGCGCACCTGGCCCGTCACCTCCCATACCGCCCCGCCACCGCCCCGAAGGCGGCCTTGGGTTCCCACTGCATGTCGGGGTACGTGTGCCCGTGTCGCCCTTCCAGGAGTTTGACGACGCCGAGGCCGGCCGATCCAGATCGTCCCTGGGGTCGCCGTCCGGGCGGTGGGGACGCGCCTCGCCGAGGCCGTGACCGAAGCGGTCGTCGAGCAGTACGCGTACGCCGGGGAACACGAACTCCGGGCCCTGCTGCTGATCACCACCCGGGCCGCGCTGCGCGACGCGTTCCTCGGGGGCTCCGGCGGGCGCAGCCACACGAAGTCCCGACGAGGCGGTGCCGGTAAAGGGCGGGACAACAGACGGCCTCCCGGCCGACACCGGCCTCCGGGCGCGCCTTCGCCGTCGCCTTCAAGCGCGCGCAGCCCTACCCCGGCGCGGACCGGCGGGAGAACCGAACCCACCGGGGAGCGATGAGTTCCGGGTGGCTCGGCGGTCTGCCCTGCATGGAGAACACTTCAGGCATGGAGCCGGTCGACCTGGGTGCGGCCGCGGAGCGCGTCGCCCGGCTGGCGGAGGGCATCGAGGACGAGTGGCTGGGCGACCCGACGCCCTGCCCCGAGTACGCGGTGCGGGAGGTGCTCGCTCATCTCGCCGGGCTGAGCGTCGCCTTTCGCGACGCGGCCCGCAAGCGGTTCGGGCCGACGACCGGCACGCCGCCCGGCTCGTCCCGTCCGGTACTGGCCGACGACTGGCGGACCGCCCTGCCGGAGGTGCTGGACGAGCTGGCCGCCGCCTGGCGTGAGCCGGGTGCCTGGGAGGGGGACACGCAGGCGGGCGGCATCGACCTGCCGGCCGCCGTCATGGGCCGGGTCGCGCTCGACGAGCTGCTGATCCACGGCTGGGACCTGGCACGGGCGACCGGTCAGGCGTACGGCGCGAGCGACGAGGAACTGCGGGTGTCCGAGGCCCTGTTGACACCGACCGACGACGCCGGCGGAGGATTCTTCGGCCCCGTCGTCGCGGTACCGGACGGCGCGCCCCTCCTCGACCGCGTGATCGGCCTCAGCGGTCGTCGGCCCGACTGGCGGCCGGCACGGATGCGCTGACCACGCACACGGGCTCCCGCAGCGCCTTCGATGTTTGAAATCGAATCTATGGCGAAGACGCACAGATGGACATGGAAAGCCGCAGGGATCTCCCTTCCGGGCCGCGTGTGCCTCGATGCCCTGCCGGCGGCAGGAGATGTGCGTGAAGCTCGGAGTGGGGCGTCACCGGCACCGTTGGGGCAGACGCCGGGCGCTCGCCCGCTGGACGCCCAAAGCGCTCATGCACCGGGCCCTGGTCCGTCTGAGCAAGTGGGGGCTTCGGTTGATGGTGTGGGGAGTGCGCCACGCCCTCCGCCGGGCGCTGCGCGCGATGATGCCGACAGTTCTCCCGTACGTGGTGGAGGGCGGCGACGTGACCGATCGACCAGGCCTCGGGAAAGGACGCGAGATGGGTACGTGGGAGAAGGCGAAGGCCCAGTTGGAGGAAGTGGCCGGGAAGGCCGTCAGGAAGTCCGCGCACGCGATGGGCAAGGAGAAGCTGGCGGTCAAGGGCGGGGCGCTGGAAACGCGTGGCAAGGCCCGGCACCTGAAGGAGAAGGCGAAAGACAAGCTTTCCTGAGTTGACGGCGAAGACGGGGGTTTACGAACGCCGCGGCGGTAAACACGCTGCACGGACGAACATTCCACAGCAGGAGACAGGAAGGAATCATGGGCATACTTGCTTGGATCCTCCTCGGGCTTCTCGCGGGCATCATCGCCAAGATGTTGATGCCCGGGAAGGACCCGGGCGGCATCATCCTCACCACGCTCATCGGTATCGCGGGCGGCCTGCTCGGCGGATGGCTCGGCAAGGTCATCTTCGGCGTCGACTCCGTCGACGGGTTCTTCGAACTCTCCACCTGGATCGCCGCCATCGTCGGGTCGATCATCCTCCTCGCGGTCTATCGCCTGTTCACGCGCCGCAGGTGACAGGCCGAGCACGTACGGACGAGTGGCTCCCCCTCAAGTACGAGGGGGAGCCACTCCCGTCTGCGCCCGCGGGGCCGTGACACCCGGTCCAAGCACCGAGTCAGTGCGCGGGCGGAAGGAGGTGACCGAGCGGGCCGAGGTCCAGGTTGAGGTCTTCGAGACGGTAGCCGTGCTCGGCACACAGGTCGGTCATGCGCTCGTGCAGGGCGAGGAGGGTGGCGCCGAGCTCCTCCTCCTGCGCGTCGGTCAGGTCGCCCGCGTCGACCCGGCGCAGCGCCTGGCGTTCGATGAGCTGGCGCAGAAGCTCGACGACGGTGAGGACGAGCTTCAGAAGGTCCTCGCCGACGGTCTCCGGGTCGGTGCGCATGCGGTGGGCCGGGGAGGCGGTCGCGCCGGGTGTCTCCGGCGGTGCCTGGAGCAGCCGGAAGGCATGGGCGAGAGGAGCGCCGAGTCCTTCGAGCTCGGGGCGCGACTCCTGCGGCGTGGGTTCCTCGGTCATGGCCTGCTCCGGGGGACGAAGGGGTCGTCGGAGGCCGTGACGGAGGTGATGAGGGCGCGCAGGGAGATGCGTACGAGGTCGATGTCGGCGATGGACAGGACCACGTCGCCGGTGATGACGACGCCGCCGGCAAGGAGCCGGTCGAGGAGGTCGACGAGGGCGACCTGTCGGCCGGGCAGGGGACGTTCGTGTCGTTCGGCGGGGGTCATGATCGTGCGCCAGGGGCGTCCGTGTCCGTATCCGCCTCCGAGTCCGCCGGCGGAGTCTGTGGCATCGCGAAGGAGTAGGGCGCCCAGGGGCCGGTGACCTCGATACGGATGCCAGGCAGGTCCTGGCCGGCCTGCTGGAGCGCGGCGCGGAATGCCTCGGCCTGGTCGTCGGGCACGAGGTGGGCGTCGTTGAGGAGGTTCTCTCCGTTCTCGCCGCGGGTGAGCGGTCCGGTCTGCACGGGGTGGCGGACGGTGTGGGTGGCGTGCCGGGCCGCTACGGCGGCGATGCGGTCCGCCGCTTCTCCTGCTTGCAGGTAGCGGTCCTCCTGGGCGTGGTGCTGGGCTCGGCGGGCCTGCAGGTAGGCCTTGCCGGGACTGGTCGCGGGCGTGGATGCGGGGACGGAGGACGCGGGCTGCGTACGACTTCCGGCGGCGGAGGCGTCGGCCGGTGCCGTGTCGGTGGCGAGGTAGACCTTGACGCCGTACTCGGTGTGGTGGGCGAGGAGGGCCAGCCGGGCCGCGAAGGTGTCCTGTTGCTCGCGCAGGGCTTCCAGGGCGCGGTCGGCGTCCTGGTAGAGGGTCGCCAGCCGCAGCGGCAGGACGGTCGCGTACTCGGTGAGGAACTGGATGACGTGGTGGTGTGCCCGGGCGGTGTCCTCGAGCCAGGCGAGGTCTTCGAAGCGGGACCTGAGGGCCTCCTCGGCCCACTGGCCGGTGGGGACCCGGCTGACGACGAACGACGGACCGGCCGGGGCGGCGGCGGAGGGCAGGAGGCTCACCGGCGCGTCGCCGACTCCGTGGACGTCGGCCAGACGCCCGTGGAGTTCCGTGGTGGGGAGGGTCACGGCGTACACGTAGATGAGGTTCGGCTCGCCGTTCACGGTTCGGGCCTCTCCCGCTTCTGGCGCCCGGCCCGGGTCGTGCCCTGTCGCTCCGCGCTCTCCTCGGCACGGCCGTGTGGGGTCGTGCCGTGGCGTTCCGGGGTGCCCTCGGCACGGCCGGGCTCGACGGCTTCCGCCCGGTCGCGACGTAGGGCGTCCAGCTCGGCGCGCAGGCGGCGGTTCTCCTCCGCGAGCGGGTCTCCGCTGTGGCGGGAGGACAGCGACGGGTCGTGTTCCCACCAGTCGATGCCCATCTCCTTGGCCTTGTCCACCGACGCGATCAGGATCCGCAGCTTGATGGTCAGGAGCTCGATGTCGAGGAGGTTGATGCGGATGTCGCCGGCAATCACTATTCCCTTGTCCAGGACACGTTCGAGGATGTCGGCCAGGCTCGCCGACGAGGACGGCGGGTAGGAGGCGGGCGTCGCCCGGGACGGCACCGGGGCGACCCGATGGGCCAGTGGGTCGGTCACGGTGTCTGACCTCCTGGGTCGCGGCGGGGGTCCTGTCGGAACTGCGCGATCTCGTCGAGGCGATCGAGAAGTTCGTCTTCCTGCTGGTCGAAGGTGGCCTGGTCGATCTCGCCGTCCCGGAGCATGCGTTCGAGCTCGCCCAGGGCGGCATAGACGGGTGCCGGGTCGTAGTACTCGTCCGTGGCCTGGTCCAGGGCTCGCTCCGCGGCCCACACGACGAGCCGCACGGGCATCAGCGGTGCGGTCAGCAGTTTGGTCAGCATCCCCATGGCTCCTCCCTTGGCGCTTCCTGGGCCGAGCTCCTGAAACCGGGGCCCTGCTAGACGAAGCTGTAAGGGGGCAGTGGCCCGCTGAAGCGGAGACGGACGCCCTCCATTTGCTCGGCGAGGCGGTCTTCCGCCTTCAGGAAGGTGTCCTTCTTGTCGTCCTGGACCAGCAGGGAGATGCTGAGGAGGTCACCGGCGGCGGGAGGGTGGACGCTGTGGTCCTCCGCGAGGGAGACCAGGGAGTTGACCAGTTCGGCGGCCAGCCCTTCCTGCCTCTCCTGTACCTCGCCGGCGACGATCTCCCCCAGCTCCAGCGGCAGCCGCGGATCGGCGTCGCCCGCCCGGATCCGGTCGTTGAGCAGCCGGGCCCGGTCCGAGTCCTGGAGGATCTCCCGAAGGAGGTGGTCTTCGTCCTGCGAGGCCTTGACGTGGTACTCGGCGCAGCCACGCAGCCGGTCCAGCGCGTCCAGGTAACCGTCCGCACGCTCCTGGAGCACCTGGGTGACCGCCTCGTCGTCGGGGGCCGTGTATCCGAACTGCAGGGGAAGGATCGTTCCATCGCTCATGAGCCGGTCCTGCACCGCCTGGTGGGCGGTCAGGTCTCGGCGCTTGGGGCGGATCTCCTCGTCGATGTCCGAGACGATCGCGCGCAGCTGCCCTGCGGTGACGGCCCGTACGGGGGCGGGCTCGGCGCCGACGCCGTTCAGCCCTTCCAGGCGGCACGGGTGTGCGGCGGGGGTGATGGAGTACACGTAGACAGGCATCGTCTACTCCCTCTCTCGGCGCGCGGGGCGCCGTGCGGGCCGGCGGCGGCGGGGAGCCTCTTCCTCTTCCGCCTCTTCTTCCGGCTCTTCCTCGTCGTCGGACTTGCCGGTGATCGACTGTGTCACGGCGTCCACGACGCCGCCGATGGCGCCCTTGGACTTGCCGTGCGCTCCGCTCTCCACCGCGTCGCCGACGACGTCGGTCAACTGGGCCGGGGCCTTCCGGCCCGTTTCCAGGTCGAGGCGGTTGCAGGCCTCGGCGAAGCGCAGGTAGGTGTCGACACTGGCCACGACGATCCGTGCGTCGATCTTCAGGATCTCGATGCCGACGAGGGAGACACGCACGAACACGTCGATCACGAGACCGCGGTCGAGGATCAACTCCAGGACGTCATAGAGACTCGTGCCTCCACCACCGGAACTTCTGCTGACGTTACTTCCACCCTGCGGCACCACGGTCATGGCCGCTTCCCTTCACAGGGCCGGCCCGGTCAGGTCGGCCGGTCGATCATGCCCCTGCTGTAGCGCCGGGTGCGCTCGTACGAGATCAACTCGCCCTCCGCATCGATGGTGACCTTGTAGCTCGCCAGGATGCTGGTGGTGTCCGGGATCCGCTCGAGTTCGAGGACCTCCACCTGAGCCTCCCAGCCGTCCTCGCTCGGTCGGAGGGAGGAAACCGATTCCGGGGCGCGTCCCAGCAGCTCGGCGAGCTGCTCCGCCGCCGCGCGCATCGCCGCGGCCGCGCCGGTCACCCGGCCCTCCGCCGCGACCTTGCGGGGCGGGGCCTTGCGGGCCGAGGCCTTGCGCGTCGGCGTCTTGCGAGCCGCGGACTTACGGGCGGGCCTGCCGGTCCGTACCTCACGGTCCTGAACCTCCTCGTCGTCCGGCGGAGGGCGTCGCCCCCGAGCCGGCTCTGCTGCGGTCATGGACCTGCTCCCCTCGGGAACTGACCCGTACGCCTGCCCCGCCACATACGCGACAAACACCATGATTGTCGCAACATTTCTACTCTCTTCGCATTCCATGCATATCAGGCACTCGATCGAGCAGTCCCGTAGTAACCGTGCGAGCGGTGTCATCCCGTCGCCCAGCCCGTGCGTCCGCAACGGCGCGTGGACCTGCCAGGGCAGCGGCGGGCCGTCGGCACCTGGTGAAAGGGAAGGGCTCATGGAGGACACGACCAAGATCGCCTTGGCGGCCGCGGTCGCCGGAGGCTACGTACTCGGGCGAGCGAAGAAGGGACGCTTGGCCTTCAGCCTGATCACGTACGCCGCGGGCCGCCGTCTCGGCCTCGACCCGAAACAACTGGCGACCGAGGGCCTCAAGAGGCTGAGCGAGATGCCGCAGGTGGCGGAGCTCGGCGAGCAGATCAAGGGCGAGGCGCTCGACGCGGGGCGCAAGGCCCTGGTAGCCACCGCGAACCGCCGGATGGCCGGCCTCGCCGACTCCCTGCGCGAGCGCACACTCTCCCTCGGAAAGAGCGGCGAGGACGAGGAGGAGTACGAGGACGAGGAAGGCGACTACGAGGAGGAGCCCGAAGAGGAAGAGCCCGAGGAAGAGCCCGAGGAGGACGAGGAGCCGTACGAGGACGAGAGCGAGGAGGAGGGGGAGGAAGCAGAGGCGGAACCCGAAGAGGAGGAGGGCGAAGAGCCAGGTCCCGAGGAGCCCACGGCCGAGGACGAACCGGAAGAGGAAGAGGAAGAGGAGGAGGAAGGGGAAGAGGAGGAGCCGCCCGCCCGCCGTCGCCCTGCCCGCCGTTCCGCCCCCGCTTCTTCGACCAAGGCCGCCGAGCGCCGATCACCGGCCCGCAAGTCCGCCCCGGCGAAGAAGGCCGCCCCGGCGAAGAAGAGGGCACCCGCCAAGAAGTCGGCACCCGCCAAGAAGGCCGCTCCGGCCAAGAAGACCTCGAGCACAGCGACGAAGGCATCGTCGCGGAAGGGAGGCGCCGACGCGGGCAAGCGTGCTTCGACCACGAGCGGACGGAACGCCCCGGCCAAGAAGACCGCTGCCAAGAAGACCGCGGCGAAGCCGGCCGCGAAGAAGACGGCGGCGAAGAAGACCACGGCGAAGAAGTCGGCGAGTTCGGGGCGCTCTCCGGCGTCCAAGCCCGCGGCGAAGAAGACCGCCGCCACCAAGACGGCCCGCCGCAAGTCCACCGCGCGGAGGTGAACCATGGCCACCAATCGTGCAGCCGACGGCGCCCAGTCCGGGTTCGACCGGCTGATGGAGGAAGCCTCCTCGTATCTGACCGCTCGCGCCGACAAGATCGCCGACAAGGCCGTGGACAAGCTGGGCGACCTGACCGACGGCCTCCAGGACGTCGCCGAGAACGGCGGCCGTCTCGGGGACATCGGTGGCCGCCTGCTCAAGGGCGACTCCCCGGTGAAGGCCGTTGTCGGCCAGACTCTCGGCGGCCTCAAGGACAAGGTGAAAGACGTGGGATCCGGACTGCTCGGCGGCGGCAAGAAGAACCGCAAGGGCGGCGGCAAGGCGATCAACATCATCGAGACCATCGACGTCGGCGTGCCTCTCCGTACGGCCTACGACCACTGGACGCAGTACGAGAACTTCAGCAGCTTCGCCAAGGGAGTGCGGAGCGTCTCGCAGAGTGACGACACGACCACCGACTGGAAAGTCAAGGTCGGTCCGTCCACCCGCGGCTGGAAAGCCAACGTCGAGGAGCAGATACCGGACGAGAGGATCGTCTGGTCCTCACAGGGACCCAAGGGATCGACACGCGGATGCGTCAGCTTCCACGAACTCGCACCCTCCCTCACACGGATCCTCCTGGTCGTCGAGTACTACCCGGCCGGACTCTTCGAGAAGACCGGCAACGTGTGGCGCGCCCAGGGCAGGCGCATGCGCCTGGACCTGAAGAACTTCGATCGCTACGTCACCCTCACAAACGACGAGCCGGACGGCTGGCGCGGCGAGATCCAGGACGGCGAGGTCGTCGTCACCCACGAGGAGGCTCTCGAAGAGGAAGAGGCCGAGCAGGGCGACGAGGGCGAGGAAGGGGAGGGAGCGACCGAGGACGACGAATCCCCCGAGGAGGAGTGGGACGAGGAAGCCGAGGACGGCGACGAGGAGGAGGGCGAGGAGCAGGAGGAGGAGCAGGAGGAGGAACCCCGCGGCGAGGAGGAAGAAGAGTACGAAGAGGAGGATTACGACGAGGACGAGGACGAGGACGAGGACGAGGAACCCAGCCTGGCAGGACGCCGGCGCTGAGGCTCCCCGGGCCGCCGGGACGCGCGGCCGTGCCTCCCCGGCACGGCCGCTGTCGCGTGCGCCCAGGTCCGCCCGGTCCGCCCGCCCGTCCACCGCTCCAGCCGGGAAAGGCGCCCCGGACACGGAGAGGCCGACGGCTCCCGCCGCCGGCCGTTCCGAGCCGTAGCTCGTCGATGATCAGTGCTTGAGGGTGTCCTTCGCCGTAGCCTGTCGACGATCAGTGCTTGAGGGTGTCCTTCGCCTTCTGCGCGGTCTGCTTCGCATCGCCCGCGATCTGCTCGGCGCGGCCCTTCGCCTCCAGGCTTTCGTTCCCGACGGCCTTGCCGGTGGCCTCCTTCGCCTTGCCCTTGACGGACTTGCCCATGTTCTTGGCCTTCTTCCCAGTGGCCATCTCAGTCACCTCCAAAGAGAGCTATGGGTTCGTTACCCACAGATAACGGAATAAAGCACACAGAATGACGTCTCTCCTGGTATTTCGGGAGACGAAAGGCCTCCCGGGCGGCCCGGAGAACACCGGAGCACGTCAGTGGCGCTCCCGCTCCTCCGTCTGCTCCTCCCGGCCTATGCCGGGGCGCTGGCGCTTGGCGGTATGACCGTGAGCGCCCTGGGGATCGGCGTCGCCCGCCCGGCCGGAAACGGCATCGCGCGCCTCCTCGCGGGCCGCCTCGTCGCCGCTCTCGCCCTCGGCCTGCGCCGGAGTGGTACGGGCCTGCCGGCCCCGCGCACCGCTTCCGCGCCCGTCGTCGTGCCGCTTCTCGTTCATGCTTCCTCCTTCGCGAGGCGCCGTAGCGGAGCACTCGTCATCGGTCCGGCCGCTCTTCCGGCGCCTTCCATGAGTCCCGCCTGGCTTCCGCAGCCGGTGGCTGGGCGACGCGCGCGGTCCTTCGGCCCCGGGCGACACGCCGGGTACCCCACCAGAACGCCGCGATCAGCACCGCCACCAGCACCACCCCCACCAGGATGAGGAGAAGCGAGGAGGAACCGCTCGCGGCCAGATCTGAAGCGGTCACACTCGAGAGAGGCATGAATCAACCTTCCCTCCGGATCGGAAGTGGTGCATATCGTTGCGATTCGACTGCTACCCCGACTCAGCCAAGCCAATCAGAGAGCACTCCGGCTCCCCGCCGAATTCATTGCCCAGCGGACTCAGGGATCGGCACCAGCGCGCGGCGGAACAGGACGACCGAGAGACCCGCACTCGGAAGCCGTCGCCCCATCCACATGTGACGCTGTACGCGCGCTGAAGAGCATGCCGACCGTGATCCTTGTCGACGTGGACCCCCACAAGGGCCGCCACGAACCAGGGGAGAAAGACGCCACTGACGACGCCGAGGGCCACCGGCTTGCCGAACCAGCCGAGGAGGACCAGGGCGATGGTCACGACGGACGCCCCGACATATGCTCCCCGCAAGTCCAGCGAGACGGCCTTTCGCGCCTCACTGCTCGCTGCCCGTTCTGCGGCGAAGCGCTCCTCGCGAACAGACGGTGGTTCGTTCTCCTCGAACCTCATCCCATCTCCCCCAGGCGCTGATCCCGAAGCCACCGGACCGCGCACGGCCCCCGGAGCGACCGCGGCCACTGGCCTGCCCCGCCGCGCCGCCGCGCCGCCGCGCTGCCCCGCCGCCCCGCCGCCCCGCCGCCCCGCCGCCCCGCCGCCCCGCCGCCCCGCCGCCCCGCCGCCCCGCCGACAGCGAACATCCTTGGCTTCAGAGCGTGTTGCGGGAAAGCTGGGCGAACACACCCCGGATCCCGGAGGCCCCCGTGAGCGCCGAACACACGAACACACTCTACGAGGCCGTGGGCGGCGCCGACGCGCTGCGCCGGCTCTCCGAGACGTTCTACCAGGGGGTGCTGGCCGACCCCCTCCTCGCACCCGTCTTCGCCGACTTCACGGCCACCCATGTGGAGCACGTCGCCGTATGGCTGGCCGAGGTCTTCTCGGGGCCGGCCGACTTCACGGCGGAGCTCGGCGGCCACCAGGCGCTGCTCCGTGCCCACCTCGGGCTCGGCATCACGGAGGAACAGCGTTCGCGCTGGATGGAGCTGATGTCGGCAGCCGTGGACAAGGAACTGCCGGACGACGCCCTGCTGCGCCGCCGGGTCCTGGAGTACTTCGACTGGGGCACGCGCATCGCCAAGGACGTGTCGGCGTCCGCCCCGGGGACGGATCTCGGCGAGCCCGGCCCCACCCCTCGCTGGGGCTGGGACGGCCTCGCCTGACTTGCCGGGAACCGGGCCGTGGAAGACGGTCACGGAAGAGGCCCACGAGCGCCATCGGCCGTGGCCGGCGGACGGCACTCGGGAACGGCTGCTGCCGCGCCGGCGGCACGCAGGACAGGAAGCAGCCGTGTGGGCCAGGCCACCGGCCTCTCAGCGCCGGGCGGCCGGCAGTCGGAGTAGGCCGAGGAGGAGGATGCCGGGGGCGTCGGGGTGGCGGCCGAGGAGGGCGAGGGTCTCTCCGATGTCGGGGATGTAGGTGTACGTGTGCGGCTGGTCCGGATCGCCGAGGACGGTGGCGGTGCGGCCGGCCAGGAGGGCGGGGAAGACCAGGTCGCCGAGGTTGGACTGGGCGCCGCCGCGCGGCCCGAAGTAGTCGGAGGCGCGCCCGATCGCCACCTCCACGCGCCCGGCCTCGTGCGCGGCGAGCAGGTCCCGGGCCATCCGGCCGCGAAGCCGGCCCTTGCGGGTGGTCGCGGCGTCGGGGGTCTCCTCGGTGAACGGCCGGCCCCCTGGCGGGCCGTAGCTGTAGACGTTGTCCATCGAGACCATGCGGGCGCCGGCCGCCTCGGCCGCGGCGAGCACTCCCGCCTGAAGCGCGGGGAACTCCTGCTGCCAGCGGTGGTACGGCGGGTTGAGCGCCTGGTAGACGACGGCCGCGCCGTCCGCCACGGCGGTGGTGAAAGCGGGATCGGCCGCGTCGCCGGCCACGATCTCCACGCCTTCCGGGGCATCGCCGCGACCGGACCGGTTGACGATCCTGACGGACTCCCCCTGACGTACCAGTGCCTCGGCGATGGCCGTGCCCACGGCGCCGGAGCCGAAGACCACGTGACGGGGGGTGGTGGTGCGCTTCATGCGTCGACCTCGCCGGGGGAGGCCGAGCGGGCGGCTCGGCCGGAGACGGCGGGTGGCAGGAGTCTGTGGAGCAGGACGCCGGAGAGGGCGGAGAAGGTGAGCGCGCCGGTGGCACCGAAGACGGTGAAGCGTACGTCCACCCCGACGCCGGCGAGGGTGGTCACGGTCCAGCCCGCCGCCCACAGGACGGGCATCGCGGCCGCCCAGAGCCACGGCAGGCGCGCCGCACGTGGAAGCGCACGGACCTGCGCCACGCCGAGCAGGACGCCTTCGACCGCGCCCATGACCGCCAGTGAACCGAGATCGGTGCGATAGCCGACCAGCACGGCACCGAGCAGGAGCCCGACCCCGCCGCCTGCCGCCGTGGCGGCGGACCAGCGCGGCACGCTCAGCCGGCCGGAGGACACCAGCGCCTGACCGGCGCCGATCACCGCCCCCGTCACACCGCTCGCCGAACGCATCGCCGCCCGCCGCGAACAGCTCCGCGCCGTCCCCGCAGCCCCCTACCCCCGTACGGCAGAAGCGGCGGACACGATCGCGCAGTTCATCTCGGACGAGCAGTACGCGTGGGGGCTCGACCGGGTCCTGGACGGCATCGAGGGGCAAGCGAAACCCTGAAGCACGGGCCCAGGCTGACGGACGGAGCAGCACGGGCCGACGAAGCAGCACACCGCTGACGCCACGACCGGCCACCCTCATCACGGCTCACCCGCGCCGTCACCAGTACCTCCGACGACTCCGACGGTGCCGAGCACGCCCTGCGGATCTTCTAGGCTTGGAGATCAACGACCGCTGTGACGGCAAGGACAGGGACCTCAAGGTCCCTGTCCTCCGTGACCGTTCGAAAGGAACTCCCATGAATCTGCCTGCCGCAGGCAGGCGCGTCCTGGTCAGTGGCGCGTCACGTGGTCTCGGGCGCGCGGTGGCCCTGGCGTTCGCCGCCAACGGCGACCGGGTCGCCGTCCACTTCGGCTCGCGCGCCGACGAGGCGCGCGCGACCTTCGAGTCCCTTGCCGGCACGGGACACGTACTGGTCGGCGGCGACCTCGCCAACCCGTCGGGGGCCGCCGTCGTGATGGACATGGTCACCGAAGCACTCGACGGGATCGACGTCCTGGTGAACAACGCGGCAGTGAACATCCGCCACCCTCTCCCGGAGACCTCGTACGAGGAATGGGTCGAGGCATGGCAGCAGCACGTGACAGTGAATCTGCTCGCCACAGCGAACCTGAGCCATCTCGCCGCCCGCCACATGATCAAGCAGGGCACGGGAGGCAGGATCGTCAACATCGGCTCCCGAGGCGCCTTCCGCGGAGAACCCGACCACCCCGCCTACGGGGCCACCAAGGCCGCCGTCCACTCTCTCGGCCAGTCCCTCGCCGTCTCCCTCGCCCCCTACGGCATCGGCGTCGCCTCCGTCGCCCCCGGCTTCTTCGCCACCGAACGCGTCGCCCCCCGCCTCCAAGGCCCCGAAGGCGACTCGATCCGCGAGCAAAGCCCCTTCGGCCGAGTCGGCACCGCCGAAGAGATCGCCGCATCCGTCCTCTGGCTCGCCTCCCCCGCCGCCGAATGGTCCTCCGGCACCATCCTCGACCTCAACGGTGCTTCTCACCTCCGAAGTTGACGATCACTCACACGAGTGCATTCTGCGCGTCTCCCCGACACCCCCGACAAGACCCGACCGGCTCCCGGCTCCCGCCCCGAAAAGACAACCTCCAGGGGTGCGGGGAGCCGGTCTTGCTCAGCTCACCCCACCGTGGCGGAGGCATGGGCGCGGAGGTCGACTGATGCCGTCACCCCGGGAGCCCGCTCGCCCGCCGCATCGAAGTCGTCCGCATCACCGATCCCTTGTGGCATCGCAGCGCCCTTGACTTGGCAGGTGACGACATCGCGATCCGGGAGGCGACTGAGGCCGACGACGCCCTCGGACTGATCCGCTCGCTGCCCGACGGCGACCCGCCCCGCCGCTTTCTTCCCGGCTGGGGCATCCGTGTCACAGCTCCACCGACCTGCTCTTCCAGATCGCCTTCTGCTTCCGATGCAATGGCACCCGGCTCTGGGGACCTGGCGTACACGGCAAGCTGAACCGCATCCACAGCATCGACGCGGAGAGCGCCCCGGCCCACGAGCTGCTCCAGCGTTTTCTCGGCTCCACGCCGGCCGGCCGGTGACTCGAGGACCACCGCGCCGGCCCGCCTCGTTCCCCTCCACGCACATCGTTTCCTGCCGGCCGGCAGCGACAGCTGGGGACATCCCGTCCTGTCGCTGGGGGAACCGACATCGTCTGTTACGGCCAGGGTCTGACCGACTACATCGACCGCGAGTTCCCCCAAGCGGAGAAGGAGACCCCCTGGGCGCCGGTGGCCTCCATGCCTTTCCGGAAGGACTTCCTCGACTGAGGTCGCGCTCCTGCCGCGCGGCTGGGCCTGGGACTGCCGTCGGCGTATCACGTGCTACAGGCCGCGACACTTGGCGTACGGGCTCACGCCGCTTCTGTGCCTGATGTGATGGGTAGATCACCACCAAGCTCTGAAACGGCTCCGCCCCACAGGCTCGAACCCAAGTCATCCGGCCGGGATCGGCTGGGTGAGGTTCACCGGGTTGCCGTCGGGGTCCTGGATGTGGGCGACACGCTGTCCCCACGGCATATCGCTGGGACCGCCGGTGACCGAGCCACCCAGCGCCGTCACCCGGCCGAGGGTCTCGTCGACGTCGTCGACACCGATGCTCAGCAGGATCCGCGGTGGCGCCTCGTCTCCCCCCGAATCCGCCTTGGCGACCAAGCCGAGGTCGGTGTCACCGATGCGCAAGCCGAGGTAGAACGGCGGGCCCTCCTCCGGCACCCGGAAGATTTCTTCGGCACCGAACAATTTCGTATAGAAGCCAAGCAGCACGTCGTAGTGGGCGGTGAGGATCACTGGCTGGATGGTCGACATGGCACTCCTGTCGGAAACGGTCGCGTCCGTAGGTGGACCGTCCGCATGCGGCGAACTCATCGGTCGGCCGGTCGCCCTCCCTGACATTGCCGCCCGGACGGCCCACGCAGCCACAACCGCACGACCACGAGCACTACGGAACGGGTCACGCCTCCGACCCACTGACGCCGACCGTTCTCTTCAGGACGGGGCCCGCAACACCCACCGATCCCTGTTCACGAGACTGTAGGTTCCGACTGTGACTGGCAGCTGGCGGACGGATCGGATCGGGAGCGCGCTGAGGGGCGAGAACCCGACGGTGCTGCGACGCATGACGTCGGGGTTCGCGGTGATCGGGGATGTGCAGTTCCTCCCGGGATACTCGGTTCTCCTCGTCGACGAACCGCATGTGCAGCGGTTGTCCGATCTACCCAGGGCGAAGCGCCTCTCGTTCCTGTCGGACATGGACCGGCTCGGTGAGGCGGTCGAGCGCGCGTGTCAGCGGCTGGATCCGGCTTTCCGGCGGGTCAACCTCGAGATTCTGGGGAACTCGGACCCTTTCTTGCACGCGCACGTCTGGCCTCGGTTCGAGTGGGAGCCGGAAGACATGGTGGGTCGTCCCGTGTGGCTGTATCCGCGTGAACGGTGGCGTGCCGAGCGGTTCGGACTCGGTCCGCACCACGACGGGCTGCGTCAGGCGATCGGCGGCGAGCTGGACCGGCTGCCAGTGGCGCCGCTCCCCGATCCTGCCCGGGAGCTCTAGACCTCGATGTAGGCGACGACCACGACGGTGCGCAGCGCGGTGACGAAGTAGAGGACGCGGACCTGCTCGACGTCGTCGGTGTACTGGCGCAGGGGGACGCCGTCGGTGGTGCCGGGCAGCGGGTCACCGGCTTCGGGGTCGACGGAGATGACGACCAAGGCACGGTCGAGGGCGTGGAGTTCGGCCTCGCTGGTGATCTCCTCAAGCTGCTTGGCGGCGGCATCGGAGAACGCGATACGCGCGCGGCGACGGTGAGGGTCGTGCTGCGGAGCCATCAGACCACGGCCGGACGATGGGCGGTGAGGCGCGCGAGGTGGGTATCCCGCAGGTCCTCCCACGGCGTGCAGTCGTCGGCTGCGGGCAGGCCGTTGGTGGCGATGTCCTCCAGGATCGCGGCGAGCTGGTCCGCCTGGGCGCGGGTGCGGGCGGCGTACGCACGCAGTCCGTCGGCCGCTTCGGAAGGAAGTTGCTGCCGGATCGGCTCGGCGAAGGCCTGCGGGTCGCTCATCGCGGGCTCCCTGGGATGCGGAACGGTCGTCTTCCGACACGGTATCGCCGTACCCGCGGGGCCGGGACCACTCTCCGAAATCCCTGGGCTCTCCGGAGGCCTCGCGGGCGCCTGTGAGACGAGGTCTGCCTTGTGAGACAGCCGTCAAACCTTGTGGAGGCGGGCGCAGCCCGCTGAGGAATGGGCCTGCGGGACGAATGGCCTCGTCGTGAGGGGGAAGGCCACGATCTCCGCCACGACTGGGCCCTCCTCCCCTGCTATGCCTCCACCTGCCGCGCACCCCCAGGACGCCTCCCCCGAGGATCCCTGCCCTGGCACTCGGCAGGGGCACCCGCAGGAACCCGCGACTCAGATCAAGGGAAGCTCCAATCAGGGGAAGCTCCAATCAGGGGAAGGTCCAATCAGGAGAAGCTCAGGTCAGCGGAAGTACAGGGCGGCCTTCTCCAGTACGTGACCCGTGAACATGCCGCCCCAGACCACTTGCCCCCGGTACATCGTGGTCCGCACCGCAGCCGGGGCGACCTCGACCGTGAGGGGGCGGCTCATCAGCGTCGTGCCGAGGATCCGTGCGTCCTGAGCGGCCCACTGTGCCGCTTCGGGCCGGACGCGCGCGCTCACCAGCGCGGGGAGCACCGTCGCCGCGTTACGTGCACCGGGTATGCCCCCGCGCAGGCTCTTCGCGTAGCGCATGGCCCACGCGGTGAACTCCCCCAGGGTGGCCACGTCGACCTCCGGTACGGCTGCCGCGAAGACGAAGAGCTCCACCTTCGTCCCGAACCATCGGGCCTTGCGGTCGCCCCGGGCGGCGGCCACGACCTGGTAGTCGTTCCAAGTCGGCGAGGTGACTGTGCAGCCATCGGCCGCGAGCCGTCGGTGGAGTGCCGCGAGATACGTGGTCGCCGCGTCGGCGGACGGCTTGGACCCATGTGCGTTCATGCATGGATCTTCCAACGCCCTTGCCACACAAGGGAAGAGGCTCACAGGGGCCGCTCTCCGAACAGTGAGAGCGCCATCGAGCGACCGGCCCGGCGGCGTACTCGTCGGCGTGGTCGGCGGCGCGCTCGCCCGTCGGGTAGATCAGCGGTGCGTACTTCAGCGCCCTGCACCGGCTCCCCAGCGTCGTGATGCCGTTGATCGGGCTCACCCAGGTCGTGGGCGGCAGCCTACGGAAAGATCGTTCACCAGGAACCACTTGCGTACGAGGAGGCGCCGGCGGCGGGGTAAAGCAGTTCGTCCAGAGGTCCCTGCGCCATTACGGTGGCGCGATGGTGTACGTGCGGGAGATGGATGCGGCCGACATCGAGGCCGTTTCGACGATCCGAGTCCGAGGGTGGCAGGCGGCGTACGCCGGCGTCGTTCCCCAGACGTATTTGGATGCCATGACGGTGGAAGATGGTGCGCTGCGGCTGCGGCAGCGGTTCTCGCAACCCGGACGAAAGTCCCACGATCTCGTGGCGCTCGCTGACCGCGGCCCGGTGGGGTGGATCTGCTTCGGCCCGTGTCGAAGCGAGGCGCCCGCTCCGGGACGGGTCGGCGAGATCCACGCCCTGTACATCTCACCGGATCTGCTCGGCCAGGGCATCGGCCGGATCCTCCTGGATGAGGCTCATGCCCAGATGAAGGACCAGGGCTTCGAGGCGTCAGCCTTGTGGGTTCTACGCGACAACGAACGAGCCCAACATTTCTACGAACAGGCCGGCTACCAGGCCGACGGTACGGCTCAGGACGATGTCTACGACCAGATCACGCTCACGGAGCTCCGCTACCACCGCATGCTTTGACTCGAGCCACGCTTGAAGCAGTTTTTCCGGTTCGAGGACCGACCGCCCTCTCTCGCTCCAGGAACAGCCTGCCGGTATGCCTCCACGGTGCCCGGGCCGCGTCCCAGGATCCGATGCGTACTGGATCCGGAGCTGCCGGAAGGAAGCCCGGCGCAGTACGCGGAACTGGTCGGACTCGTCGATCGCGGCCGGCTGGACCGACTAACCGATGGCCCGCCTGAGACGTGGCCGCGTCCGTCGAAATGATCGGGCCCGCGTCCGTCGAAATGATCGGGCCCGCCCTCGCGTGCGAGGACGGGCCGTTGCCGCAGGCCGTGCGCGAGCACGGGGTGAGACCTGCTCAGCGATACCTACTGCCTTGCGGGCCGAAGGTCAGTGGGCGTCGGAGGTCAGTGGGCACCGAGGAAGGTGAACTCCTCGCCCTTCTCCCAGCCGCTGTCCGAGCAGGAACCGGTGAAGATGGTTCCGTAAACGGACGGAACACCGGTCGCCGAACAGTGGGAGGTGAAGCCGGCGCCGCCACCGTCGTAGCTGCCGATTCCGACACCGTCGTGGGCGAGAGCGCCGCCGGCGCCGACCAACACGATGCCCACGGCCAGGACAGACGCGACGAGAGAACGCATAACCACTCCTCAGAATCTCCGAATGACGTGCCGGATAGTGCCCGTCGCGCGGTCAAACGCGACAGCGGGCAACGAGATACGGCATCTCACCCCAATGCCGGACAAGGGATTACTCAGCCGCCGACCTGCAGAAACGATGCTCTTCAATTGCGCGTTGTGATTTTCCCCGCCTCGGCGAGTCGGTCACCTTTCCCCGTGCCGCTACCACCTTGCGCCTGCCCCTCTTTGCACACACTGCTGGGCCAGAATTTGTGACTACGCCATTGGCGTGATCAGAGGGGGGTACGCGCACTCGAAGCATCGGATTCGCGACCCCACGTCGTCGTTCTCTCTCAGGGCCGGGCTTCAACGACAGGTGGCGACGGGGAGTTGTCTGACGTGCCCGACGGCCGGCACCACTGGTTCGCCAACCAGTTCCGAATGCCTTTATCCCTGTGCCCGGCCGCCGGCCGTACCCCTATGCTCGTGTCGTGGACGGATACCAGCGACTGATGACGTACGTCGAATCGGCCTGGGGCAAGCAGCACGGATTCGACACGGACAGCCGGGACCAACGCCTCGATGGCGTCAGCGACGTACTCGAGGCGGGCCGTCCGGCGCAGAGCGATGCCGAGCGGATCGTCGAACTTCTTGTCGCAGTCGCTCTCGACGATGGCAGTTTCGAGGTGCGCGAGTCAGCACTGAACGCGATCTGCACCGCCTCCACGCCGTACAGACTCTCCACCAGCATGGTGGAGCCGCTCGCAGACGCCTCAGGCATCTGCGAACCGGTACTCCTGGAATACGTACTGGCCATCCTGAGCGCGACCTACGACCAGGCGGCCATGCCGATCGTCGAGCGGTTTCTGCAGCATCCTGACGATGACGTGCACAGGGCGGCGAAGGACGCCGTGCACGAGCTGACTTGGAGCCGCGAGTCCGCAGGGGAAAGGGGCCCCACGTAGCCACCCGCACGCGTTCGCCTCGACCGCGTGCGGGCCGACAGGGCTTGCGCCTCGGGGAAGAACCTAGGTGCCCGCGCCCTGCGTATGCACGGCAGGAACCTAGTGCACTGCCGACGCATGCCCTGGAGCCACGTTCCCGGACGCTAGGTGAGCTGCGATGCGGCTGATGGTGCTGGGGGTGTCCTCGAAGAGGTGGGCGTGCATGCCTGCGGATTGGGCGGCGGCGACGTTGACGGGGATGTCGTCGATGAACAGGCAGTGCTGCGGGAGTACGTCCAAGGTGGAGCAGACGGTTTCGAAGGCGCGGGGGTCGGGCTTCTCTATGCCGATCTCGTGTGAGTAGACGATCTTCTCGACGAGGTCGTCGAAGTGGTAGAGCGTTTCCTCGCGCTCTCGGGCACCGACGAAGCTGTTGCTGAGGATGCCGAGTCGGCAGCGGCCGTGCAGTCCGCGGACATAGGCGATGAGCTCGTCGTTGGGCGTCCCCAGGTACTCCGACCAGAGGTCGGCCATGAAGGCGTCGGTGTCGTGGGCGTCCAGACCCAGGCGAGCCGCTACCTGCTCCTGCACCTCGTGCTCGCTGATGTTTCCGAGGCTTCCGGCACGCCACACGTCGTGCATGCGCGCGTTCACGGTGCCGGATGGCAACTGCAGCCTTTCTTCCCAGCGTTGCACCCAACCTGTGTCCGGTGTGAACTCCAGTACGCCGCCGATGTCGAGAATGACGCAGGTCGTGGTCGTGGTCGTGGTCGTGGTCATCGAACTCCCCCCTCTTCGTCCGGCCGACCGGCGAGCGTGGTCCCGCGGTGGTGTGGTCGGCGGAGACACTGTCGTCTCTCCCCCGGTGGCGAGGTCAAGCGATCTTGGAGGCTTGTGACAGGCCTGTCGAAACTCGATGCCTCGATGCCTCGACTGGCTCGGCTGGCTCGGCTGGCTCGGCTGGCTCGGCTGGCTCGACGAGCCGATGGGCTGGGGTGGGCAGTCGTCTCGGCCGGATGAAGGCGATCGGCGAGGTCGCCCACCTGGGAGCGAGAGTGCGTGGGAGGAGCCGGGCGTGGGAGCCCGGGCGGCGCGGCAAGGCCGAATCCGGGGCCTCCGCGGCTGTGGGCGCGGCCGCTGCTGGGTGTGCGGCAAGTGATGGTGCTTGGCAGGGGTGACAGGAGTCGAACCTGCGACATCCGGTTTTGGAGACCGGCGCTCTGGCCATCTGAGCTACACCCCTTTGGTGTGGGGACAGCTTCACACAGCGGCGGCTTCGGATGCCAGTTGATATGTCGGCCGGCCGGCGCGGGGCACGTGGGTTGTTCTTGCCAGAGGCCGGTTCGCGGCGGAATGAAGTGTCCGGGGTGGGGCCGAGTGGTGATACTGATCCGATGATCGACTTGCCACTCGCTGTAGGGGATTCGCTGAACGGGCTTGCCTTCGGGGACGCGTTCGGTGACCGCTGGTTCGGCATTCTGCGCCGGGAGGGCGTGGAGCGGCTGGAGGGGCGGGCGTTGCCGACGGAGGCGTTGTGGAGGTGGAGCGACGACACGGCGCAGGCGCTGGTTCTCGTGCGGGAGCTCGCCGAGGGCGACGGGATCGTGGACCTTGATCGCTTCGCCGTAGGTCTGGCTGGGGCGTATGCCGAGGACACGCACCGTGGGTACGGGGCGTCGATGCACGACGTGCTGCGGCGGATCGGGGCGGGTGAGCCATGGCGGAGAGTGGTCGCCGGGCAGTTCGAGGGTCAGGGTTCCTGGGGGAACGGGGCAGCCATGCGGGTGGCTCCGCTCGGTGCGTGGCATGCCGACGACCTGGCGGAGGCGGCGGAACAGGCCGCGCGTCAGAGTGCGGTGTCGCATCACCATCCGGAAGCCGTCGCCGGGGCGGTGGCTGTCGCCGTGGGTGCGGCGTTGGCGGCCCGTAGCCGGGGAGGTAACGCTCCGGCGCGGGAGGACTTCCTCTGGGCCGTGGCCGCGCAGCTGCCCGACAGTGATGTCCGGTCGGGAGTGCGGATCGCGGCTCGGATGCCGGAACGCGCCTCGGTCCGGCACGCCGCGGAGGTACTCGGGTCCGGGTACCGCATGTCCGGACCCGACACCGTTCCGTTTGCCCTGTGGTGCGCCGCCGGGCACCTCGACGACCTGCACGAGGGCCTGTGGTTCACGGTGGCCGGACGTGGTGACATCGACACCACCTGCGCCATCGCGGGCGGTGTGATCGCTGCACGTACCGGTGTGGCCGACCTTCCTCCGGAATGGCACGCGGCCCGCGAGCCGCTCCCACCGATCGTGTCCGGATGAGGGCGAGGACGGTGGCAGTGGTGAGGGGCGAGGGCGAGGTCAGGGACGAGCTAGGGCGGGAGTAATTGTCGGGGTGACCGGAGGCCGGAGTCACCGAAGTTCCTGCGCCTACCCGGTGGTGGGCAGCGGCGGGTGGTCCGGTGGCACGACTCACCCCATGAGGCCCTCGTCGGTGTCGTTCGCGGTGCCGTCGTCGTCAGGTGGTTCCTGTGGCGAGGGCTACCACTGGCAGGTCATGTCGTGGGCAGGGAGTCGTCCCGTGCGCAGGTAGGCGTCGACGCGGTCGTCGACGCAGGTGTTGCCGTACTCGCCGTACAGGCCGTGCCGGCGGGCGCCCTGGACGGTGAGGAGGCGGGAGCTCTGCCATTGGTGGCGCACGGCGGTGGCGCCTGAGTAGAGGGTGCGGGGGTCGCCGGTGGCGTTGACGAAGAGGGCTGGGGTGTCGTTGTCGAGTCGGGTCGGGGCCTCGGCGGGGCGGTCCCAGAACTCGCAGGGGGTGATGTTGTTGGCCAGGGGTCCGGTGAGAAGGGAGGTCGTGTCGGGGGTCGTGGTGGCGCCGGCGGCCGTGGTCGTCGCTGTGGCGGCGAGCACCACCGCGCATGCCGCGAACAACGTGATTCGTCGGGAAGTTGACATGCCATCACGCTAGGTCGGCGGCGGTGTCCGTTCACTCCGGGAAACCCCCGAAACGGCTCAGGGCCTCCCCCGAGAAAACCCCGGCGGGATGACGGAAGTCTTACGGGGCGGCGTGGGCGCGGTGCGGGGAGGGCAGGGGCCCGTAGCGTCGTGGTCATGCGTGTACTGGTGACTGGAGGAGCCGGGTTCATCGGCTCGCACATCGTCGTCGCCCTCAGGAGGGCCGGGCACGAGCCGGTGGTGCTCGACGCGCTGCTGCCGAGCGCGCACGGGGTGGCGGCGCCGCCCGAGGGCCCCGACGGGGAGTGGTTGCACGCGGACGTGAGGGACGCGGTGGCGGTCAGGGCGGCGCTGCGGGGGGTCGACGCGGTGTGTCATCAGGCGGCCATGGTCGGTCTGGGGAAGGAGTTCGCGGACGCGCCGGAGTACGTGGGGTGCAATGACCTCGGCACGGCGGTCCTGTTGGCCGCGATGGCGGAGGCCGGTGTGCGGCGGCTCGTCCTCGCGGGGTCGATGGTGGTGTACGGGGAGGGGCGGTACGAGTGTCGCGCGCACGGGGTCGTACGACCGGGGGCCCGCGTGCCGGGGGATCTCGACGCGGGACGCTTCGAACCGCGCTGCCCCGCGTGCGGTGCCGAGCTCGCTTCGGGCCTGGTCGGCGAGGACGCGCCGGTCGACCCGCGCAACGTGTACGCGACGACGAAGCTCGCCCAGGAGTACCTGACGGCGGCGTGGGCTCGTGCGGTGGGTGGCACGGCGGTCTCGTTGCGGTATCACAACGTGTACGGGCCGGGGATGCCGCGCGATACGCCCTATGCCGGGGTGGCGTCCCTCTTCCGCTCGGCCTTGGCGCGGGGTGAGGCGCCGCGCGTGTTCGAGGACGGTGGTCAGCGTCGGGATTTCGTGCACGTACGGGATGTGGCGGCGGCGAACGTCGTCGCGTTGGAGGCGACGGGCGGGCCGGCGAGCGGCGGGGTGACCGCGTACAACACCGGCAGTGGTGACCCTCGGACGGTCGGCGAGATGGCGACCGCTCTGGCGCGGGCGTGCGGTGGTCCGGAACCGGTGGTGACGGGCGAGTACCGGCTGGGGGACGTGCGGCACATCACGGCGGACTCGACCCGCCTGCGGAAGGAGTCGGGGTGGCGGCCGGTGGTCGGGTTCGAGGAGGGGATGGCGGAGTTCGCCCTCGCCGAGCAGCGGGCGTCGGTGGGCGTCGGTGTCGGTGTGCCGCCGTCGGCGAAGTGACCTCGAAGCGGCAGCCGCCGGGGACGTTGCGGACTTCGGCACGACCCGCATGGGTGCCGGTGCCGGTGCCGGTGCCGGTGTCGGTGTCAGTGTGCCGCCGTCGGCAGAGTGACCTCGAAGCGGCAGCCGCCGGGGACGTTGCGGACTTCGGCACGACCCGCGTGGGCCTCGACGATGCCGCGGACGATGGCGAGGCCGAGGCCGGCGCCGGCGGGTGGGGTGCGGGCCTCGGTGCCGCGCCAGCCGGTGTCGAAGACGCGGGTGAGGTCGGCGTCGGGGATGCCGCCGCAGCCGTCGGTGACGGAGAGGACGACGGCGTCGCGGCGGTGTTCGGCGGCGACGGCGACGGTGCCGTCGGCGGGGGTGTGGCGGATGGCGTTGACGAGGAGGTTGGCGAGGACCCGGGTCATCTCCTTGCCGTCGACTTCGACGGGTACGGCGGCGACCCGGTCGCCGACGAGGTGGACGCCGTGCTCGCGGGCGAGGGGGTCGGCGCCGCTGAGGGCGTCGCCGACGAGGTCGTACACGGACATGCGGCTCGGGCTGAGGGTCAGGGCGCCGGCGTGGATGCGGGAGAGTTCGAAGAGGTCGGTGACCATGGTGGTCAGGCGGTCGACCTCGGTGCGGATCTGGCGGTGGTAGCGGGCGGGGTCGGGGGCCATGCCGTCCTCCAGGGCCTCGGCCATGGCCCGCAGTCCGGCCAGTGGGGTGCGCAGGTCGTGGGAGATCCAGGCGACGAGCTCGCGGCGTGAGGCCTCCAGGGAGCGCTCGCGCTTGCGGGAGGCGTCGAGGGTGGCGCTGGTGGCGGCCAGGGCGTGGCTGAGGGCGGCGAGTTCGGCGGTGGCGGCACCGTCGGGGGCGGAGAAGCTGCCGCCGTCGCCGAAGTCGCGTGCGGCGCGGGCGAGGGCCCTGCTGCGGGCCACCACCCAGCGGCCCAGGACGACGGCGGTGCCGAGGGAGACGAGGGCGGCCATGGCGGCGACGACCGTGACCACCCACAGGTCGTGGGAGGACAGGAACATCGCCTGGGCGACGGCGAGTGTTCCGGCGAGCATCGCCGTGACGGTGACGGCGGCGACGACGGTCAGGGACACGGCGACCGAGCGGTGTCGTACGAGACGGAGGACGATCGCTCCGGCGATGCCGGCGCAGACGGCTCCCGCCAGGGCGAAGCCCGCGATGAGCAGGACGTCCTTCATGCCGTCTCCTCTTCCCGGTGGGGCTCGAAGCGGTATCCGACGCCCCAGACCGTGCGGATGAGTCTCGGTTGTGCCGGGTCGTCCTCGATCTTGGCGCGGAGGCGGCGGACGTGGACGGTGACGGTGGACAGGTCGCCGAAGTCCCAGCCCCACACGCGCCGCATCAGTTCCTCTCGGGTGTGTGCGGCGCGGGGGTGTTCGAGGAAGTAGGCGAGGAGGTCGAACTCCCTGAGCGTGAGGGCGAGTTCGGTGCCTCGTCGGGTGGCTCTGCGGGTGGTCGGGTCGATGGTGAGGCCCGCGTCGCGCAGGATCCGGGTGGGCGTCGCGAGGGTGGCGGCGCGGCTGCGGCGCAGGACGGACTCGACGCGCAGGACGAGCTCGCGCGGACTGAACGGCTTCGTGACGTAGTCGTCGGCGCCCACCTCCAGGCCCGTGATCCGGTCCTCCTCGTCACCCCGCGCGGTCAGCATGATGACCGGTACGGGGCCGGTGGCCCGCAGCCGCCGGCACACCTCGAGGCCGTCGAGGCCCGGCAGCATCAGGTCGAGGACGACGAGGTCGGGACGTCGTTCCGCGGCGCGGAGCAGGGCGTCGGGGCCGTCGGCCGCGTGGTCCACGGTGAAGCCGGACCGGTCGAGGTAGCCGGTGACCACCTCGGCGACGGTGGGGTCGTCGTCCACGACGAGGACGCGGGCCGGGAGCGGCGGGGCGCTGTGCTCGGTCATGCCGCACAGGGTGGCATCCGTCGGGGCCGGCGGTCACGGCCGGCTGGGGGGACGGAGGTGGACGTCCGCGTTTCGTAAGGAGTGGAACGGCCTCGGGAGGCCGTGCGGTTCCTACGGTGGGTCATGTGACAGCCATGAGCGTAGATGTCGTCCTTCCCTGCCTCGACGAGGCCGAGGCCTTGCCCTGGGTGCTGGCCCGGGTGCCCGCCGGCTGGCGTGCGATCGTCGTCGACAACGGTTCGACCGACGGGTCCGCCGGGATCGCCGAGGGTCTCGGCGCGACCGTCGTGCGCGAGCCGAGGCGCGGTTTCGGCGCCGCCTGCCATGCCGGACTGCTCGCCTCCGAGGCCGAGTTCGTCTGTTTCTGCGACTGCGACGCCTCTCTCGACCCGGGGCTGCTGCCGGGTCTCGTCGGTGCGGTGGCCGAGGGTTCCGCCGATCTCCTCCTTGGCCGCCGTCGCCCGACCGAGCGGGGCGCGTGGCCGGCTCACGCCAGGGCCGGCAACGTCGCCCTGTCCTGGTTGCTGCGTCGGCGCACCGGGTTGCGGTTGCGTGATCTCGGGCCCATGCGGGCGGCCCGCCGCGAGGCGCTGCTCGGTCTGGCGCTCGACGACCGGCGCAGCGGCTATCCGCTGCAGATGGTCGTGCGGGCCGCGGATGCCGGGTGGCGGGTGCGCGAGGTCGACGTGCCGTATCTGCCGCGGGCGGGCCGGTCGAAGGTCACGGGCACGTGGAGGGGCACGTGGCAGGCGGTCCACGACATGCGCAAGGTGCTCGACGAGCCGGCGCCGGTGGGCGGTGGCCGCCCGTGACCGCCCTGCTCGTCATCGCGAAGGAGCCCCGGCCGGGCCGGGTGAAGACCCGGCTCACTCCCCCGTTCACCCCGGAGGAGGCGGCCGTGCTCGCCGAGGCGGCCCTCGCCGACACGCTGTGCGCCGCCGCCCGTGTCCCCGCGGACCGGCACGTCCTCGTGCTCGACGGGCGGCCCGGCCCGTGGTTGCCTCCGGGTTTCGAGGTGGTCCCGCAGGCGAGCGGCGGACTCGACGCGCGGCTGGCCGCCGCGTTCGCCGCCTGCTCGGGACCGGCCCTGCTCATCGGCATGGACACCCCCCACGTCACGCCGGCGCTCCTGGCTCCCGCGCTGTGCTGGGACGCGTACGACGCCTGGTTCGGCGCGGCCGCCGACGGGGGCTTCTGGGCGCTCGGCCTGTGCCGTCCCGACCCGTGCCTCCTGCTCGGGGTCCCCATGTCCAGGCCGGAGACGGGCGCGGTGCAGTACGGGCGGCTGCGGGCGGCCGGGCTGCGGGTGGGTGAACTGCCCGTGCTGAGGGATGTGGACACCGCGTCGGACGCGCGGCGGGTCGCGGAGGCCGCGCCCGGCACGCTCTTCGCCGCCCGGTACGCCGAGCTGACCGCCACGACGACGGGAGCGGGGCGTTGACCACGACGGCATGGCGGGCCGGCCCGTACGACTGCGCCCTGCGGACGGGCAGGGGGCCGCTGTTCCTGCGCCGGCACGACGGCCGGCTGCTGCCGTTGGAGATCGAGCGCTGGTGCGAGGCGCCGGACCGCGCGGACCGGTCCGTCCTCGCACGCTGCCGTGGCACGGTCCTCGACGTCGGCTGCGGGCCGGGGCGGTTCGTCGCCGCGCTGGCCGCCGACGGGCGGCGCGCGCTGGGCATCGACATCAGCCGGGAGGCCGTCGCCCGTACCGTACGGCTGGGCGGGGCGGCTCTGTGCCGGTCGGTGTTCGAGCCGCTGCCGGCCGAGGGCCGTTGGGACACGGCACTGCTGATCGACGGCAACGTGGGGATCGGCGGAGACCCGGCCGCGCTGCTGCGCCGGCTCCGGCGTGTCGTGTCGCGTGCCGGGCGCCTCCTCGCGGAATGCGCGCCCGTGGACGTCGACGAGACCTGCGAGGTCCGCGTCGACGACGGGCGGGGCGGCCACGGCGCGCCGTTCCCCTGGGCCCGGGTCGGCGCCCGCGCCCTGGTCGCGCACGCGCGGGGCGCGGGCTGGGAGGTCTCCGGGCAATGGGCCCTGGACGGGCGTGCCTTCCTGGCGTTCGTCCCTCAGTCGTCCGCCGTCGCCCGCCGCTGACGGTGCTCCCGTCGTCGTCGTACGGCGATGAGCGCTCCGGTCGCCACGGCGACGGCCGCCAGCACGATCGCGAGGTTCCGGCCGTACGGGAGGGGCAGCGCCGAGGGGTTGGGGGGCTCACCCGGTCGTACGAGGAGGGGGAGCGTCACGAGGACCGCGCTGCCCGCGACCAGCAGGGCTCCGCGCAGCGGGCCCCGCAGGCGGCGGCCGACGAGCAGCAGCCCCACGGCGAGCACCAGCGGGGCGATGATCCCGTCGTGCAGGACGAGCGCGCCCGCCAGCCACACCAGCACTCCGAGCGGATCGGGCCCGGCGGACACCAGCCACGCGCCGAGCCCTACGAGGGCGACACCGAGCGCCCCGACGGCGTATCGCAGCACGCTCGTCGTCCTCACAGCACCTCCAACCGGTGCACCCACTTGGTCTGCAGGACTCCGGGGCGGTTGGGGGCGATGATCCGCGCCGGGAATCCGTGGTCGAGGTCGAGCGGCCGCCCGTTCAGGGTCAGGGCGAGGAGGGTCAGCGGATCGTCCGCGTACTCCGCGCCCATGTCCATGACCCGGTAGGCCCCGCTCGCCTCCAGCGACGTCACCCGCACGGCGTCCCGGCCGGGACGCCCGCCGGCGCGCGCGACCAGGTCGCGGATCCGTACCCCGCCCCAGTCGGCGTCGACGCTCCACCCTTCCACGCAGGCGATGGGCAGCCGGGCGCCGGTCCGGGGCATCGCCCGCAGGGCGTCGAGGGCGAGGTCGTACGGCCGGGGCCCGGTGACCTCGAGGCTCCAGCCCGCCAGGCTGCCCGCGGTCACGCCCGCCGCCGCGGCGGTGCGGTTCACGGGCAGGGCCTGGGGGCCGTGGTCGGGGTGCCGGGGCGCGAGCAGGTCGAAGGCCTTCAGCGGAGTGAAGGACTGGCCGACGGTCGTCAGCGTCACGACGCCGGCGGCGGCGCCGGTGGCGAGGAGCAGGGAGCGGCGGTCCACCGCGTCCTGGGCCGGCAGGGTCCGGGTCCCGGGCGAGCGCCGGCCCCAGTGGTCCCTGATCTCGGGGGCCTTGACGGCGATGTGCAGCAGGATCGAGCCGGTCGCCACCCAGGCGACGGCGAAGTGGACGGGGACGAAGGCGAAGGGCCACGGGTACCACTCGGCGATGTTGAGCAACCCGGTGAGCACCTCGAAGACCGCGGAGGCCACGAGGACGGCCACGGACAGCCGCTCCAGCGCGTGCCGCGCGGACCGGACCGGCGGCCACACGAACAACCGGGGGTACACCGCCCACAGTTTGACCAGCAGCAGCACGATCGCGACCAGCCCGGTGGCGACGTGCAGGCCCTGGGTGAACGCGTAGCCCCACACCGGTCGGGTGGGCAGGCGGTCGGCCAGCCACTCCGGGGGGCGCTGGAGGTAGTGGCTGACGAGCCCGGTCGCGAGGCACACGGCGAAGGCCGCGCCCAGCCACCGGCCGACGGCGGTCGCCGTTCTGGCGTCGTGCAGCCGCCCCGTGAAGGCGGGCGGGCCGAGGGGCGGGCGCCACCGGGAGGCCGGGGCGGCCGGGTGCGGAGGGGGCTCGGGCGGGCGAGAGGTCATGCCGTCCATGACACCGCCGCGGCCGTCGCCGTGGGCGGTCCGACACCTTACGAAACCCGAACGCCCCGACGGGTCGCCCTCAGGGGTGCGGGACGCGCTGGCAGGCTGCGCCCATGACCCGCGTCCTCGTCGTCACCTGTCCGGCCGTCGCTCTGCTGGCCGTGTCCCTCGCGGTCCTGGTCCGCGGGGACGCGACCGGCACGGCATTCCTCACCGGCTACGCGTCGGCCTGGGCCCTGTTCGCGGTCGCGGTCGTCGCCCTGCGCCGCGTCCCCGGCCGGGCGGTGGTCCCGCTGGTCCTGGCCGGGGCGGTCGCCGTCACCGCGACGGGGTTGCTCGCGGCGCCCCGCACGAGCACCGACTCCTACCGGTACGCGTGGGACGGCCGGGTGCAGGCCGCCGGCATCTCGCCGTACGACCACGCTCCCGCCGACGCGGAGCTCGACGCCCTGCGCGACGGCTGGCTGTTCCCCGGACCGGAGACGTGCTCACGACCGGATCCGCTGCTGTCCCCCCTTCCCGGCGGCGGCTGCACCCGCATCAACCGGCCCGCCGTGCACACCGTCTACCCGCCGGTCGCCGAGGGCTGGTTCGTCCTCGTCCACGCGTTCTCACCGGCCGGTGCCCGCCACAAGGCCCTCCAGCTCGGCGGCGCCCTGCTCTCCCTGGCCGTCACCGGCGTGCTGCTCGTGGGCCTGCGCCGCCGTGGAGATCCCCGCCGGGCCGCGTACTGGGCCTGGTGCCCGGCCGTGCCCGTCGAGGCCGTCGACAACGCCCATGTCGACGCCCTCGCCGTCCTCCTCTCCGTCGCCGCCCTCCTCACCGTGGCACGCCGGCCGGTGGCGGGCGGCGTGCTGCTGGGGTCGGCGATCGCGGCGAAACTCCTGCCGGCCGTACTGCTGCCGGGCGCCCTGGCCGGCAGGCGGCGGCCCCGCGCCGCCCTGCCGGTGCTCGGCCCCGTCGCCGCCACGGTCGGGCTCCTCTACCTCCCGTACGTCCTCGTCTCCCACTCCTCGGTCCTCGGCTACCTCGGCGGCTACGCCCGGGAGGAGGGCTACGACGACCCGGACGCCGGCGGCCGCTACGCCCTGCTCCGTCTCGTCCTGCCCGACACGTGGGCGCTGCCCGCGGCCGTCCTCGGCATCGCCGCGGCATCGGCCGCGGTGTGGTGGCGCGGCGACCCCGAACGCCCTTGGCAGGGCGCCCTGTCGACCACCGGCACCGCGTTCCTCCTCCTGACTCCCGGCTACTCCTGGTACGCCCTGCTGCTGATCGCCCTCGTCGCCCTGGACGGCCGCTGGGAGTGGCTCGGCGTCGCCGCGGCCGGTGCGGTGGCGTACCTGGCCGGTCCGGTCGTGGGCACCACGGGGGTGACCGTCGCGTACGGGGTGGCGGGGGGCGTGGTCTGCGCGATGTGGTGGGCCAGGCGGCGGTGGGCGAGGTCTCCGGGGCGGCGGTCCCGGGCGTCCACGGCTTCTCCGCGAGCGGCCCTCGGACGATGATGGTCCGCCTGTACGACACCGCGCACGGCCGACGGCCCTGGACGCACGTACGGCACGAGGGGTGGAATCGGCCGGCGCCCCGGACGACGTGGAAACCGGGGTCGATGACCCTGGTCCTGCGGCCCGGTGGCTCCACGGTCGGCCACGCCGTGCTGGAAGGGCGGGCGTTCGGCGACCCCTTGGGCACGCCGGTCGTGGACGATCCGGTGGGCGAGGGCGCCGCCGTCGTCGAGGCGGTCGTCGCCGGGGTCGCCCTCGATGCGGTCGTTGCCGCCGGCGGGCCCGTACGTGGTGTCGTCGGCGGCCCTGGCGGAGTGGGGCGGGGGTCAGTCCTCGCGCATGCCCCAGGGGGACCCGTACACGCCGAGGAGGTCGAGGAACGGCCGGGGCGGGAGGGCCTCGGGGCCGAGGACGCCGCTCGCCTTCCAGGCGCCGGTGGCGATCAGCTCCAGGGCGACGACGGGGTTGAGGGCGGTCTGCCAGACCACGGCCTGGGAACCGTACTCGCGCATGGTCCACTCGTTGTCGACGACGTGGTAGAGGTACACCTCGCGCGGTGATCCGTCCTTGGTTCCCTTGACCCAGGTGCCCGCGCAGGTCTTGCCCTTCATGCGGTCGCCGAGGGTGGCGGGGTCGGGCAGGCAGGCGGCGACCACGTCGCGCGGGGAGACCTGGACCGGTCCGTCCGCGCCGGGGACGGTGACCCCGGCAGTGGAGTCGAGGCCCAGTTCGTGGAGGGTCTTGAGCTTGGTGATGAAGTCGTCGCCGAGGCCGTACTTGAACGTCACCCGGCGGGCGTCGAGCCACCGGGGCATGAGGAGGACCTCCTCGTGTTCGACGTTCACGCACTCGACGGGGCCGATGCCCTCGGGGAACTCGAAGACCTCCGGTTCGCTGAAGGGTGCCGTGGTGAACCAGCCGCGGCCCTCCTCGTAGACGACGGGCGGGTTGAGACACTCCTCGATGGTGGTCCAGATGCTGAAGGACGGCGCGAAGTCGTAGCCCTCGACGGTGAGGTTCGCGCCGTCGCGGACGCCGAGCTCCTCGATCTCGTCGAAGAGTTCGTCGGCCGCGTACCGGGCGAAGACGTCCGAGAGGCCCGGCTCCACGCCCATGCCGACCAGGGCGAGGCGGTCGGCGCTCTCCCAGGCCACCGCCAGCGCGAACTGCTCGTCGCCGAGCTTGACCCCGCACTGTTCGTACGGAGCGGTGGGGTGCGGCACGGACAGTGACATCGCCATGTCGAGGTAGTGCACGCCGGCGGCGAGCGCGCTGTTGAACAGGGGCATCACGAACCTGGGGTCGGTCGCGTTCAGCAGGACGTCGCAGCCTTCCTCGACGAGCAGGCGGCGGACCGCCGTCTCGTCGGAGGCGTCCACGCGGCGGGCGCTGAACCGGTCCTCCCCGTCACCGAGCGCCGCCACGGCGGCCTCCGCGCGGGCCAGGTCGTAGTCGGCGACGACCATGCGGGTCAGGAAGTCACGCCGGGCCGCGATACGGGTGACGGCCGTTCCGACGCCGCCCGCACCCACCAGAAGCACACGCATGTCACACACCCTTTCGTCGAGGCGGCCCCGGCGGCGGCCGGGGACGTCCCGATGCAACACGACACCCCGCGTTAAGGTCTACGGCGTTGGCATAAGGACCGGGGAGGCGGTGGCGTCATGCCGAAGAAGGTCGTCACGGAGGCGGAACGGCGCAGGCGGCGCCCCACGCGCCAGGGCACCGTGCTGTCGGAGGGACTGATCGTGCGGACGGCGCTGCGCATGCTGCACGAGCACGGCGCCGCCGGACTCAGCGCCCGCCGACTGGGCGCCGCTCTCGGCGCCGACCCCAGCACCGTCTACCGGTACTTCGCCGGCCTGGACGGCCTCACCCGGGCCATCGGCGAAGAGCTCATGGGCCGCGCCCTGGACAGCTGGACGGCCACCGGCGCCTGGCGCGCCGACCTCCGCTCGCTGGGCCTCGCGATCCACGCGTCCTACCTCGCCCACCCGCAGGCCGCCGTCCTGACCGCCAGCCGCGTCACCGGCCGCCCCCGCGAGATCGAGGTCGACGAGACCATCCTCGGCATCCTGCGCGACGCCGGCTTCAGCGACACCGACGCCGTCGGCGTCTACCACGCCTTCATCGACCTCGCCCTGGCCTTCGCCGCTCTCGACGCCGGCGCACTCGCCATCAAGGACGAGGTCCGCGAGGCCGACGAACACATGTGGACCTCCACCTACGCGCACCTCCCCGCGACCACCCATCCCCACATCGCCGCCACCGCTCCCCTTCTGGCCGACCGCATGAACCACAGCGCCTACCCGGTCCTCCTCGACACCCTCCTGAACGGGGCGGACGCCCGCCTGACCGCGACGCGCGGCCTGCGCCGGTGACCGTCCGGCGGACCCGCGTGGTCACGGCCGGATCGCGTCAGGGAGACGGGGCTGAGGACGACCGATTTCGTGTCCGGGGCTCCGTGGTGAGGGCGGGTCAGGACACGTCGAGGGCGCCGACGAGGCCGGCGACGGTGACGTTCCTCGGGTGCCCTCGGGGCCGGGTCGCGTGGCGAGGGGCCGTGTGCTGTGCTGGAAACAGCAGCAGGAAGGCACGCCGATGCTTCGCAGCCGGATCTCCGCCTTCGTCACCGCCCGGCCGCCCGCCCCGACCGGAGTCGGCGGGGGGCTGCTGCCCGCGCGGGACCTCGCGGGCGCCTGGCTGCTGGTCGTCCTCATCGCCGTGCCCGCGTGGGTGCTGACGATCGGGCAGGCCCGGGGCATGGGGATCGAGCCCGGCACGATGGGAATGGCGCTGCCCCTGTTCCTGTTGCTCTGGGTGACGATGATGGCGGCGATGATGCTGCCGTCCATGGCGCCGGTGGCGATCACGTGGGTACGGGGAATCGGCAGGCGGTCGTCGGGCTGGGCGCGGGCCGTGCGGACCGCGGAGTTCGTGGGCGGGTACCTGCTGGTGTGGACCGCGTTCGGACTGCTCGCCTACGCGGCCCTGGCGTTCACCGGCGGTCTGGTGGAGGACCGTCCCACCGCCGGGCGCTGGATCGGTTCGGTTGCCTTCCTGCTCGCGGGCCTGTACCAGTTGGGTCCCCTCAAGCACGTCTGCCTGCGGCACTGCCGGGACCCGCTGGGACATCTGGTGCGGTACGCGGGCTTCCGGCGGCCGGCCCGTGACCTCCGGGTGGGCCTCCATCACGGCGCGTACTGCGTCGGATGCTGTGCGGGGCTGATGGTCGTCTTCGTCCCGCTCGGCATGATGAACGTCGCGGCGATGGCCGGACTGGCGCTGGTGATCTTCGTGGAGAAGCTGTGGTCCCGGGGCGCGCTGCTCGGCACGGTCGTGGGCGTCGCCTTCCTCGTCCTGGCGGTGCTCGCCCCGTTCCAGGACTGGATGCTGCCGGGGCTGCAGGGCTCGATGCCGTCCATGGGCGACATGTGAGGCGCCGGGGGCGTGCCGGTGCGTGACCGCTCGTGCCCGTGCGTGTCGTCCGGGCAAGCGGGTGCGGGGTGACGGTTCCGCGGGCCGTTCCGTGGGTGCAAGCTGGTAGGGAGACCGTTCGCCGATCCCGGGAACGGGCTCGGGGCACGCGGTCTCGCCACTCCGAGTGAGCTCCTCCGAGCTCGGCTGGAGGGAAGCGAGATGACTGAGCAGGCCACCGGCGGCCCGCGCTGGCACCTGGTCGGAGACTGGTTCGACGTGTGCAAGTGCGCCATTCCCTGCCCGTGCACGTTCGCGCAGCCCCCGACCTACGGCGACTGCGAGGGCGTCCTGGTGTGGCACATCCGGGAGGGCAGCTTCGGTGACGTACGGCTCGACGACCTCAACGTCCTGATGCTCGGCTCCTTCGAGGGCAACCCGTGGGCCGGTACGCACACCGAGCCTTACGCCGCGGTCTTCCTCGACGAACGCGCCGACGAGGAGCAGCGAGCCGCGCTCGGGGCGGTGTTCGGAGGTGAGGCGGGCGGGTGGCCGGCGGAGTTCGGCCAGATGTTCCACCCGGAGATGAGGGGCATGGACGTCGCTCCCATCCACGTGGAGATCGACGAGGACCTCGCCAACTGGCGCGCCGAGATCCCCGGCCGTGTCACCGCGACCGCCGAGGCCCTCACCGGGCCGACCACCCCGGACGGCGCCCGCGTCCAGGTGCACAACGCCCCGGGCGCCGAGGTCGGGCCGGGCCAGGTCGCCACGTGGGGACGGGCCACCGTCGACCGCGCGGACGCGTTCGGCTTCTCCTGGGACCGCTCCGGGAAGTCGAGCAAGTACTTCCCGTTCGACTGGAGCGGCCCCGGCTGACGCCGGCCCCGGGAGGCCCCGTCGCTGACGCCGGTCTCAGGGGGCCCTGGTCGAAGCCGACGTCATGCGGCTCCTGCCCCGACCGAGGCGCCGTCACCCGGGCGGGCCCGACGGACGTGCCGGGCTCTGATGCGACGTGGGGCGCGTCCGGGTCACCCGTCTCCCGGCGCCCGCATGCCGCGGCCCCGGGCGGTCTTCGTCGCCGCGTCGGAGGCGAGGAGTCCGAGCACGTCGAGGGCCCGGGCGGGCTGGGTGGAGGCGGTGAGGACGCCCGCGCTGAAGAGGGAGCTGATGGCGGTGTCGCCGGGGAGGGGGCCGATGACGGCGACGCCCGGGAGGTCCATCAGTTCGCTGTGCTGCTGGAAGGCGAGGTCGGCCTGTCCCGAGGACAGCAGGCTGCCGGCGGGCACGCCCGGCGGCGCCTGGACGAGGCGGCCCGCGAGGGTGTCGGTGAGGTCGAGGCGGCTGATCAGGTCGACGAGGGCGGTGCCGCTGGGACCCGTGGAGTAGGCGATCCTCCGTGCCGAGACGAGGGCGGCGCGCAGGTCGGACGCGGTGTCGAGGGCCGGCACCGGGGTTCCCTCCGGCACGGCGGCGACGACCTGGGAGACCCACAGGGGGCGCACGGTGTCCGGCAGGAGGTGTCCCTCCCCGGCCAGGGCGGCCAGGGCCCCGTCGGCGAGGACGAGGAGGTCGGCCTGCGCACCCTCGCGTACGCGGCGTGCGGTCTCGACGCCGCCGGCGGCCTCGAACCGTACGGGGATGCCGTGGGCGTTCCGGATGTGCTCGGACAGCTCGGCGAGGATCGGTCGGGTCGCCATCGAGGAGAGTCCGGAGATCTCTCGGTTCACAAAGCCTCCCTGGAGTGCGGCGGGTGGTCCGGCGGCAGTCGGGCTGCTCGGCGCCGGTCTGCGAGACTGGCCGCGTGAGCGCGACCCAGATCTCGGCGGCAGGAAAAGTCCTCAAGGTCCTCTCGGCCTTCGACCGTGAGCATCCCTCGCAGACCCTGTCGGAGGTCGCTCAGCGTACGGGCCTCGCGCTGAGCACCACGCACAGGGTGGTGGCGGAGCTCGCGAGCTGGGGCGTCCTGGAGCGCGGCGAGGACGGGGCGTGGCACGTCGGGCTGCGGCTCTGGGAGATCGCCTCGGGGTGCCCGCGCACGCAGATCCTGCGCGATGTGGCGCTGCCCTTCATGCAGGACCTCTACGAGGTGACCCACGAGAACGTCCAGCTCGCGGTGCGCGAGGGCACGGAGCTGGTGTTCGTCGAACGGATCGCCGGGCACCGGTCGGTGGAGCTGATGACCATGGTCGGGACCCGTTTTCCGATCGCCTCCACCGGGATGGGACGGGTGTTGCTGGCGCACGCGCCGCGGGAGATCCAGGAGGAGGTTCTCGACGCGCCCCTGAGGGCCTGGACTCCCCACACCGTCGTCGACCCGAAGGCGCTGCGCACCCAGCTGGACCGGATCCGTCGCGAGCAGGTCTTCGTCAGCAACCGCCAGCTCTCGGAGAGCACGGTCGCGGTGGCCACGCCTGTGCGGATCGGCCGGACGGGCCCCGTCAGCGCCTCGCTGGGCATCGTGATCACGGCGGACGGCGCGAGCCGCGCGCGCCGACTGCGGGAGCCGCTCCTGAGGGCCGCGCACGGAATCTCCGACGAGCTCGGGCGGCGTACGCGCACGGCTGCCTGACGTGCCGGCGGGGCCCTGACGGGCCTACGCGGACGACTGCCTGACGTGCCGGCAGGCTCCCGGCGGGCGTACGCGCACGACCGCCTGACGTGCCGGCGGCCTCCGGCGGGCGTACGCGCACCACGTCTGACGGCCGGCGGGGTCCCTGGCGGGCGTACGTGCGGCGCCGCGGGAGCGACAGGTGCGCGTACGCGCCGGGCCGCGGGAAGTCCCGCCCGTATCGGGGCGGCTTCCGCCTGACGGAAACGTGGGCGACCGGTGGCGGCCCTGGGTGTCAACGTTCGACGTGTTCGGAACGTTCACAGTTGCTCAGGAGATGCCATGGCTGATGCCGTCGTCGACACCGTTGCCTCGGTTCCCGTCGCTGTCGTCGGTGCCGGCCCCGCGGGGCTGATGCTGGCGCACCGGCTGGGGCGCGCGGGTGTCGACACGATCGTGGTCGACACCCGCACCCGGCGGGAGATCGAGACGACGCAGCGCGCGGGCATCCTGGAGGCCGACGCGGCCCGGGACCTGGTGGAGACCGGCGTATCCGACCGGATTCTGCGCGAGGGGCACGAGCACGAAGGCACCGAACTGCGGTTCGGCGGGCGGGCGCACCGAATCCACTTCAAGGCGCTGGTCGGCGAGTCGGTGTGGCTGTACCCGCAGACCGACGTGTTCGTCGACCTGGCGAACGCGCGGGACCGGGACGGCGGGACGGTGCGATTCGGTGTCAGGGACACCGAGGTCCTCGACGTCACGAGCAGCGCTCCCCGGGTGCGTCACACCGCGGCGGACGGCTCCCGGCACGAGATCCGCGCACGGTACGTGGTCGGTGCGGACGGTTCGCGCAGCATGTGCCGCAACCTGGTGCCCGAGGACCGGCGGGTGCGCTACGGCAAGGACTACCCGTTCGCGTGGTTCGGCATCATGGCCGAGGCGCCGATGAGCGCGCCCGAGCTGGTGTACGCCCACTCGGAGCACGGTTTCGCGCTGATCAGCCGGCGCACCGAGAGCGTGCAGCGGATGTACTTCCAGTGCTCCCCCGACGCGTCCGTCGACGCCTGGCCGGACGACCGCGTGTGGGAGACGCTGCAGGCGCGGGTCGCGGGCGAGGACGGCTTCCGCCTCAAGGAGGGCGCGATCCTCGAGAAGTCGGTGCTGCGGTTCCGGTCGTTCGTGCAGGAGCCGATGCGCTGGGGTTCGATGCTGCTCGCCGGAGACGCCGCGCACACGGTGCCGCCGACGGGTGCGCGCGGGCTCAACCTCGCGCTGCACGACGTGAAGGTGCTGGCCGACGTACTGCTGCGGGCGCTCGGGGCAGAGGGCGAGGCGGCGCTCGACGACTACCAGCCGCGCGCGTTGCAGCGGGTGTGGCGGGCGCAGAACTTCTCCCACTGGATGACGCAGTTGCTGCACACGGCGCCCGGCGGTTCGGCGTTCGACCTGCGCCGCCAGCTCGGCGAGCTCGACAACGTCGTCGGCACGCGCTCCGGACGCGCCTATCTTGCCGAGCAGTACACCGGCTGGCCCGTCAGCGCACGGGCCTGATCTCGACGACCTCAGGAGACAACCCATGATCATCGACTGTCACGGTCACTTCACGACGGCGCCGCCGCAGCTGGAGCGGTGGCGGGACCGGCAGGTGGCGGCCGTCGGGTCGCCCGCGGACGCGCCGGACCCCGGCGACCTGGTCATCACCGACGACGACCTGCGCCGGGCGATCGAGGGCAACCAGCTGCGGCTCATGAACGAGCGCGGCAGCGACCTGACAATCTTTTCGCCGCGGGCCAGCTTCATGGCCCACCACATCGGCGACTTCCGGGTCTCCTCGACCTGGGCGCGGATCTGCAACGACCTGGTCCACCGGGTCAGCACGCTGTACCCCGACCGCTTCGCGATGGGCGCGATGCTGCCGCAGTCCCCGGGTGTCGACCCCGCGACCTGCGTGCCCGAGCTGCGCCGCGCGGTCGAGGAGCTCGGCGCGGTGACGGTCAACCTCAACCCCGATCCGTCAGGCGGCGGTTGGACCGCGCCACCGCTGACCGACCGCAGCTGGTACCCGGTCTACGAGGCGATGGTCGAATACGACATCCCGGCCATGATCCACGTCAGCACCTCCTGCAATCCCGCCTTCCACACCACCGGCGCCCACTACCTCAACGCCGACACGACGGCGTTCATGCAGCTGGTCCAGGGCGACCTGTTCGCCGACTTCCCGACGCTGCGGTTCGTCATCCCGCACGGCGGCGGCGCGGTGCCGTACCACTGGGGCCGGTTCCGCGGCCTGGCGATGGCGCTGGGCAAGCCGGATCCCGAGGCGCTCCTCGACAACGTCTTCTTCGACACCTGCGTCTACCACCAGCCGGGAATCGACCTGCTGACCCGGGTGGTCCCCAGCCGGTCCGTGCTGTTCGCCAGCGAGATGATCGGCGCGGTCCGCGACGTCGACCCGCGCACCGGCCACCACTTCGACGACACGAAGCGGTACGTCGACGCCACCCCGCACCTGTCGGACGAGGAGCGCACCGCCGTCTACTCCGGCAACGCCCTGCGCGTCTACCCCCGCCTCGCCGCCCGCCTCGCCGCGGCCGGCCGCTGAACCCAGGAGGAGTACGCATGGAACACACCGAGCTCGGCATCGTCCGCACCAGGACCGAACGCGCCGATCCGCAGGCCGTGGCCGCGCTGTCGAAGTTCGGCGTCGCCACGATCCACGAGGCCATGGGCCGGGTCGGGCTGATGCGCCCCTACCTGCGTCCGGTCTACCCGAAGGCCCGGATGTGCGGGACGGCCGTGACCGTACTGCTCCAGCCCGGCGACAACTGGATGCTCCACGTCGCCGCCGAGCAGATCCAGGACGGGGACGTCGTCGTCGCCGCCTGCACCACCGAGAGCGAGGACGGCTTCTTCGGCGAGCTGCTCGCCACGTCGTTCCGCGCCCGGGGCTGCCGGGGCCTGGTCATCGACGGCGGTGTCCGCGACGTCACCGACCTGGAGGGGATGGACTTCCCGGTCTTCTCCCGTGCGGTCAACGCCAGGGGCACGGTCAAGGCCACCCTCGGTTCCGTCAACGTGCCGGTGGTCTGCGGCAACGCCCTGGTACGGCCCGGTGACGTGGTCGTCGCGGACGCCGACGGTGTCGTCGTGGTGCCGCGCGAGCGGGCCGCCGAGGTGGCGGCCGCCTCCGCCGCGCGCGAGGCCAAGGAGGAGGGCAAGCGCGCGCAGTTCCGGGCGGGCACGCTCGGCCTGGACGTCTACGGCATGCGCGGCCCGCTGGCCGAGCTCGGACTGCGGTACGAGGACTGACGATGACGACGAGTTCCGAGAAGGCCCTGGGCGCCACGGGCTCCGAGGCGCGCCCCGGCTCCGCGAGCCCCGGGGAGGCCCCCGGTCCGGCGGGCTTCGAGAAGACCTCCGGCTGGCTGGACTGGTACGCGGATCCGAGCAGGCCGCGGTTCCGGCTCCCCGACGGTGCCGTCGACGCGCACTGTCACGTCTTCGGGCCGGGCGCCGAGTTCCCGTACGCGCCCGAGCGCAAGTACACGCCGTGCGACGCGTCCAAGGAGCGGCTCTTCGCGCTCCGCGACCACCTCGGCTTCGCCCGCAACGTCGTGGTGCAGGCCACCTGCCACGGCTCGGACAACTCCGCCATGGTCGACGCCCTGCGGGCCTCCGGCGGTCTTGCCCGGGGCGTGGCGACGCTGCGGCCCGAGGTCACCGACGCCGAGGTGCGGGAGCTGCACGAGGCGGGCGTCCGCGGGGTGCGGTTCAACTTCGTCAAGCGGCTGGTGGACGCGGCGCCGAAGCAGGACCTGCTGGACATCGCCGAGAAGATCGCGCCGTACGGCTGGCACGTCGTCGTCTACTTCGAGGCGGCCGACCTCCCCGACCTGCGGGACTTCCTCCTCTCGGTCCCGGTCCCGCTGGTCATCGACCACATGGGCCGGCCGGACACCGCGAAGGACCCGGACGGCCCCGACTTCGAGGCGTTCCTGGACTTCATGCGGGCCCGGCCCGACATCCGGTGCAAGGTGACGTGCCCGGAACGCCTCTCGGTGAGCGGCCCACCGGCCCTCGACGGGGAGCAGCGGGCCTACCGCGACGTCGTCCCCTTCGCCCGGCGCGTGGTCGAGGAGTTCCCCGACCGGGTGCTGTGGGGCACCGACTGGCCGCACCCCAACCTCACCGACCACATGCCCGACGACGGGCTGCTCGTCGACTTCGTCCCGCACATCGCGCCGACGCCGGAGCTCCAGCGCAAGCTGCTCGTCGACAACCCGATGCGCCTGTACTGGCCGGACGCCGGATGACCCCCCTCACGATCGGAACCTGACCATGTCACTGGACAAGACCTACCGGCTGGTTCCGGGGACGACCGTCTTCGACGCCGAGCAGTCCGCCAAGGGCTACCACCTCAACCAGTTCTGCATGTCGCTGATGACGGCGGAGAACCGCGCGGCCTACCTCGCCGACGAGCGCGGCTACCTGGACGCGTGGCCGCTGCGGGAGGAGCAGAAGCAGGCGCTGCTCGACCGCGACCTCAACGCCGCGATGCGCGAGGGGGGGAACATCTACTTCCTCGCCAAGTGGGGTGCGACGCTGGGTTTCTCCTTCCAGCAGATGGCGGGCTCGATGACCGGGATGACCGAACAGGAGTACCGCGACATGATGGTCGGCGGCGGCCGTTCGGTCGAGGGGAACCGGATCGACCACGCCGTACTGGACGCCGCCCACGCGGACCGGAGGCCCCCGGTTGAGCACGCCACGATCACCGGTGCCGTCTTCACCTCGCACGTGCCGGCGATCGGCGCGGCGATGGACCACGACAAGACCGACGAGCCGTACTGGAAGCCGCTGTTCGAGGGGTACGACTTCTCCAAGGAGTGGGAGAGGGACAACCTCCCCGATGTGATCTTCCTGGTGTACAACGACCACGCCTCCTCGTTCGACCTGTCCCTGATACCGACGTTCGTGCTCGGTACGGGCGCGGCGTACCCGACCGCCGACGAGGGGTACGGCCCCCGCCCCGTCCCCGGCGTCGAGGGCGACCCGGACCTCGCCGCGCACATCGCGCACTCGCTCATCAGGGACGACTTCGACCTGACGCTCGCCAACGAGATGACCGTCGACCACGGTCTGACCGTGCCGCTGTCGCTGATGTTCGGCGACGTCGAGAAGTGGCCGTGCAAGGTGATCCCGTTCCACGTCAACGTGGTGCAGTACCCGGTGCCGTCGGGCGCCCGGTGCTTCGCCCTCGGCCAGGCACTGCGGAAGGCGATCGAGTCGTACGACCGGCCGCTGAAGGTCCAGGTCTGGGGCACCGGAGGCATGAGTCACCAGCTGCAGGGACCGCGCGCGGGCCTGATCAACCGCGAGTGGGACAACGCGTTCCTCGACCGGTTGGTCGAGGATCCGGCCGGTCTGGCGCGCGTGCCGCACCTGGAGTACGTCGAGGAGGCCGGTTCGGAGGGCATCGAGCTGGTCATGTGGCTGATCGCCCGCGGCGCGATGAGCGACGTCGACGGCTCCGGCCGCGTCGAGGTCAAGCACCGCTTCTACCATGTGCCCGCTTCCAACACGGCCGTCGGCCACCTGATCCTCGAAAACCACCCGCGGGCCGAGCCGCCCGCCGAAGGAGTGAACTGACATGACCGACCGAACCCTGCGGGTCGCCCTGGCCGGCGGCGGAGCCTTCGGCGCGAAGCACGCGGCCGCGCTCCGGCGGATCGACGGCGTCGAGGTGACCGCCGTCGTGAGCAGCACCCTGGAGCGGGCCCAGAAGTTCGCCGCGGAGCAGGGCGTCGGCCGCGGCGTGGCGTCCCTGGACGAGGTGCTCGCGATGGACGACGTCGACGCCGTCATCCTCGCCACGCCGACGCAGATGCACGCCGAGCAGACGCTCGCCTGTCTCGACGCCGGCAAGCACGTCCAGGTCGAGATCCCGCTGGCCGACTCCCTCGCCGACGCGGAGGCCTGCCAGGCCGCGCAGGAGCGCACCGGGCTCGTCGCGATGGTGGGACACACGCGGCGCTTCAACCCGAGCCACCAGTGGGTGCGGCGCCGGATCCAGGCCGGTGAGTACGGCATCCAGCAGATGGACGTGCAGACGTACTTCTTCCGCCGCACCAACCTCAACGCGCTGGGCCGGCCGCGCTCGTGGACGGACCACCTGCTGTGGCACCACGCGGCGCACACCGTCGACCTGTTCGCGTACCAGACGGGCTCGCCGATCGTGCAGGCCCACGCGATGCAGGGTCCGATCCACCCCGAGCTCGGCATCGCGATGGACATGTCGATCCAGCTGCGGGCGGAGAGCGGCGCCCTGTGCACGTTGTCGCTGTCGTTCAACAACGACGGACCGCTCGGCACGTTCTTCCGCTACATCGGCGACACCGGCACCTACATCGCCCGCTACGACGACCTGTTCACCGGCAAGGACGAGCCGATCGACGTCAGCGGCGTCGACGTCTCGATGGACGGCATCGAGCTCCAGGACCGCGAGTTCGTCGCGGCGATCCGCGAGGGCCGTGAGCCGAACTCCTCGATCGCCCAGGTCCTCCCCTGCTACCGGACGCTGGCGGCCCTGGAGGAACAGCTCACCGCCGCCTCGGGCTCATGAGCACGGCCCCGACGGCGGGCCCGGGCCGTACACCGCGCCGGATCGGACCCTTCGAGGTCCCGGCGATCGGCCTTGGCTGCATGAACGTCAGCCACGCCTACGGCGTCCCCGCGACTCCGGAGGCGGCCGAGCACCTCCTCCGGACGGCGCTGGAGGAGGGCGTCACCCACTTCGACACGGCCGCGCTCTACGGCTTCGGCGCCAACGAGGAGCTGGTCGGCCGGGTGCTCGCCGCCCACCGCGAGCGGATCGTGCTGGCCAGCAAGTGCGGCATGACGGGCGTCGACGGCCGGCGCGTGATCGACGGGCGGCCGGAGACCATCCGGCGTACCGCCGACGAGGCGCTGGCACGACTGCGCACCGATGTCATCGACCTCTACTACCTCCACCGTCTCGACCGGGCGGTCCCGGTCGAGGAGAGCGTCGGGGCGATGGCCGACCTCGTGACGGCCGGCAAGGTGCGCGCACTGGGCCTCTCCGAAGTGTCCGCCCCGACGCTGCGCCGTGCGCACGCCGTGCATCCGATCGCAGCGCTGCAGAACGAGTACAGCCTCTGGTCACGCAATCCCGAGCAGGGCACCCTGGCCACGGCCCGCGAGCTGGGCGTCGCCCTGGTGGCCTTCAGCCCGTTGGGCCGCGGCTTCCTCACCTCGGCCCCTCCGGACCCCGGCGGGCTTCCCGCCGGCGACATCCGGCGGGGCATGCCCCGCTTCGACGACCGCCACTACCCCGCCAACCTCGTCCTGCGGCGCGAGCTGGAGCGGATCGCCGGCAAGGCCGGCGTCACCCTCGCACAGCTGGCGCTGGCGTGGGTCGTCTCCCGCGGTCCGCACGTCGTCGCCATCCCCGGGACACGGTCGGTGGCCCACCTGCGGGAGAACCTGGCGGCGCTGGACGCCTCCGTGCCCGCCGACGTCCTCGACGCGGCGGGCCGCGTCCTGAACGCCTCGACCGTGCACGGGCCCCGATACAACGACGCCACCCTCGCCGAGATCGACACCGAGCGCTGCGGGCCCGCGGGCTGAACCGAGCCCGGTCCGGTGCCGGCCCCGGGCTCGGCGCCGGGGTCGGCACCGGCCCCATGGAGTCTCGCGGCGACAGCGGGGCCGACGACGGGACGGAGGGTCCGGCCTCCAGCGTCACCGTGGGGTCGGCACGGGACCGCACAGCTGGTTGCCCGGTTCGGTCGGATCGTCGCTGGTCCAGAACTGGATCCAGAGGTCGGTGAACTCGGGGCGGTCCAGGTATCCGTCCCCGTCCCCGTCGAGGTGCTCGAAGACGCCGGTGATGTCGACCGTCCCGCCGTGCCACGTGTCGACCAGCCTGCGGTGCTCGGTGGGCGAGATGCGGCCGTCGCCGTTCTCGTCCACGGCGTCGAAGACGGTCTCGGCGGTGGCGGCGACGGCCTCGCGCATGGTGGGGAGGAGGTCCACCATGGCGAGCAGCTCGTCCAGATCGACCATGCCGTCGCCGTCCGTGTCCACATGGGCCGCGAGGAGGTCCCACCAGCCGAGCATGACCGCGTCCACGCGTGCGGCCAGTTCGGACCCCGGTCGCACGCGAGGCAGACCTCTCCAGCGTTCGGCGAGGGCCTGGAAGTCGCTCTGGTCCAGGTAGCCGTTTCCGTCGGCGTCGAACGCCCTGAACATGTTCACGAGTTTGTCGCGCTGGAACTCACTGGCCATGGTCGGCCCTTCTGTCGGGATCCCGGCGATCCTGCCCGTGGCCACCCGCGCTCCAACGGCGCCTGACAGCACGCAACGGCGCCCCCGGCAGCCTTCCGTGCACCCGACGCCTCGCGCGCCCCGGTTTGGCGGGCGCGGTTCACCCGTCCGGCGTCGTCGGCAACCCCGCGGGGACGGGCACGTTCCGGTGCTGGACGGAGGTTCGGAGAGACGTGGAGAGAGGCGGAGAAGTGTCTTGTGTCCCGCCGTCCTCCTGCAGTGGGCTGTCCGCCATGAAGAAGAGAAGTGTTGCGGCACTGACTGCGGCCCTGGCCGTGGCACCCCTTCTGGCAGCCGGCGTACCGGATACGCACGCCATCGCCGCCGAATCCGGCGCCGGCAGTTCCCTCCCCCGTGCCGGCAGTTCCCTCCCCCGCGCCGGATCGGCGGTCCTGCGCGGGGTCGACCTGGACACGGTGACGATCCCCGAGCTTCAGGCACGCATGAAGCACGGCGACCTGACCTCCTCGCAGCTGACCCTCGCGTACCTCCAGCGGATCAGAACCGTCGACCCGAAGATCAACGCCGTCCTTCGCACCAGCCCCACGGCGCTGAGCCAGGCACTCGCCAGCGACGTCCGGCACCGCCTCGGAAAGGTCCGCGGGCCGCTCGACGGCATTCCCGTCCTGCTGAAGGACAACGTGAACACCCGCGACATGCCGACGACCGCCGGCTCACTGGCTCTGGCCGGGAATCCACCGGGCACGGACGCCGACCTCGTCGCGAGGCTGCGCGCGGCCGGGGCCGTGATCCTCGGCAAGGCCAACATGTCCGAATGGGCCAACTTCCGTGCCGCCAAGCCGACATCGGGCTGGTCGGCGGTCGGCGGACAGACCCACAACCCGTACGTCCTCGACCGCAACCCCTGCGGCTCCTCCGCCGGTTCGGCCGCCGCGCTCGCCGCGTCCCTCGCACAGGTGGCGATCGGCACCGAGACGGACGGCTCCATCGTGTGCCCGGCCGGCATGAACGGCGTCGTCGGCCACAAGCCCAGCCTCGGGCTCGTCAGCCAGTCCGGCGTCGTCCCGATCTCCGCCGCGCAGGACACCGCCGGCCCCATGGCCCGCAACGTCGTCGACACCGCCCTCACCCTCTCGGTGATCAGCGGAACCGACACCGCGGGCGCCCCTGCCGCCTCCGCCCTCACAGCGGCGGCCACACACCCCGGCGGCCTGCACGGCAAGCGCATCGGCCTGTGGCGGCTCCCTTCCCTCGGCCCCGACGTCGACGCCCTGATGACCCGCACCGCCTCCCGACTCCGTGCGGCCGGCGCCACGGTCGTCGAGGTCACCCCGCCCTACCAGGCCAGGCTCGCCGAACTGGAGTTCCCGGCCCTCCTCAGCGAGTTCCACCGCGACATCGACGCCTACCTCTCCACCCGCAACGGCCCCCGCGACCTCGCCGCCCTCGTCGAGTTCAACCGCACCCACCCCGCCGAACAGACCTGCTTCGCCGGCCAGGAACTCTTCGAGACGGCCCTCGACGCGCCCTCCACCGCCGACCCGCGCTACCAGGCCATGCGCGCCGAACTCGACGACCTCTCCCGTCGCTCCATCGACGAGACCATGGCCACCCACCACCTCGACGCCATCGCCTCCCCCACCAACCCGCCCGCCTGGACCACCGACTGCTCCCGCGGGGACAACGACGTCATCCCCTCCTCCACTCCCGCCGCCGTCTCCGGATACCCCTCCCTCTCCCTCCCCGCCGGCTCCGTCGGCGAACTCCCCGTCGGCCTCCTCCTCATGGCCGGCAACCGCCAGGACGCCCGACTCCTGTCCCTGGGCGCGGCCATCGAGCAACGACTGCACGCGTGGCGCGCACCGCGCTACCTGCCGTCGATGCCGCTCGACACGACCGACTGATCGAAGGGAGCGCCGGGAGGCGGGGCCGGGCGGGGAGTCGCTTGCGGGGGCCGTTCCCCCCTCCCCCGGCCGTCGTCCCCGCGATGTCAGTGGCCTCTGCCATCCTCACGCTCATGACGGACACCGACGACCTCCTCCGACGCATCGCCCCACGGGCCGCCGCCGACAACGCGGACCTGCCCACGCCTGTCAGCGAAGACCTCCTCACCCAGGCCGAGGCACGACTGGGCTTCTCCCTCCACCCCCTCCTCACCCGCCTGTACCGCGAGATCGCCGATGGCGGCTTCGGCCCGGACTACCGGCTCCTGCCCCTGCTCGGACCCGGCGGTTCGGTCGTCACCGAGTTCCTCGCCCGCCGTGCGGCCTCCACCGGTACGGAACACCCGGAGTGGCCGGACGGCGTCGTACCGATCCTCACCTGGGGCTGCGGCATGTACGCCGGCGTCGACTGCCTGGACGAGGACGGCCAGGTCCTGCTCTTCGAGCCGAACCCCTACGACGGCGGCTCGTGGGCCCCCTGCTGGTTCCTCGACTCCACCAGTCTCGCGGCCTGGCTGGAGACCTGGCTCTCGGGAACGGGCTGGTTCGACGAAGACGCCGCGTACCGGGACGACGTCGCCGAACCACAGCCCTGGACCGGGGCGACAGACCGACTGGCCTCCGCCGCGTAGGGCGTGCCGAGCCATTCCGAGGTGACCTCCTTCACCTCGTGATCGGCCCCGGCCGGGCCCTTCCTCACCATCGGCTCCGGGTCGCACCGGCCCCGCAGGAGGTCACACCGCTGCGCCGCTTACAGACCTGGGATCCCGTGTCGCCGCACGTGCAGTTCAGAGCGGACGAGTTCGAGCAGACGGCCGGCCCAGTTGCGGCCGTGGCCGGCGCCGTCACCCCAGAAGGTCGAGTTCAGATCCTGGTACACCAAGGTGGCGTCGCCCGTCGCCAGCAGGATCTCGGCCAGCTCGGGATGCTGGTCGTACTTGGCGCGCAGCAGACTGGTCATGACGGCGGTGCGCACATGTTCCCAGCCCTCGCGGCGAGACGCCGCGGCCGCGAGTTCGAGCGCCGCGGCGGCGGTGTCCGCCGCCGTGATGGCCTTGCGGGCCTCCGGCTGGGTGACCGACAGGGCCCAGTAGGCGTGGGTGACGGAGGGGTAGACGACCTCCCCGACGGTGAGGGGAGCGGGGTAGTCGTTGCGCAGTCCCCGGCGGCCGGGATGGGCCACCGGCTCGCCCGCTTGCGCGTGGTGAAGATGGACCAACGCGGCGTGCGGGACCGTCGGCCCGTCTGCCGGCGGGCCTGCGTCGTGCTCCGCCCGCCAGTGGGAGTTCTCCTCGAAATAGGCGAGGGCCCTGTCGTAGCGCGCCTGTGAGACCGGCGGGTCGTTCGGAAGGTAGGTCCGGCCTCCGGGCCCCGCCACCAGGACCCGCAGCGGCCCGTCCTTGCTGTCCATGTCGCCCAGCGCGTAGCGGCGCCGTGACGACGGGATGGCCAGGAACGCGGCGCGTGCCGCGGCCCGGTTCTCTTCCGTCCGATCGGCGAGGAAGGTCTCCACGGCGGCCAGACACCGCCCGGTCGAATCCGGCCGCTGATTCAGCCGGTCGATCGTGTCCCGGACCTCCGCGACCACCAGTTCGGGAGTCAGCCGACTCCGCGGCGCGCTGAACTTCCACCGCGCCAGATCGTGCGCGGACGCCTCCGCGCCCTCCGGGAAGGTCGTGGCCACCCAGCCGGTCCTGAGCTTCTCCTCGAACTCCTCGACCGTGACGAGGCCCCAGCAGTCGATGAGACCGTCGGCGTAGATGAAGAGGTCCGTCAGGAAGTAGCGGCCGTTCCGGATGAAGGCGTGCCGCCAGGTTCCGGGTATGCGGACGCCGTCCACGGTGCGATAGGTGATCCGTCTGCCGATCATCCGGTGATTGTGCCGCAGAGACCGGCCGTGGGCCTCGTCCTTCCCTCGGAACTGATCTTTCCCCGACCTCACTGCCCTGGGTACGGCTCGCACGCGGTGCCGTCGCCGTCACGGTCGAGACCGTCGTGGTATCCCGGGTCCCCTCGGTGGAGCGGTGCCACACCGGCCGCGCGGGCCGCGTCGCAGTTGTCGTAGTAGGTCCAGCCGCCGGTCGTCTGCTCGGGTTCGGGAACCGGCTCGGTCTCGTCGGACGGGCCGGCCTCCGGGACGGGTTCCTCGATCGTGGGCTCCTGCGGTGTCGGCTCCTCGAGCGTGAGCTCCTCCGGTGTGGGCGGGGGCGCCGTATCTCGGCCCGGCTGACATCCTGAGGCCATGACTCCGGAGGACCACCCCACGCTTCCCCTTCTCGTCGTCGACGGGGCCAACGTCGTGGGATCGGTGCCGGACGGCTGGTGGCGGGACCGGCGCGGGGCGGCTGAACGCCTGAGGGATCGGCTCGCGGCCGCCGGAGGGCCGGCCGCCGGCCCGTATGCGGGGCCGTACGAGATCGTCCTGGTCGTCGAGGGCCGCGCTCGTGGCGTCGCCTCAGTGCCCGGCGTACGGGTCGAGGACGCTCCCGGCAACGGCGACGACACCATCGTCGAGCTGGCCCGGAGCGCGAGCGGTCGCCCTTGCCTCGTCGTCACGGCGGACCGCGAGCTACGCGGGCGCGTGGAGGAGACGGGCGCCCAGTGCCTGGGCCCCCGCAGCCTCCCTCTTGCACCCGGCTGAGCCGTTGTGTCCGGCAGGTACGACCGGTGACCGGCCCCGGCCCTGGCCTCAGGCCGGGGCCGGGGCCGGGGCCGGACCGGGGCCGGACCGGATCAGGCCGCTCGCTGCGTGCTACTTCTCGCTAGGCCGATGCGCTCGCCGGGTGGAAGTTGATGCGTTCGGTGACGACGGGGAAGCCGGCTTTGGCGAAGTTCGCGGCCATGGGGAAGTTGCCCTGGTCCGTGGAAGCGCCGATGAACTCGGCGCCTTGCTCGGCAAGGAAGTGGGTGCACTCCGCGAGGAGGTCGTAGGCGTAGCCGTGACCGCGCTGTTCCGGGAGGACGCCGATGAAGCCGATGGTGGGACCGGAGGGGTTGTGGGCCGGGATGTGGATGCCGACAAGGTCGCCTTCGGGCGTGTGGGCGGTCTGCCACCACTCGCGCGGGGAGGGGCACCAGTGGAAGAAGTCGAGTTCCTCCTGGGCGGCCTGGTCGAGGCCGCCCGTCTCGATGGCCTTGAGCGCGTGGGCGTCCAGGGTGACGGAGTGGATGCGGCGGAGCGCGTCGAAGAACACGCCGTCGTCGGGTTCGGGGCTGAAGCGCAGGCGGCCGGGCCGCTCGGGGAGGCCTCGCTCCGGGGTCCAGCGGTACTGGAAGCGTTCGACGAGGAGTTCGTACCCTGCGGCTCGTGCGGCGGAGAAGCGGGCCTCGGCGCAGGCACGGAGGCCGGCCTTCTCCCGCCAACCGCCAGGCAGGTTGATCTCGAGTTCGACCTGCCAGGGAGCGGACCGCAGGAGTTCGGTCCCCGCTCCCTCCTCGCCCTCGGCGACGTCGAACCAGTTGATGTTGACGGGCTCCGAGTCGTCGGGACCGCCCCACCAGGCGCCGCGTGCGACGACCTCGCCGTCGCGCAGGGCGACGCGCTTCCACTCGGGGCGGAACCGGGTGCGCCGATGGCCTTCACGAGCGCCCAGGGGGTCGGGGAGTGCGTCGAAGAGATGAGCGTCGCTCGGGGAGAGCGTGCGAATGACCGGATCGGTCATGGATTCCTCCGGGATACGGCTGCTTGGAGCGCTCCCGGTCAGAACTGACGAGCCACGCCGGGGCAGCGGAAGAGGGAGCGCTGGAAAGGTGTGGACTGCACGGCACTCGCCTCCTTCCGTTCGTCTCAAGGCGTGGAGCCACACAGTACGTGGTCTTGCACGGGACCGTCCACGGATTTCCGCGAAGGCGGGTTCGCGGGGGGACATTGTCGCCGGAGAACGTGCGGGAGCGACCGGCGGGAGCGCTGGACGATCCGGACGAGGCGGGTGAGCGGGTGATCTTCGGAGGCGGGAGCCCAGCGGTTCCGGAGTCCGTACCGGCCCGGTCATCGCTACTGACTCGTTCCAGGGGGCCGTCACGGTCCCGCCCCCACGGGTGGTGGGGGGCGGGACCGTGACGGGAGGTCAGCCGGCGGCGCGGAAGGCGTCGGTCAGCTTGGCGACGGCTGCGGTGGGGTCACCGCTGAGGAGGAGGTGGTCCGCCTCGGCGAAGGGCTTGGCCGTGTTCTGCGTGATGTCGTGGCCGATGCGGTCCTGGACGATGAGCCGGGCCCGGCCGACGAGTCGCCGGGAGGCGGCGGAGTCGCCGAGCCCGGCTTTCTGGAGGGCGCGGGCGGCGAGGCCGATGGCGCGCAGGGCGGGCTCGCCGCCCTGGGGGGTGCCGCGGAGCGTGGTGAGGCCCCAGCCGTACGGGAACTGGGGGTCGTACCGGGTGTCGCCCACGTTCAGCGGGAGCTGGGTCTCGGACTTGGGCCAGCTGACGGGGAGTTGGCCGGTGAAGGGGCGGCGTCCGTAGAGGACGTCCGCGACGCCGTCGCCTTCCGTGCCGGGGAGCCAGGAGGCCACGAGGGCGTCGATGGCGGGCAGGCGGTCGCCGATGAGTTGCGGGCGGCCGGAGACGACGAGGACGGCGCAGGGCATGGCGGCGCAGACGCGGTCGACGGCGGCCTTGTCGGCGGCGGTCAGTTCCAGGTCGTGGCCGTTGCCGACGTCGCCCATGCCTTCGGCGTACGGCTTCTCGCCGACGACGACGACACCGACGTCGTGTCCCGTGGTGGGTGCGGAGGCGTCCTGTGAGTAGGTGAGCGTGGTGCCGGGGTCGGCGGACTTCCGCATGGCCTCCAGGATGGTGGTGCCGGTGGTCGTGGGGCCGGAGGCGCCCTGCCAGGTGACGGTCCAGCCGCCGGCCTGGTTGCCGAGGTCGTCCGCGTTGGAGCCGGCGACGTACACGCTCTGGGTGGGCTTGAGGGGCAGCACGGCGCCGTCGTTCTTGAGCAGCACCTGGGAGGCGGCGGCGGCTTCGCGTGCCACCGCGCGGTGTTCGGGTGAGCCGACGGTGGAGAGGTGGGTGGGGTCCGCGTAGGGCTTCTCGAAGAGGCCCAGGCGGAACTTCTGGGTGAGGATGCGGGCGACGGCGTCGTCGACGCGGGCGGTGGGGATGCGGCCGGCCTCCGTCTCGGCGACGAGCGTGCGGGTGAACTCCTGGTAGTTCGTCGGCACCATGATCATGTCGAGGCCGGCGTTGACGGAGGTCCGTACGTCGCTCGGGTAGTCGCCGGGGATCTGGTCGATGGCCTGCCAGTCGCTGATGACGAAGCCCTCGAAGCCCATCCGGTCCTTGAGCACGCCGTTGATCATCTCGGCGTGCGCGTGCATCTTCACGGGGCCCTGGTCGTCGCCGAGGACGTCGAGCGAGGAGTACGAGGGCATGACCGTGCCGACGCCGTGCTTCACGGCCTCGGTGAAGGGGGCGAGGTGGACGGCCTCCAGTTCCTCACGGGTGACGCGGGTGACGCCCTGGTCGATCGTGTACGAACCGGTGGTGGAGGAACCGAAGGCGGTGCCGCCGTCGCCGACGAAGTGCTTGGCGGTGGTGAGCACCTTGTCGTTCCGGTCGAGGTCGCGGCCGTCGCGCGCGCCCTGCATTCCGTCGATCACGGTCTCCATGGCGGTGACGAGGGCGGGGTCCTCGCCGAAGGACTCGTACGAGCGGCCCCAGCGTTCGTCCCGGGTCACGCACACACAGGGCGCGAAGTCCCAGGGGACCCCGGTGGCGCGGACCTCCTTCGCGGTGACGGCGCCGGTCCGGGCGGCGAGGCCGGGGTCGCGTCCGGCGCCGATCCCGATGTTGTGGGGCATGATCGTCGAACCGATGACGTTGTTGTGCCCGTGCACGGCGTCCACGCCGTAGATCAGGGGGATCTGCAGCCGGGTGGCCTGGGCGCGCAGCTGGTACGCGTCGACCATCCGGGCCCACGCCTCCGGGGTGTTGGGGGTGGGGACCGAGCCGCCGCCGGAGAGCAGGGAGCCCAGGGCGTAGCCCGCGATGTCGCCGGGTGAGCGCAGGGCGTTGCGCTCGGCCTGGGTCATCTGGCCGGCCTTCTCGGCGAGCGTCATGCGGGAGAGGAGGTCGGCGACCCGCTTCTTCACGGGCAGGCGCGGGTCGAGGTAGGGCAGTCCGTGCGCGTCGACGACGACGGCCGGTGTCTCGGCGGGGGCCTTCGCGCCGTCGACGGTCAGCTTGACCGGGATTGTCTCGGCCTCCTCGGCGACCCGGTCCTTCAGGGTCGGTACGGTGATCGAGCGGGTCGTTCCGGACGGCGTCCCGGCCGGGAACTCCAGGCTTCCGGACACCGGCGCGTAGTCCTTCCCCGGCTCGGCGGGGCCGCTGTCGTCCGTCGTGTACGTGACGGTGACGGGTTCCCCGGTCGGTGCGGAGCCGGTGGTGGTCACGGAGACGTCGATGCGGGCGGTGCCGCCCTCGTCGACGGGGTGGACCACGGCGCCGGTGACGACCCGGGTGTTGAGCGCGGGTTCCGCCTTGCCGTACAGCTCGACGCCGTCGAGGGCGAAGCGGCCGGGCGCGCCGGTCGGCAGCGTGAGCGCGTACCCCCACATGCGGTCGAGGCCGAGGACCTGGTCGATGCCGCCGACCGGCTGGTAGTCGGCGCGGTAGTGGAACTCGGAGAAGGGGATCTCGACGAGGTGCCAGCCCTCCCAGTCGTCGGTGAAGGAGGTCGTCCAGAGTTCGGACGCCTCGCCGTTGGCTCCGCCGTCCTTGATCTCGAAGTTGACGCGCTTTCCGGAGCCGGGGGGCAGCGGGGCGGTGTTCTGGCCGTACCACCAGAAGCGGATGCCCTTGTGGGCCGTCCAGTCCTGGGCGGGCCGGTCGAAGGCGAAGTCGTGGGTGAATCCGCCCCAGCCGCTGATGTCGTAGCGGCCTTCGAGGACCTTCGTGCCCTCGGGTGCGTCGGCGCGCTCGGCGAGGGTGAGGGCGGGGTGGTCGTCGGTGTCGCTGCCCCAGGTGAAGAGGCCTTCGGCGGGAGGTCCGGTGAAGGGGACCTCTCCTTCGAAGCGGTCGACGGCCCGGGGCGCCGGGTCGCCTTCCGCCCCGGGCGCGGCGACGCTGGGCACGGCTCCGGCGAGCAGTCCGGCGAGGACTGCGGTGGCGGCGAGCGCGGCGGCGCTCGCCCTTCTCCGGTGGTACGGGTGCGGCATGCGGGCTCCTCGGACGGGGGTTGCGGGAGATGGTGGCTGGTTCAGGACGGCTGGTGGGTCCACTTCTGGTTGGCGGCTCCCGTGCAGGTCCAGATCTGGGCGCGGGTGCCGTCGGCCGAGGAGTTGCCTGTGACGTCCAGGCACTTGTTCGCGGCCGTGTTCACGACGTCGTGCGTCCCCGGGTCGTACGTCCAGCGTTGTGCGCCCGTCCCGTTGCAGGTGTGGAGCTGCACCTTCGTGCCGTCGGCGGTCGCGGCTCCGGTGACGTCGAGGCACTTGCCGAGGGCCCGGACGGTGCCGTCGGTGCCGAGCGTCCAGCGCTGTGCCGCGGTCCCGTTGCAGGTGTAGAGCTGGACCGGGGTGCCGTCGGCGGTGGCCGCCCCGGCGACGTCGAGGCACTTGCCGGCCAGCCCGGTCAGCACGCCGGTGGGGGCGGTGCCGCCCGTCGTGCCCGACCAGGTGAAGGTGGCGGTGGTACGGGCCGGCAGGGTGTACGTGAAGGACTGGCCGCCCCAGTCGACGCGGACGGACTGGGCCGACGCGCCGCCGTTGTGGGCGATGAGGGCCTTGGAGCCGTCCGGGTTGCGCCAGGCGACGTTGGGGAGGCCGGCGTCGTCGGTCGAGGCGATGCGGTACGCGCCGGGCCGGACGAACTTCGTGAGGTGCCCGGTCGTGTAGTACTCGATCGTGTAGTCGACCTGTCCTGCGCGCGCGCCGCCCTCCTGCACGGTGACCAGACCCGTACAGGTGCCGCAGCCTCCGTTGTGCGGGCCCATGTCCTGGTTGAGGGCCAGGCTCCATTTCACCAGGCTGCTGCTCCAGTTGCGGGCGTAGCCGACGATGTCCTTCAGGTCCTCGTTGTGCTGGTTGCCGATCCACGTACCGCCGGAGTGCTCGGTGCTGAACTGCCGTACCGACGGGTACTGGGTGTGGACCTGGCTGCCGACGGCCGGATCACCGAAGTAGCCGTGCCAGGCGATCCCGCCGAACAGGGGGTCGTTGCGCACCCCCGCGTCGTCGAGGACGGCCGCGCCGAAGTTCGCGTAGTCGCCGTAGTTCCAGTCGTGCACGAGGACCTTGGTGGTGATGCCGGCCGCCCGGAAGGCGGGATAGACGTGGTTCTTGGTGAACTCGACCAGCCCGGCGGGGTTCCAGCTCATCCCCGGGTAGTTCATGGCGGTGGGGTTGCCGGCCTGGCAGCAGTTCGGTTCGTTCTGGACGGACAGGTAGTCGACCTTCACCCCGGCCGCCTGATAACTCTGGACGTACTTGACCAGGTACTGGGCGTAGAGCGGGTAGTACTCCCACTTCAGCCAGCCCATCTGGTCCATCCGGCCGTTGTCCTTCATCCATCCGGGCGCACTCCACGGCACCCCCTTCACCCGCAGTGCCGGGTTGAGCTGCTTGGCCTGGACCGTCAGCAGCCGCACGTTCGCGTCGTAGCCGTTCGCTCCGAAGTCGGCGAGATCGCAACACGTGTCGTCGAGGGAGACGTTCCCGGGCCTGGACAGGTCGGAGGCGCCGATCGGGTTACGGACGAACGAGAGCCCGATGCCCTCCGTCGGCGAGAACAGCTTGCGCATGACCTCGTCACGGGTGGCGGCGCTGACCGCCCCGCCCCGCAGGAGATGAGCGGTCGTGTCCGTGATCGACGCCCCGCCGCCCTCGAACTGCTGGTAGGTGGTGGCATCGTCGACCGCGATGGTGTGCCCCGCGCTGCCCCCTCCGGCCCCGAACGCGATCGCCGGCTGCGGGGCGAGGCCCCTGGTCACGGTACGCCCACCGGCATCGGACGTCGTCGTCAGCCAGACGTCGACCCGTTCCCCGGCGGCCTGCGCGACGCCAGGACCGGTCATGACCAGTCCGCCCGCCACGAGAACCCCGCTCACGAACGCGGCCAGGCGTCGCCGTCGCGACCTTCCGTGCCGCCCGGACAACCAAGCTTTGTAGTGCACCTGACAGACCCTTCATCAGAGGACTCCGCCCCACCGACACCTCGGACCGGCACATCCGGACCGCCGGACACACCACAGGACGGCAAGGCTTACATCAAGGTGTGAAGTTATGGAGGCGGAAGACGACCGTCAACCCCTCCAGCGCTTCAACTCCTGAACACGACTTACGGGTTCAGAGCCGGGGACGGTTCACTGGAGGCACCACGGGGCAGTCCCAGGAGACCTGAAGGAGCGCGATCGCCAAGGGCCACGGAAGCCTCTCGCCCGTCCTGATCCACTCTGACGATCTTTCCTTCACACCATGTCCACTGTCACCATGTGCCGCATGACGCACCTCACCAAAGGCGCCAACACCCCTGTCCCCACCGCCCCCCTGCGCATCGCCGTAGGCCGGCACCTGACCCCGGGGGCACCTGCCGTGGACGCCTCCGCCGTCCTCCTCGACGCCACCGGAAAGGTCCGCGGCGACGCCGACATCGTCTTCCACGGCCAACCCGCCCACCCGTCCGGCGCCGTGCGCCACGTCGGCCCGGGAGAAGGCGCCGGCCAACTCGCCGAATGGCTCGAACTGGACCTCCTGCGCATCGAACCGGCCGTCCAACGGGTCCTGCTCGCCGCGTCCTGCGACGACGGCTCCTTCGGCCAGGTCCCCGGCCTGTACGTACAGATCGCGTCGGTCGACGGCTCCATCGTCACGCACTACGACATCACGGACGCCTCCAGCGAGACCGCCTTCGTCCTCGGGGAGTTCTACCGCCGCGACGCCGCCTGGAAGTTCCGCGCCGTGGGCCAGGGCTACGAGTCAGGCCTCGCGGGGCTGGCGACGGACTTCGGCGTCGTGGTGGCGAAGGACGGGGAGGCGGCGGCTCCGGCTGCTCCGGCTGCTCCGGCTGCTCCGGCTGCTCCGGCTGCTCCGGCTGCTCCGGCTGCTCCGGCTGCTCCGGCTGCTCCGGCTGCTCCGGCGAGTGTGCCTGCGTCGGGGCCGTCGGCATTGACGGGCGTGGCCAAGTCCGGTTCGGTGCCCGGGAAAGCGATCGCACCTCCGATGCAAGGGCCGGCCGTGACGGCTGCCGCTCCCCTCGCGGGGCCCGGCGTGGCCGCGGGCATACCCGTTCCTGCGGGACCGGGCTGGTCCCACACCGGCGCACCCGTCTTCGTCAGCACCCCGGCCGCCCCCTCCTGGGGAGCCGGCCTCTTCGAATTCGAACCGCTCACCTACAGCGGCAAGGGTGAGAAGACGATCACCGTGGACCTGCCGTTCCCCCAGGACTCGGCACCGGTGATCCTGGAAGCACGCGTCGACCAGTACCACTTCCTCCATGTCGCCGTCCCCGGCCGCTCCGAGGACGTCTTCTGCACCGACCTGCCCGACTTCTACGGCCGCGCCCTGCTCGTACCGCCTCGCAAGGGCGGCCCCCTGAAACTCAAGGTGCGGCAGACCGGAAAGTGGGAACTCACCGTCCTCCCCCTGACGGCGGCCCGCCCGATCGGCCCCGGCACGATCCAGGGCAGCGGCCGTGAGATCTTCGTCCACACGGGCACCGCGGCCGACCTCAAGGTCCGCGCGAGCGACCGCCACAACGGCTGGTTCCAGCTCAACCAGTACCGGGGCGAAACCCCCGACGAACTCCGCCGCCCCGACGAAGAGCTCGTCCACGCCTGGAACGGCCGCCGCGTCAAGGAGAAGGTCCGCATCCCCGACGGCCCCCTCCTCCTCGTCATCGACAAGGGCCGACACCAGTGGGAGTTCACCCTCGCCCCACTCCCCCTTCGCTGACCCCCACGGAGCAGGGACATGATGGGCAGGGCAAGCAACGGCACGGGAGCCTCCACAAGGCACCCGTAATCCGCAAGGACACGAACGGACTGTGCACCGTACGACGTGGGCCGCCGCGGCAGCCGTGGTCATCGCACGGGGAGCCGCGGGCTGCGGCGCCGGAGAGGCCGGTGCCGGCGGCCCCGCGTCGTCCGTGGCTTCTGCGGGAGCGTCGGTGAACGCCCTAGAGTCGCCGGATGCGGCGAAGGACGAAGGTGGTGGTGGCTGGGGCGGCGGTCCTGGTCTGGGGCGAGTGGGTGAACCGGGGGTGGTCGCGGGCGGTTGTGGGGAGGCGGGTGGGCGGTGACGAGGTGGTGGTCGTGCTGGGGTACCGGAATCGTCGGGAGACGGCGAACGTCGTCAACCGGTGGAGGGTGCGCGCGGGGATCAGGTCGATCTCGGCGGAGGGGGTGCGGGGGGCTCGGGTGGTCTTCAGCGGCGGTGCGGTCGGGGGTGGCGTGACGGAGGCCCGGGTGATGGCCGACCATGCGAGGGCGGTGCTCGGGTTCGAGGGGGTCGTGGTCCTCGAGGAGGAGAGCACGACGACGTGGGAGAACGTCTCGAACGTGATCCCGCTGATCGAGGACGCCGATCGCATCAAGATCGTCTCTCAGCCGGCTCATGCGCTCAAGGCTCGCGCGTACTTGCGAAGGCAGCGTCCTGATCTCGCCGAGAGGCTCGTACGGGCGGATGACTACCGTCCCGGTGAGTGGATCGCCGTGAAGCCGCTGCTCGCGCTGTACGGCCTCTGGGCGCTTCGGGGGGTCACGCCAAAGGAGCGGAGGGTCTCGTTGTAGTCGGCCGTCGTCGCGGGGGCGGCGGCACCCGGCGGTCGGGGGGTCAGCCGCGCACGTGGAGGTCGAAGCCCGTGCGGCCGGTGGGTTCCAGTCCTTGCTTGAGGTGGAGGGAGGGGATCTCGTAGTCGCCGAAGTTCTGGCGGCGGAAGGCGATCGGTTCGGTCGACTCGAAGGTGAGCAGGCTCTGTTCCCAGGCCTTGGCGGCGGCGGCGTAGTCCTCGGCGGACATGCGGTCGGTGCCGTACAGGACGAACGGGGGCAGTACGTCGAGGCCGGGGTAGTAGAGGATGCCGTGGTGGATCGGGAACAGCAGGTCGTCGATGGGGCCGTTGATCCCACGGGCGGCGTAGTGCGACCGGGGGCCGCCGGCGGTGACGGACAGCAGCGCCCTCCGGCCCGCGAGGGTGCCTTCACCGAAGCGGTCGCCGTACCTGGTGTCGCTGTGCTCGCCGACGCCGTACGCGAAGCGGTAGGTGAACACCCGGTCCACCCAGCCCTTGAGGATGGCGGGCATCGTGTACCACCACAGGGGGAACTGGAGGATGACGGTGTCGGCCCACAGCAGTTTCTCCTGCTCGGCGCGGACGTCCGGGGTGAGCGTGCCGGCGTCGAAGGCCCGGCCCGAGTCGAGGGCGACCTTCAGGGGGCTCGACGCGTCGGGGCCGTAGTCGGCGGCGTCCACGACCGCCTTCCAGTTCATGGCGTACAGATCGCTGACCTGTACGTCGTGCCCGGCGCCGGCCAGTGTCGACACCGCGAGGTCCTTCAGGGAGCCGTTGAGGGAATGGGGCTCAGGGTGGGCGTGGACGATGAGCGTCTTCATGGGATCTCCTTGGGATCGGATGCTCTCGGTGGCGTGTCGGCCGCGTTCGATCCTGGGTGCCGGGCCGCCCGTCGTTCAGGGGCGCCGCTTCCGCAGGACGGGTCTTCCTGGTACTGGCAGGGCCAGGTTCACCGGTACTTCGCGGGCGATACTGGGACCATGGACGATCTTGCGGGGTTCCTGCGTACCCGGCGTTCCCGTGTCGACCCGGCGGTCGCCGTGCCAAGACGCCGGCCGGGCGCGTCCGGCCCGAGATGAGACGGGTCCTCGACCTGGTCGTCGACGCACCCGCACAGATCATGGACCACCGGCTGGACGTGCTCGCCGGGGACCGCCTCGCCGCCCTCCTCTACGGGCGTCCCCTGCCCGGCCTGAACATCGCCCGGCACGTCTTCCTCGAGGAAACGGAGCGCGGCCTCTACGCGAACTGGGAGACGTGCACCCTCGACGTGGTCGGCCACCTCCGCCTCGCTGCCGGCAAGTACCCCGGCGACCCCCGCCTCGCGTCCCTGGTCGGCGAACTCGCCATGGGCAGCGAGCGCTTCCGGCGGCTCTGGGCCCGCGCGGACGTACGTGCCCGGACCCACGGACGCAAGACCTACCGTCATCCTCTCGTCGGGCTCCTCGAACTCCACCACGAGAACTTCGCCCTGCCCGACGACGCCGGTCTGGAACTCCTCGTGCTCTCCGCCCGGCCCGGCAGCCCTGCCGAGGACGGTCTGCGTCTCCTCGCACGCCTGGACGCCGACGGTGACGCCGCGCTGCCCGTCGCGGCCGCGACCCGAGTCAGGCACACGACGTGAACACCGCTCCCCCGAGGCCGCGGTGTTCACGCTCGCTCATCCGGGGGCGATCACCTTGGGTGCGTCCCGGACGACGTCAGTGCCATCACGGTCGGCTGTCCCAGTGGTTCAGCGGGTCGACGCCGATCTGCAGGCCACGGTCGTAGTCCGTGATGTACCACTGCGTCGCCGCGTGCTTGAGGCGCCAGACGCCGCGGTCACCGTCCCGTTCCTCGGACCAGCGCTGCCGGATGTTGCCGGAGCAGTGCTCCATGTACACGTCGTGGTCGCTGCAGGCCGTCAGGCAGTAGCCGTTGTCGGACGTGGTCCTCATCAGCCACGTTCCGTCGCCGAGGGCCTGCTCGTACCACGTGGCCCCGGCGTTCCCGCAGCCTCGCATGGCGACGTCTCTCGAGTTGCCCCAGTCGTCGTCGATGGAGGCGAGGCACAGGTCGGTGCAGGCGCTTCGCCAGGTCACGTTCCCGCCGGCGTGAGCCGCGGTGGCGGCGCCCACGGTCAGCGCGAACGCGGAGGTGAGGGTGAGGACCGCTCTCTTGAACTTGTTCATGGGCAGGCCCTCGCAGCCGCCGACGACAGCTCTCCCACGGATCTCCGACGCCCCCCCGACACCCCGGACGGGCAGTCGGGGCCGGCCGGAGGTCGTGCCGGCGGTCAGGCGTTGATGCCGATGGCGGAGACGTAGGCGTAGGCGGCGTAGTCGGAGTCGAGGTCGGAGATGACGTCGTCCCAGATCTCGTCGATGAGGTTCCGGTCGCGGGCGGCCCAGGCGTCGACGAGGTCGCTCCAGATGTAGCGGACGGTGATGGAGCGTTGGCTGATGTTGGGGCGCTGGTACTTGGCTTCGACGTGGCTCTGGTCGACGGGGTAGATCTCCATGCGGCTGCCCCGGCCGTCGTTGTCCAGGTGGCGCGTGAGCCAGCCGGACTTGATCAGGTTCTCGCGGCGGCGGGCCCAGTAGGCGGCGTCGATACGCTCGCGGCTCGCGGCCGAGGGGGTGGCCTTGCCCCGGCTCCAGGAGCGGAGCGTACGGGAGGTGACGCCCTGCTCGGCCAGTGCGGAGCGACCGGCGGGGCTGTCGAGGTAGCGGAGGCGGGCGGCGAGGCCGCGCCTGGAGGTGACGGGCGAGACGATGCCGGAGGCGTGGACGACCCTGTTGAGCTCCAGGATCAGGGCCTCACCGCCCTTCAGTCCTCGGGCGTCGGCCTTCTGCCACTCGCCCCAGCGGGACCACAGGTCCGGGGATCCGGTCATCAGCGCTTACCTCCGAGCATGTACGTCGACTTCTCCTTGACCTCGTTCAGGTCCCGGCCCTCCGGAAACACCGTGCGCCAGTCCCCCACGACGTGCAGTTCGTCCGTGCCCGAGATCTCCACGATCTGGAGTCCGGCCCTGCGTGCCTTGTTGGCCTTCATCCACAGGTTCGCGAACGCCTTGGCGCGGATGATGTGCATCCAGTCCGGGCGGCGGATCTCACGGTTCGCGCTGGACTCGCCGATGGTCGACACGAATTTGGAGTACATGGCCTTGACATAGGCCACGGTCAGTTCGTCGCCCTTGACGAGAGCGTCCTTCCGCGTTTCCGCCAGGGCGCGGCGGAGCTTTTCGAGCAGTGCCTCGGAGGCGCCGGACACGAGGGAACGATGGATCACAGGAGGGTCAGCCAAGCCCTGGCGGGCGCAGTCGAGCAGAAGTCGGAGCGTGGACTCGCTCACCCACAACTCACCCGGTTCCATACGGTTCCCCAGCGGATCGGGGAGGTCCGCGTGGTCCCACGGGGACGGCGTGACGAGGTGGACTCCGGCCTTCTTCGGGTCGTGGACACCGCTGGTGTCCTCACGGAGCTGACCGATCGGCAACCACGACTTGAGCGCGGACAGGTAAGCCGCGTTCATGTCGAGCGCGGTCACCTCGATCCGCTCTCCCCGCTTCGCCGCCGCGAGCAACTCGCGGTTACGCCATTTCGGACGGCCCTCCCAGATCTCGTCCGCCCCCTTCTGGGACTTCTTCCTGAGGATTTCCTGGGTGGGAGGGAATTCGGAATGCTCATAGCGGCCACCGACCCGGGAGACCTTCAGGAGAGCCATCACGTCCGGGATCGCGGACTTGATCAGTGCCGCCTGCGCGGCGTCCACATCGCCGTCGCACGCGTCGAGGACCTCGTGCACCCGATCCGTGATCTGCTCGACGAGGGTTTCGGAGGCGTAACCCGGGATGGTGCCGCGACGCGGTGCCCGCCCCGCTCCTGTGGCGGGCGGCGCCTCTGGCTGCTCGGAATCTGCTGCTGTCGACGGTCGGGGCGTCGGGGCGGGCTGTGGGAGCGTGCTGCGCTGCGGGTTCGCGGCGGGCAAGGGCGTCGGGCCGGGCTGCGGGGTCGCGCCGGACTGTGGGGGCGCGCCGGACTGTGGGGGCGAGGTGAGCCGCGTGGGTGAGGTGAGCTGCGGGGCCACGGCGGGCTGCGGCACGCTCGCCGCCGCGATCGCTGCCGCGCACTCGGCTGGGTCGAGGTGCTGCGGGTAGCCGTCGACATCGTCCAGGGCCGGCTGGCCGCACAGGACGCACGGCTGCGGCTGCGGCTGCGGCTGCGGCTGCGGCTGCGGCTGCGGCTGCGGGGCATGGTCCGTCGACGGCTGCGGATCGGGCCGGGCCGGCTCCGCCTCGCCCGGGGACTCCGGCGGGGCAGGGCTGAGGAGATCCTCCGCGGGCGGTGCGGGCGGAGGTGGCACCGCCGTGGGCGGTGACTGCGCGGGCAGGCCGACGGTCGGCTCGCTCGACGGCTGCAGGCTGGTCACCGCTCCGTGCAGGACGCCCACCGCGTGGGTCGGACCGGCGAGGAGGTCGAGGACGGGCAGGCCGTAGTGCGCGGCGAGGAGGTCGATGTCCTCCAGTGACCAGTGCTGCTGGCCACGCTGCTTGCGCGATACCTGTGCCTGGGACTGGCCGAGCCCTGCCGCCAGGTCCTGCTGGCGCTCGCCGGTCCGTGACATCAAGGCGGACACCGTGAGCCTGAGGAGCTCCTCCGTACCCATCATGCTGCCAACCTAGCAACTCGCATGCTGATAGCGCATACGGCATGCGGGGATCACATCGAGGAGCGGCGGCGGGATGAGTAGGGTCGGGGTGCAGCGCCGGGTTCAGCAGAGGAGAGAGAAGTGTTCGTCAAGGTGTGCGGGCTCGGGACGACCGACGACATCGACGTGGCGGTCGCGGCGGGCGCGGACGCCGTCGGGCTGGTGATCAGCCGGACCAGCGTGCGCGGGCTCGAACGGGATCGGGCGGCGCGGCTCGCGGCCCACGTTCCGCAGGGCGTCCTGTCCGTTCTGGTGGTGAACGACACGCCGGCCGCCGATGCCGCCCGTATCGCCGGTGAGCTCGGTTTCGGTGCACTGCAGTTGCACGGAACGGCGTACCAGGAGGAGGACTTCGCCGTCGCGGCCGGGATCTTTCCGCGGTTGTGGAGGGCCACGTCGCTCGGCGACCGGCCCGACACGCGGGTCGGTGCCTACGGCGAGGAGGTCCTTCTCCTCGACTCCCCGCACGCGGGTTCCGGCGAGCCGTGGGACCTGACGCTCCTCGAGTCGGGTCGCCCCCAGGGCACCTGGCTCCTCGCCGGCGGCCTGACGCCGGACAACGTCGCCGAGGCCATCGGCAGGGCCTGCCCCTGGGGGGTCGACGTCTCCAGCGGCGTCGAGTCCTCCCGGGGCGTCAAGGACCACGAGCGGATTCGCGCGTTCGTCGCCGCCGCGAAGGAGTCCGCCGCGAAGGAGTCCGCCGTGGAGCAGGCCGTGGTGAAGCAGGTCGCCTCGGAGGGGTTCTCCCCGCAGGGGTCCTGACCTCGGGCGGCAGCCGCCGTACCCCGACCGACGTGATCGGGGTACGGAGTCGCGGCCCGTTCGACGCGCTCGGGGTACGAGGTCGTGGCTCGGCTTCGGCGGGCGCGTCAGGTGGTCGGGGCCGGCCAGGCGACGTCGGTTTCGACGGCGGCCGCGTAGTCGACGCCGGGGACGGAGAAGCCGTAGAGACGGCGGACCTCGTCGCTGAACCAGTCGAGGTCGGCGAGGTCGGTGATGGAGTCGCTGGTGGCGGTGGACCAGCGTTCGGCGACGGCGTTCTGGACGGCGGGGGCGAGTTCCCAGGTGTCGAGGCGGACGCGGCCTTCGTCGTCGAGGTCGAGGGGTTCGGCGCCGGTCAGCTGGTCCCACAGCCGTACGAGCTGGCCGATCGGGGCGACCATGTCGTCGCCGAGGACGCCGCGCAGCAGTCCGACGTACAGGGCGATGCCGGGGATGGCGGTGGAGGACTGGGTGACGGCGGCGGCGTTGACCGAGGTGACGGCCCTGCCGCCCAGGGCCTTGCCGAGGCGCTCGTCCAAGGTGCGCGCGGTGGCTTCCAGGTGGGACTTCGCCAGGCCGATGGTGCCCTGGCGGTAGATCGCCGCGGTGAGGGGCGAGCCGATGTAGGACAGGGCCGCGGTGGTGAAGCCTTCGGCGAGGAGGGAGCGGTCGGCCAGGAAGGTGACCCACCGTTCCCAGTCGGTGCCGCCCATCACGGCCACGGTCTGCTCGATGTCGTCCCCCTCGGCCGGTGCGGTGGTGACCTCCTTCACCTCCGGTGTGCCGTCCTGGTCGAAGACGAGGGTCTTGGTGGTGTGCGGCGAGCCGACGGGCTTGAGGACGGAGGCGTACACCTCGCCGGTGTCCGGGTCGGTGCGGCGAGGCGCGGCCACGGAGTAGACGAGGTAGTCGAGACGTCCGCCGAACCGCTCGGCGAGGAGGTCGGCGACCTCCTCCTTCATCGCGTCGCCGAAGGCGTCGCCGTTGAGGAAGACCATGTCCCGCCCGTGCTGCCGGGCGAGCCGGGCGGTGGCGGCCGTCCGGTACCAGCCGGCCGTTCCGGTGCGCCGCGCGGGCGCCTTCTCGAAGCACACGCCGATGCCCCGTATGCCGATGCGGGCCAGACCCGCGATGGTGGCGGCCAGGCCGTACCCGGCGGACGAACCGATGACCAGCGCGACCGGCCCTTCGCCTCCGGTCGCGGCCGGTGCGGGGACGGCCCGCCACATGTCGTCCACCACCTGTCGGCAGCCACCCGGGTGGGAGTCGAGGAAGAGGAAGCCCCGGCTCTTGGGCGCAATGACGCGTTCGCTCACGGTGTGGTGTCCCAGCTGTCGTCACGTACAGGACGGGCGGCCTCCTGGGTCGCCTCGTCCTGCCAGTCTGCTGCCGGGCGGACGGGCTCGGTAATCTTGACCGGTACAAGGATGGTCTGCCGGGTTTGGAGGTTTTCCACCAGGGGGTGACTTGGCGAGGCCCGCATCGCTCTGACCTTCACGGCGCTTCGCGCGGTGGCATGCGGCGTCGGATCACCTGGTGGACCGGATGAGGATTCCGGCGACGCGGAATCAGCGGCCGTGACCGTCGTCGATCACCAGTCGGCTCTTGTGACCCACGTCACGGAATCGGATTTCGTCTTTCCGTTATCGGTGTCCCGGGCCGAGGCTCTCCCCTGTGCAAGGAACTCCACAAGAGGTAAGTGAAGGACGGACAGCGTGCAGCGGACCATGGGTTTTGAGCAGCTGACGGATGCGGAGCTGATACGGGCGGCGCAGTGGGGGGCGCCTTGGGTGCGTCAGCACCTCGTGGCCGTCTACCAGCCGCTCGTCCAGGCACTGGCGGCCCGGGCCCTCGACGGCCGGCCGGGTGCCGACGAGGTCGTGCGGGCCGTCGTGCAGGACACCCTGGGACGCGCGGAGTTCACCCTGGGGACTCTGCCGCAGGTGGAGGCGGTACGCCCCTGGATCGTCTCGGTCGCCGTGGCGAGCACGCTCTCGTACGCGGCCGGCCTCCGGGCACAGCCGGCCGTACGCGCCGGATCGGGTGCCCATCCCGCGGAGGTCCTGCTCTGGCTGGACGTCGAGGACGCCCTGATGACCGCGCTGTGGTCGCTGGAGCAGGAGGGGTGGCTGAGCCGGCACGAGACGGCCGCCGCGCTGAGCTGGTCCACTCACGACACCGCGATGCGGATGGAAGCGGTACGCCTACGCCTGGACGCGGCCGGGTCCGTGACCGCCGCTCTCGGCCGCGAACCCCGCTGCCCCGGTCTGGCCCGGCAGATCGCCACCTGGGACGGTCGGCCGAGCGCCGCCTGGCGTGACGAGCTGGCCGGTCACACCGTTCGGTGCGCCCACTGCACCACCGGAAGCGTGGCGGCCGTGCCCTTCCACGCGTCGACCACGGCCACGGCGGCTGCCGGCCGCGCCACAGGGGCAGGAACAGGGGCAGGAGCAGGTGCAGGTGCAGGTGCAGGTGCAGGTGGGGAGATGCCGGCGGAGTCGGCCGGTCGCACCGCTTTCCATGCCTCCGAAGCCTTCGACACGACCGAGACCTATGCCCTCCTGCCCGATACGGCGGATTCATCCGGTCCGTCCGGTCATGTCTCCGCGGCCGCGGTGGTCGGTTCGCGCAGCAGCCGTGCGGTCCGGAGGCGACGCCGTCAGGCCGACGAGCGCACGCGTCGCCGCGCCACGGTCGCGGCCGGGATCGCCGTCGCGGCGGTGACCGCGGGGGCCTTCTCGCTGCAGTCCGGGCGCGACGGGGACGACCGGCTGGAGGCGAACCGGGCCGCCGCGCCGGGGCTCGACCTTCCCCTGGGGAACGAACCGGGCACGCTGACCGCCTCCCCGTCCACAACCGCCGCGTCCCCCTCCGCGTCCGCCTCGACCGGCGCGACGCCGAGCAGCGCTCCGACGAAGGCCACGGCCACGCCCACGCCCACGAAGAGTCCCCGGCCGAGCACGGCGACGCCGGCGTCCAAGCGCCCGACGACCCCGGCCGCCACGACGGCGGCGCCGACGAGGAGCGCCACGCCCACGGGCGGCACGGACACCGGTCCGGGAGGCGGTTCGGGGCAGGACACGGGGCAGCAGTCGGCGGCGGACCAGGTGATCGCGCTGGTGAACGCGGAGCGGGCGAAGGCGGGCTGCGGCCCGCTCAGCGCCAACGCCGCGCTGACCCGTGCCGCCCAGGGCCACTCCGACGACATGGCCGCCCGGGACTTCTTCGACCACACGAACCCTGACGGCGACGGTCCGGGGCAGCGGGTCACGGCCGCGGGCTACCCGTGGTCGACGTACGGCGAGAACATCGCGATGGGGCAGAAGACCCCGGAGCAGGTCATGGAGGCCTGGATGAACAGCCCCGGTCACCGGGCGAACATCCTCAACTGCGACTTCAAGGAGATCGGCATCGGCATCCACAGCTCCGGCGGCCCCTACTGGACGCAGGTCTTCGGCGCGCGCTGACCCCCGTAGGCCCCCGCTTCTCCCCGCCCCGCTGTCCTCGGCCCTCCGCCCGCTCCACCCCTCTTCCCGTCCCACGGCCCCGCTCCCGGGTCCCCGGCACCCGCGAGCGGGGCCGTGGGACGGGTCAGGGCACGTCAGGGCAGGTCAGGGTGTGTCGCCGGAGTGGTGGAAGCGGGCCACGACGCCGGGGCCGGGTCTACGGGCTTCGCCGGGGCGGGGATCGTACAGGGAGCGTCCGCCTGGCCACTGACCCAGTTCGGTGGCCAGTGCGGCACCGTCGTCGACCTCCTCGGGCCGCCAGTCCGTGACGTCCAGGAGCAGTCCGTCCAGTGGCCCGCCCACGAGTGCCGCGTAACTCCGGCCGGGGATCGGGCCCGGGTCGGGGTCGTCGTGGTCGTGGCCGTAGACCCGGCCGCGCAGGAGCTGCTCATCGCCGTTCATACCTCCAGCCTTCCAGCCACCACTGACAACGCGGTGCGGTGACGGCGGGCAGCGGCGGTGACGGCGGGCAGGGCGGGGCCGTCCGTGGGGCCGCTGGGAGGCAGGCCGAGGGGGTCTCGACCGGCGGGCGGAAAACCGTTCGATCCGGCGGGGCCCGTCGTTCTAAGGTCGGCGACGTGGCAACGAAACTCAATCAGATCATCGCAGTGGAGAAGGGCGTCAAGTCCCGGGCGCACCAGGACCTGACGGCGGCTCACCACGGCCTGCAGAAGCCCGCGTTGCTCGCCGGCATCTCCCGCACGTACCAGCCGAAGGACGAGGAGGGCGAACAACTGCCGCCCGAGTCGACGCTGGTGCAGGTGAAGGCCGAGGACGTGCTGCGTGACACGGCCCGGGCCCTCACCCGGCTGTTCGATGTGACGGCCACCAAGGACTGGGCGAACTGCGACGCGCGCGCCGACGTCGTGGTCGACGGGCGTGTGCTCGTGGCGCAGGTGCCCGTGGCGTATCTGCTGTTCCTGGAGAAGCAGTTGACGGACATCAGCACGTTCGTCCGCAAGCTTCCGGTGCTGGACGCCGCCGAGTCGTGGACGCAGGACCCGTCGACCGACGCGTGGAAGACCGAGGTCGTGCGTACGGTCCGCACGAAGAAGGTGCCGCGCAACCACGTCAAGGCGGAGGCGACGGACAAGCACCCGGCGCAGGTCGAGGTGTACTACGAAGACGTGCCGGTCGGTTACTGGACGACGGTGAAGTTCTCGGGCGCGCTGCCCGCACGCCGGGTCAACGAGCTGCTGACGCGGGTGGAGAAGCTGCAGCAGGCGGTGAAGTTCGCCCGTGAGGAGGCGAACGGCGCCGAGGTCACCGACCAGCGGGTCGGCGACGCCGTCTTCGGCTACCTCTTCGGGTAGCCAAGACACCCCACAGACTCCCCGGCCACAGAAGACGGCCGGGGTGCGCGAGGAGCGCAAAGCTGAAGCTGAGCCTTGTCGTGACATCCGCGGTTCCAGTGGAGGTTCGAGTCCTCCCCCCGGCACTCCGTGCCGGGGTGGCCCAACCAGGCAGAGGCAGACCGCGGTCAATCTCAGACTATTGCTCCAGACTCAGCATGCGCCGCTCATCGCCGGATCGACCGGGCCCGGGCCCTGGTGCGTCGAAATGCCAGTTCGAATCTGGTCCGCCGAGCTCGATCGGCGGTGGTCCAAAGGCAGGACGCGACGCAATGACGAATGACCCGGGTCCTCAAGCGTGCCGGCGTGTGATGGGAGCGGCATCGACAGGGTCCGGGGGCAGGCTACGCCCTCGGACCCGCTCCTTTTCCCCGTCCCGGCGGTGCGGCGCACGCCGATGACGCCGCACCCACGGCGCCGAGCACCACCACACCCTCTCGTCGGGCGAACTCCACTCCCCCGAGTCCTCCCGGTCCCCGACGACACCGACCAGGCCCACCGAGGTCTTGCGCCTCCTCACCGGCTGGACCGCGCCCCACACCGTGACGGCGCAGGTGACGGGGCCCGGAGCCCGGCCACGGGGCGTATGCGCGGGCGCCTTGTGATGCGCCGGGCGCGGTGGTGGGTGGGGTGAAAGCGCTGTGCGCTCGCTGAATCCGGTGAATATGACAGGGAGTGTGTTGATGCGGTTATGCCACCGGGAACCTTCTCGCCAGCGGGTCTCAGCGGTGAGAAGGAGACGCAATGGCGGTCCACACGACCGGAGTCGAGCTGGAAGACGTTCTGCGCCGAGCACTGCGGGCCACGGGCACGGGGACGCGCTGGGCGGCGGAGGCGGACGAGATGTGGTGCCGGGTCGCGCCCCGGTCGGGGGTGCGACGCGAGCAGGGGTGGAAGCTGCACGTGTCGGCGACGGTCGCATCCGCGCCGGAGGTTCTCGACAGGGCCCTCGGAGTCTTGCTGCGGGGCGAGTCCGGGTTCAAGTTCGCCCGGTCACTGGAGCAGGTGAGTGTACTCAACTCGCGTGCCACGCCCCGGGGAAGCTCGGGGAAGTTCATCACCGTCTACCCGTGTTCCGACACCGAGGCGGCGACGCTCGCCGAGCGGTTGCACGCGGCGACGGCGGGGATGGCCGGGCCCCGGATCCTGTCCGACCAGCCCTACGCCGTAGGCAGCCTGGTCCACTACCGCTACGGGGCGTTCGTCGGCCGGCGGCGGCTGTCGGACGACGGCCTGCTCGTGTGGTTCATCGAGGACCCCGACGGCAATCCCGTGGAGGACAAGCGGACGGGCCGGTACGCACCCCCTCCGTGGGCGGTCTCGCCGTTCCCCGCCGTGGCGCCCGCTCCGCCGCGCACCCAGAAGGGCGACGAGGGCGGAGTGGTGCTCGGAGGCCGGTTCGCGGTACGGGAGGCCATCCGGCACACCAACAAGGGCGGTGTCTACCGTGGCAGCGAGGTCGGTACGGGAGCCCGCGTGGTCATCAAGGAGGCCAGGCCGCACGTGGAGGCCGACGCCTCCGGGTGCGACGTACGGGACTGGCTGCGTGCCGAGGCCCGGATGCTGGACCGGCTGAAGGGCTGGGGGCTCGCTCCGGAACCGCTGGCACTGTTCGAGCACGGCGGGCACCTGTTCCTGGCCCAGGACGAGGTGCCCGGGGTGACGCTGCGCACCTGGGTGGCCGAGCACTTCCGCGACGTGGGAGGAGCGCGGTACCGCGCCGACGCGCTGCTCCAGGTGGCGCGGCTGGTGGACCTGGTCGAGGCGGCGCACGCCCGTGGCTGCGTGCTCAGGGACTTCACTCCGGCCAACGTCATGGTCCGGCCCGACGGTGAACTGCGCCTCATCGACCTGGAACTCGCCGTCCACACGGACGAGGCCGCGCTGCCGACCCGCGTCGGGACTCCCGGTTTCAGCGCTCCCGAGCGCCTCGCCGACGCGCCCGTCCATCCGACGGCCGACTACTACAGCCTCGGCGCCACCGCGTGCTTCGTCCTGGCCGGGAAGGTTCCCCACCTGTTGCCGGAGGAACCCGCTGGTCCGGCTGCCGAGCAGCGGCTCGCCGCCTGGCTCGCGGCCTGCGCCGGGCCGCTCGATCTGCCGGACGGTGTGGTGGAGATGGTGCTCGGGCTGATGAGGGACGAACCCGGCGAGCGATGGGATCCGACCAGGGCTCGTGAGGCTCTGCGGCGCGCGACCCGTCCGGCCACGGGAGCCGCGGTCGTGGTGCCGCGAGCGGCAGGAACCGAGGACGCAAGAACCGAGGACGCAGGGCCCGAGGACGCAGGACCCACCGCGGTCAGGCCCGGGACCGCGGGGCTCAAGGCGGTGAGGCCGGAGGCTGTCGGGCCCGAGACCGCGGGGTCCACGGCGGTCATGCCCGCGGGAACCGGGTCCGGCGCGGTGGCGGCTCAGGGCGTCGAACCCGATGTCGGGTCCGTGGTGACCGGCCTTGTGGAGCATCTGATCGGGTCGATGACTCCGGGCGACGACCGGCGGTTGTGGCCCGTGTCCACGATGGCCGGGGAGAGCGACCCGTGCACCGTGCAGCAGGGTGCGGCCGGAGTCCTGGCCGTCCTGACGCGGTACTTCGAGCTCACCGGCGACGCGCGCCTGCCCGAGGTGATCGCCACGGCCGGCCGGTGGGTCGCGAGCCGTGTCGATACGCGCTCCCCACGCCCCGGCCTGCATTTCGGGGGGCTCGGGACGGCCTGGGCGCTGTACGACGCCGGGCGTGCGGTCGACGACCGGGCGCTGACCGACCGGGCGCTGGCTCTGGCGCGGGCGCCGCAACAGGCGACGCCCCATCACGACATCACCCACGGTTCGGCCGGCAGCGGGCTCGCCGCGCTCCACCTGTGGGAGCGCACCGGTGACGCGCGCTGGGCGGAGTTCGCCGTCGAGGCGGCGGATCGGCTGACCGCCGCCGCACGGCGGGGGCCGGACGGTGTGGGGTGGGCGGTCCCCGCGGAAGCCGTCGATCCGGACGGGGGTCCTTCAGAGGGCGCTTCGGCGGAGGGCGGCAAGCGCTACCTGGGCTTCGCCCACGGCACGGCCGGCATCGGCAGCTTCCTGCTCGCGGCGTCGGCGGTCTCCCGGCGCCCGGCGCACAGGGAGCTGGCCGTGCGGGTCGGTGAGGGTCTGGTGGCGAGCGCCGTCCTGTCGGGCGAGGCGGCGCAGTGGCCGGCGCAGGCCGGGGACGTGCCCACGGCTCCGTACTGGTGCCACGGCTCAGCGGGCATCGGCGGCTTCCTCGTCCAACTGTGGCAGGCCACCGGGGACGACAGGTTCGGTGACCTCGCCCGTCGCAGTACGCGTGCCGTCGCCGAGCGCGCCTCCCGCGCTCCCCTCACCCAGTGCCACGGCCTCGCGGGCAACGGTGACTTCCTCCTCGACATGGCCGACGCCACCGGTGACGCCGCGTACCGCTCCATGGCCGGGGAGCTGGCCCGTCTCATCGTCTGCGAGAAGACCGACCGCCGCGGCCATGTGGTGTTCCCGAACGAGTACGGGGACGTCTCGACCGGATGGAGCGACGGGTCCGCCGGAATCCTCGCCTTCCTCCTGCGGACGCGGCACGCCGGCGCACCCCGGCACTGGACGGTCCGGCCACCGGCCTGATCCCGCGGCCGGCGTCGGCAGCGCCCTCGCCGGCCCGCACGGCCACCTGCGAGTTCCTCCCCCACGGGCACCGGGACGACGTCCCGCCCGAGGGAAGGACGCGTCCGCACCTGGAGGTCGGCCTTCGCCCCGCGGACGCGTCACACAGACCCCCGGCACTGGATCGGCCAGATGCCGGTGTGCGCGGCAGCACGTCCTGTCGCCACCCCCACCAGAGAAGGAGAAAGCCATGGAGAACCACGACATCGACCTGCTGGCCCGCCTCCACGCCCTTCCCGAGACCGACCCGGTCGGCGTCGACGGAGCGCCGTTCGCCGCCACCTGTGAGTGCGTCGGCCTGCTGACGCTCCTCAACACGGTCTGCATCGGAATCAGCTGCGCGTAGCACCGGCAGCACCATCCGGCCGGCGGCCAAAGCCCGGGACGACCGCCGGCCGGACACCCGACCCGATCACAGCGCGGCCGTCTCGCGGCCGCGCCCCCTCTTCACACACCGCCCGACCTCGGGCACGCCGTCCGCGGTGCGCCGGGGCGCCCTTCGTGACCTCCCGGGCGCACCGGCGGCCGTGGGCGGCGCATCCGTGGACGAGCCCCGCAGACGAGGACGAGCAGGCGAGGAGCAGCCCATGCAGCCACACGTCGATGACGACGGACTCCCTCCAGCGGCCCTCCTGACGGCCGCTCACGCGGGCCCGCGGGGCACCACCGACCCGCCCGGGCCCCCGTTCGCGATCACCGCACGGGCTCTGGGCAAGAGTTACCCGGGCCCCGAGGGCACCGCCACCCACGCCGTACGGGGCCTGGACCTGGACGTGGCGGCAGGCGAGACCTTCGCGTTCCTCGGGCCCAACGGCGCGGGGAAGTCCACCACCATCGCCTTGCTGTGCGCCCTGGCGCGCCCCAGTGCCGGCCGCGCCACGGTCGCCGGAGCCGACGTGCTCACCCAGCCCCACCAGGTACGCCGTCGGGTCGGCATGCTCTTCCAGCACAGCGCCGTGGACGGGGACCTGACCGCCGAGCAGAACCTGTACATCCACGCCCGCCTCTACGGCATGCCCCGCCACCAGGTCCGTCGGCGCACCGCCGAGGTACTGGAGACGGCAAGTCTGAGCGATCGGCGCCGCTCCCCGGTACGCACCCTGTCGGGTGGCATGCGCCGGCGCCTGGAGATCGCCCGCCAGCTGCTGCACGCCCCCGACGTGCTGTTCCTGGACGAGCCGACCACCGGTCTCGACCCCCACGCCCGCGCCCAGGTCTGGCAGCACCTGCGGACGCTGCGCGAGCGGCAGGGCAGCACCCTCTTCGTCACCACCCACTACCTGGAGGAGGCGGAGAACTGCGACCGCATCGCCATCATCGACCGTGGCCGCCTGGTGGCCCAGGGCACGCCCGTCGCCCTGAAGGCCGCCATCGGTGACGACCGGGTGGTTCTGCGCACCGGTGACGACGCGCGTGCGCACGGGATCGTGGACGCCCTCGCACCGCCCGGTTCCGCCGCCACCGCCGATGCCGCCGGCGTCTCCCTCCGGGTGCCCGACGGCAGCTCCTGGATCCCGCGCCTGTGCGAGGCACTGACGGCGCACGGCATCGCGGTGCACTCCGCTTCGGCGACGCCGCCCACCCTCGACGACGTCTTCTTCCATCACACCGGCCGCAGCCTGGAGGCCGCACGACCGGGCGGTCACGTGCCCGTCGACCCGTCGCCTGCGCGCGCCGGTGCGGAGTCCGGTGGCGGCCGATGACCGCCCTCGGCTGGAAGGCCCCGGACGGTCCCCGCGCTGCCGGCCCCTCGGAGCCTTCCCGTGCCGCGGGAGCCGTCGGCTCCGCCTTCGCCGCCGGTGACGGACGGTTCACGAGGCTGCGGCACGAGATGCGCGCGGTCCACGCCCTGGTCCACCGCGATCTGCTCCGTCTGGCCGGCCAGCGCACCCACACCGCGCTGATGCTGCTCCACCCGGCGCTCTACCTGCTCATCCTCGGGGGTGGGCTGGCCTCCCTCATCCCGCGGTCCCAACTGGGCGTCGGCTACCAGGCGTACCTGTTCCCCGGCATGCTGATGATGACGGTACAGACCCCGGCCATCATGGTCGGTGTCCGTCTGATCACCGACCGGCAGAGCGGCTACCTGCGGGAACTCCTGATGGCCCCGGTCCGCCGCTCCACCCTTCTGCTGGGCAACTGCGCGGGCGGCACGCTGGTCGCCACGGCGCAGGGCGCCGTGCTCCTCGCGCTGGCGGGCGTGGCGGGCCTGCCGTACGACCCGGTGCTCCTCGTGCTGCTGCTCGGCTCCATGGTCCTGGCCTCGTTCACCATCACCGCCCTCGCTCTGGCCCTGGCGGTGAGCCTGCGGAGGGCGGAGGCGTTCCACACGCTCCTGGGCGTGGTGATGATGCCGCTCCTGTTCCTCTCCGGTGGCTTCTTCCCCCTCGCGGTCCTGCCCCAGTGGGTCCACGTCCTCGCCGTCGTCAATCCGCTCGCCTACGCCGTGGACCTCCTCCGCCGCTGCATCTCCCTGCGCGTGCCGGACCACGCGGCCACCGCCGGCCTCGACTGGGCCGGGTACCAGCCTCCGCTGCTCCTCGAAGCCGCGCTCCTCCTGGCCGGAGGTGCCCTCGCCCTGCTGTGGGCCGCCCGCCGGTTCGGCCGCCGGGAATGACACGTCACGCGCCGAGGTCCCCCCTCGGGTCAGGGGAGCTTGGCGGCGGTGACGAGGGCGTCGACGGCGGTGTACGTCACTCCGTGGTCGGCCAGGGCCTCGGCGACGACGCCTCCGGTCATGGTGAGCGCGAGGAGGATGTGTTCGTCGCCTATCTCGCGGTCCTTGCGGGCCAGCGCGGCGCGGAGGGAATTCTCCAGGACGGTCTTGGCCTCGCGCGAGAAGGTCGGGCGGCCCGACCGCCGGCCGGGGTCCTTGCGGTCGCCCGCGAGCGCGCCCGCCCCGTGGGTCTCCTCCACCCGTTCGACGATCGCGCCGACGTCGATGCCGAGGTCCGCGAGGGCCTGGGTGTCGGCACGGGAGAGACCGGCCCGGCGCCGGGCGGCGGCGAGCGCGGCGACGAGGGAGGGGCGTCGGTCCGGTGGGCAGAGCGTGTTCAGTGCGGCCGCCGCAGGGGTGTCCTGCCGGTCGAGGAGGGCCAGGAGCAGGTGTTCCTTGGCGACGACCTTCGTGCCGCCCCGCTCCGCGTGCCCGACCGCGCCCTTCACGACGGCGCGTGCGGCTTGGGTGAACCGTTCGAACATCACTGCCTCCCGTACTTCTTGTGAACGGCCTGTCGGCTGACTCCCAGTTCGGCCGCGATTTCCTGCCACGACCAGCCCTGGTTGCGCGCGCTGCGCACCTGGACGGCTTCCAGCTGTTCGAGCAGTCGCCGCAGCGCGGAGACGGCACGCAGCCCGACCCGGGGGTCGCGGTCGCCCGCTCGCGCGGCGAGATCGGTCGCATCGGTCATGGATGTCAACCTACGTTGACAACACCGCGGTGTCAACTTTGATTGACGCGGCGGCACTGCGGCGAAGGAGGTCCGCCGGGCCGTCATCCGGCGGCCGCACCGGGAAGCCGGACGGTGACGAGGAGGCCGCCGGCGGGGCGGGGGGCGAGGTCGAGGGTCCCGTCGTGGGCGCGGACGACGCTGTGCACGATGGCGAGGCCGAGACCGACGCCGGGGTGTTCCTCGGTGCGTGCGCGCTCCGCCCCTCGCTGGAAGGGTTCGGTGAGGGTCGGCACCAGTTCCGGAGGGAGCCGCCGGCCGGTGTTCTCGACCCGGAGCACACTCGTGGCACCCTCCTCGCCGGTGTGGACCGTGACGGCGCCGCCGGTGGGGAGGTTGTGGACGAGGGCGTTCTGGACGAGGTTGGTCGCCATCCGCAGCAGGAGTTCCGGGGATCCGGTGGTCCGTGTCGGTCCGCCCGTGACGTCCAGTGCGATCCCGCGCTGTTCCGCGAGGGGGAGCAGGGTCTCGGCGGCCTCTTCGGCGACGAGGGACAGGTCGACTCGCTCGCGGGTGAAGGTGCCCCGGTCGCTGCGGCTGAGCAGCAGAAGGGCCTCGGTGAGGTCGATCGCGCGCGTGTTGACGGCCCGCAGGCGCGTGATCAGCTCGTCGCGGTCGCGTGTGGGGTCCTTGCCGGCGACGTCCAGAAGCGTCCGCGAGATCGCCAGCGGGGTGCGCAGTTCGTGGGAGGCGTTCGCGGCGAACCTGCGCTGCTCGGCGACGTGCGACTCGAGCCGCTCCAGCATCGTGTCGAACGCGTCGGCGAGTTCGCGGAACTCGTCCTGGCGGCCTTCCATGCGGATCCGGTGGGAGAGCGAGCCGTTCCCGGCGCTCCGCGCCGCCTCCGTGATGCGCGTGAGCGGTGCGAGCATCCGCCCCGCGAGGATCCATCCGCCGACGAGGCCGAACAGGAGCAGGAACGCCATCGCGACCGCGGCGGCGGGGGCGAAGGTGCGCACGAGGAGGTAGCGGTTGGGCGAGACCCCCAGCAGGCCCTGGGAGTTGTCGGGGACGTAACGCAGCAGGTAGGCCCACACCACGACCAGCAGGAGCGTGCCGGCGAGGGCGAGGAAGCCGGCGTAGCTGAGGGTGAGTTTCAGTCGGGCGCTGAGCCCCGGGCGCCTAGGCACGGGGGCCGCCGCCGGGATCGGTGGTCGCGTCGCTGCCGGGGGCCGTGGCGTCGGGGTCGGCGGTGGCGTCGCCTCCGGGTTCCATGGCGTCGAGGGCGGCGGGGGCGTCGCCGGCGGGGGCCGTGGCCTTGGGAGCGGCGGCTCCCCTGCGGGGCTCGGCCACCGTGTCCGCGGACGGGTTCGTGCGGGCGTCGATGCGGTAGCCGACGCCGGGGACCGTGGCGATGATCCAGGGTTCGCCGAGCCGTTTGCGCAGGGCGGAGACGGTGATGCGTACGGCGTTGGTGAGGGGGTCGGCGTTCTCGTCCCAGGCGCGTTCGAGGAGCTCTTCGGCGCTGACGACTCCGCCCTCGGCGGCGACGAGGACGTCGAGCACGGCGAACTGCTTGCGGGTGAGCGCGACGTAGCGTCCGTCGCGGAAGACCTCCCGCCGGAAGGGGTCGAGCCTCAGGCCCGCGATCTCGCGGACCGGCGGTCGCGCGTACGCCCGTCTGCGGTCGAGCGCCCTCAGCCGCAGGACGAGTTCCCGCAGGTCGAAGGGTTTGGTGAGGTAGTCGTCGGCGCCGAGCTCGAACCCGGACGCCTTGTCGTCGATCCGGTCGGCTGCGGTGAGCATGAGGATCGGGATGCCGCTGCCGGAGGCGACGATGCGCCGGGCGACCTCGTCGCCGGAGGGGCCGGGGATGTCCCGGTCGAGGACCGCGAGGTCGTAGGAGTTGACGCTCAGAAGCTCCAGGGCGGTGTCGCCGTCGCCCGCGATGTCGGCGGCGATCGCCTCCAGCCGCAGGCCGTCACGGACGGCTTCGGCCAGGTAGGGCTCGTCCTCCACGATCAGTACACGCATGCCCGAAGCCTAGGCAGGGGCGCATATCGCCACCGTATGCGGAGGTGCGTCTCCCGAGCCGTGTCTCCCTGCCCCGGGGCTCCCCCACTGGCCCCATGGCGGCGCCGCCGGGGCGCTCCCCTACCGGCTCCGTGGCGCCGCCGGGGTTGCTCCCCTATGAGCTCGATGGCGCTGCCCGGGTGCTTCCCTGCAAGTTCCGTGGCGCCGCCCGGGTGTGCCACCAGCGGCGCGAGGCCAGCGCGGCCAGTGCGGCGCCGGTGGCGTTGACCAGCACGTCGTCCACGGAGGACACGCGGTCGAGGCGCAGGACGTACTGTGCCGTCTCCACGAGCACCGAGCAGGCCGCCCCGAGTGCCAGGACCCGTGGCACGGAGGCCAGCGCCGCGAACCGCATCGGGGCGAAGAACCCCAGGGCCGCGAAGACCAGCAGGTTGCCCGCGATCCCCAGCGGCCCCATCGTGACGAGGTCCCGCAGCGGGACCGCACTCACCCGCGGGGGTACGGTGCCCGCTCCGCCGCCCGGCATCAGGGTCAGCCACAGGAACGGCAGCGTGCCGTGGACCATGCCGACCTCCGCCAGGGACGTCCCCCACGGCGACGCGGCGCCGGCGGAACGCCGACGGCGCGCCAGGCCCCAGGCCACGAGCAGGGCCACGGGCACGGTGACCAGCGTCATGAGCACCACGCCGTTGAACGTGTCGTAGCAGCCGTGCCACCGCCCGGCCAGGCACATCGGCGCGGACATCGTGAGAGGTCTGCGCACGACGAACAGACCGCCCGCCAGGGCGAGGACCGCCAGGCCGATGAGCACGATCCTGCCCACTCGGCCGGGCGGTGCCGAGGAGTACGCGTCGGGGTTCATGGGTCCATGGAAGACGCGGGGCCGTTGCGAGGGTGTATGCGGTTTTCGATACGCCCGCGATACACGCCTCGACCGGCGTCCTCCGCCGGCGCTCAGCCCGCGCGCCGGACGCGGCGCGTCGCCCGCCACCCCAGGGCCGTGCTCGCCACTCCCACCAGGATGGCCACGAAGGCCCCGCCCAGTCCGTTGCCGGTGCCGAGGCCTCCGTCGGCCGTGGCCGCGACCAGCACCCCGACCGCCGTGCCGACCACTCCGGCGACCACCGCGATCCTGGCGCCGAGAGGTCCGTTCGCGACGCCGAAGCGGCCGGTGGGGCGGGCCACCGCCAGCCACCCGACGACCACGCCGGCCAGTGCGAGCAGGGCGGCCGCGGAGGACCCCGCGCGCCCGGGGCCGAAGTCGTAGGCGCCGGCTGCGAGCGGCTGCGCCGAGACGACGTGCGCGGCCGCGGGTGCGGCGAACGCGATGCTCGCGAGCGTCGCGGCGACGCATGCGGCGGTGACGGTGACGAGGAGGTGACGGGCGGACGGTCGAGCGGACATGAGCGGTGGCTCCTTCGTGCGTCGGGTGGTGGTCCGAGCATCCCGGCCGGGCCCGCTCCCCGTCGTCCGGCGGGCGCAGGCACTTCGCGCTGCCGCGGTCGTCGTGATACCGGTACCGCGGACGCCGCAGGCCGCGGGGATCTACCGCGCGTGCGGTAGTCGGCGGTCGTCTGCGAGGAGGACTCGCGGACGGCGGTGGCCGGTTGGTGTGCGCGCGTGCGTGCAGGAGCGTCCCGGATGTGGGTCCGGTACGGCGACGGAGTCATCGCCCACGACACGGGCGAGGCGTTCACGCGGGCCCGGGGGCCCTCGAGATCGCCTGGCTCGTCGCGGCGGGGGCCGTGGGAGAGGCGCTGCGGCAGGCCGAGCAGCGGGCGGACGAGGCCGAACTTCCCGTGGACCGGGCGTCGTGATCCGTGTCCTGCTGGTCGACGGGCCGCGAACGCGAGGCCGTCGTCCTGGTGGCCCAGGGCCTGTCGAACGACGAGATCGCCGATCGCATGGTCAGCGGCCCGCTGACCGCGAAGACCCACGTCAATCGTGCGATGACCGGGCTCCGAGCCCGCGGCCGGGACCAACTCGTCATCCACGCCCACGAGTCGGGCCTGGTCGCCCCCGTGTGCCCCGACCGGACGGCCCGGCCGTCGCCCTGGCCCGGACGGTCTGACCGGCCGTCCCGGCCCGGACGGCCCGGCCGTCGTCCCGGCCGGGCGGCCGACCGCGTCAGGCCTCCCGGGTGCCTTCGTACATGGCCTCGACGAGGTCGGCGTACTCGCCTTCCACGAAGGGGCGCTTGACCTTGAGGCTGGGGGTGAGTTCGCCGTGCTCGACGTCGAGGTCGCGCGGCAGGAGGGCGAACTTCTTGATCGTCTGCCAGCGCTGGAGGTCGCCGTTGACGCGCTGGACGAAGTCGTCGATGAGCGCGTGCACCTCAGGGGAGGAGACGACGTCGGTGTAGGTGCGGCCCTGCTGCCCGTGGGACGCCGCCCAGGGCATGATCGCGGTCTCGTCGAGCGCGATCAGGGCGGTGCAGAAGTTGCGGCCGTTGCCGATGACCAGGATGTTGCTGACGTACGGGCAGACGGCCTTGAAGCGGCCCTCGATCTCCGTGGGGGCCACGTACTTGCCGCCCGACGTCTTGAAGAGGTCCTTCTTGCGGTCGGTGATGCGGACGAAGCCGTCCTTGTCGATGTCGCCGATGTCGCCGGTGCGGAACCAGCCGTCGCTCTCCAGGACCTCCGCCGTCTTGTCCGGGAGGTTGTGGTAGCCGCGCATGATGCCGGGGCCGCGCAGGAGGATCTCCCCGTCCTCGGCGATGCGGACCTCGGTGCCGGGCAGGGCCCTGCCGACGGTGCCGACCCGGTAGTCGTCGGCCGGGTTGACGGTGCAGGCGGCGCTGGTCTCCGTCAGGCCGTAGCCCTCCAGGACGGGGACGCCCGCGCCCGCGAAGAAGTAGCCGATGTCGGGGGCGAGGGCGGCGCTGCCGGAGGCGCTGCCGCGCAGCCGTCCCCCGAAGGCCGCGCGGATCTTGCCGTAGACCAGCTTGTCGGCGAGGGCGTGCTGGACGGAGAGCCACAGGGGCAGCCTGCAGTGTCCGGTCGCCACCATCTGCTCCTGGCCGGTCCTGGCGTGGTCGCGGGCGACCCGGGCGGCCCACAGGAAGATCTTGTACTTGACGCCGCCCTCGGCGCGGGCCCTGGCGGCGATGCCGTTGTAGACCTTCTCGAAGACCCTCGGCGCGGACGCCATGATGGTGGGCCGTACGAGGGGCAGGTTGCCGACGATGCGGTCGATGCGCCCGTCCACGGCCATCACGTGTCCGGACTTCACCTGACCTGATATCAGGGCCTTGCCGAAGACGTGGGACAGCGGCAGCCACAGGAACTGCACGTCGTCGGGCGCGACGAGGCCGGTGGCCTCCTGCGCCACTCCCTGGTACGACCAGCAGTCGTGCACGAGGCGCACGCCCTTCGGGCGGCCGGTGGTCCCGGAGGTGTAGATCAGGGTGGCGAGCTGTTCCGGGCCGAGGGAGTCGACCGTCTTCTCGATCGCGTCCGGGTGCTCCCGGAGGTGCGCCTCGCCGCGCTCTTCGAGGTCGGCGAGGGTCAGTACCTCCAGGCCCTCGATCCGGGGCGGTTCCGTCTCCGCGTCGAAGAGGACGGCGTGGCCGAGCCCGGGGAGCCGGTCCTTGTGCGCGGCCACCTTGGCCAGTTGCCCGGCGTCCTCGACGAAAACGGCGCGGCTGGCGGAGTCGGCCAGGATGTACGCCGTCTCGTCGGCGTCGGTGCTCGGATAGACGGCGGTGGCGGCGGCTCCCGCGCACATCACGCCCATGTCGGCGAGGATCCACTCGATCCTCGTCGAGGACGAGATGGCCACCCGCTCCTCGGGGCGCAGTCCGATGCTGAGCAGTCCGGCCGCGATCGCCTTCACCCGGTCCGCGGTCTGGGACCACGTCAGCGAGTGCCACCGCTCGGCTCCGTCGGCGGCGGCGTCGGTGACCACGGGGTAGCGGTACGCCTCCCGGTCGGGTGTGGCCCCGACCCTCGCGAGGAAGAGGTGCGCCACTGAATGCGGCCGGCTTTCCAGCAGGTGTTGCGCTGAACTCATGTCGACCTCCGGGCCCGGTGCGCCCATCACAAAGCGGTTAACTGGCAGGTAACTTGCGCGCAGAGTGAGGCTAAGGGGGAAACCCCCTGTGTGTAAGGGGATCCGGGGAGGAAGGTGCCCCTCGGGCGGCCGAGGCCGTCACCGTCGTCGACGGCACGTGCCATGACGGGCGGGGAGGCCGGCCCTCGCGGCTGACGACGTACGCCACACCGATCATCGCGGGCGACTTCAACGTGCGGCCGCACCACGCGAAGCTCAACCCCTCCTACGCGCCGAGCGCGAACACGGACGACAACGACGGCAACACCGGCACCTACCGCGAACTCGACGACGCGGACGCCTTCAACTGCCCGGGGCACGGGGAGTCGACCACCGGGGCGGCCTCGGACAACAGGTGCGGGATCAACGCCAAGATCGACCCCGTCTTCGTGCGTGAGAGCACCCTGGCCGGCCCGTACCGCGCGGACTCCCTGGCCATGTCCACGGCCTGCGCGGGTCTGCCGGCCTGCTCGGACCACCGCGTCCTGGTCGGAACCGTCACCGTCCAGTAGGGCGTGTACGTGTACGGAACGGCACCGCGCCGGTCGGCCGTGGGACGGCACGAGCAGGGGGGAACGGCCATGCGTGCCGGGAGGATGTGCACCGCGGTGCTGGTGGCGTTGTCGGTGACGACGGCTGCGGGGTGCGCGCAGGAGAGGCAGCCGGAGAAGGCCGCCCCCGAGGTGCGGCACGACGAGGGGCCCATCGCCTCGTCGCTGCCGCAGCTCGGTGACGTGGAGAGCGTCGAGTGGACGTACGGGCCGCTGGGCGTCGCCGACCCCCGCGTCCCCGGGCCCACCGACCGCGAGCTGCGGGGCTTCGCCCGACTGGCGGAAGCCGACCTGCGGCGGCTCACGAAGCAGTACGCGTGGACCGAGGCGGCCGAACCGCCGCCGACACCTCCTCCGGGCACCGTCGCGGGCACGCGGTGGCAGACCAGTGAGACGTTCGAGGCGGCGGTGTCGGGCGCGTCGGCGGAGGCCGCCGAGTTCCGGTTGGACCCCGCCCGCGCGGTGATCGTCTTCCGGCTCCTCAATCCTTCCTGAACGGTCCCGAGCGCTACTCGACCTGATCGAGCGCTGTCGGGACCGTTCTCCTGACCGCGGCTTGCGCCGGGAGGCCCGCGTGGGGGCGCGGCGGCGGGCGGTGCTGGGGCACGGGGGTGCGGCAGGGTGACGTGACCGGGCCCAGGGAGGCCAGCAGGTGGCGCAGGGCGGCACGGGCATGGGGGGCGTCGACCCGTGATTCGAGGTCGGTGAGGGCCCGGAGAGCCCGATGGCGGGCACGGCCGGCGTGGCCGGCTCGGTCGTCGGCGAGGGCGTGGGCGTAGTGTGCGAGGGCGGTGGCCCAGGCGTCGTTGCGGCCGGTCTCCTGCGCGAGGGCACGGCGGGCCGTGCGGGCGGCGGCCACGGGGTCGAGGTGCGCCTGGGCGACGGCCAGGGCGGCGAGGCTGACCATCGGTGGCGGGCCTCCGGGAGACCCGGCGGGCACGGTGCCGACGGCCTCGCGGTAGTACGCCGCCGCGGACTCGGGGTCCCTCCGCTCCCAGGCCAGCGCGCCGTGGACGTGGGCGATGCGGCCGATGAGGGCGTCGTCGCCGTTGAGGACGGCGACCGGCCAGGCGAGGTCGAGCAGGTGGTGCGCCAGGTGCGGGTCCGGGACCGCGCACAGCCAGGCCGCGAGCCACCGGCCGTGCGCCACGAGCGCGCTGTCGGCCGGGAGCCGGGGCAACAGCGCGCGCAGGTGGGCACCGCCTTCCGCGGCGTGATCGTGGACCGCCCACCAGAACCAGAGGTGGAGCGCGGTCTCCAGGGCCGTCTCGGCGTGGCCGGTGAGGTCGGCGGGGGCCGGGTCCGCGGCGGAGAGGTCGGCAAGGGTCGGGTCCACGGCCGAGAGGTCGGCACAGGCCGGGTTGGCGTCGATGGGGACGGCGCGGGCGGGTTCCACTCCGGAGTGGTCGGCGCGGGCGGGTTCCATTCCGGAGTGGTCGGCGCGGGCGGGTTCCATGTCTGAGAGGTCCATGCCTGTCGGGCATGTGCCGCGGCGGATCAGGGCCGTCAGGTCGTCGTGGTCGTCCTGGACGGCCTGGAGGGCCTGGCGCTGCAGACCCGTGTTCCAGAGGGTCTCGGCGATGGCGGCGACGCCGCGGAAGTGGACGCCGTGGCGGTCGCGTGTGACGGCCAGTTCGCCCGCCGCGGTGAGTCGTTCCGTACCGAAGTCACGGGCGGAGCGGGCCATGCGGTAGCGGGGCCGGCGGACGGCGCCCGGGTCGCCGAGCACCTGGAGCACGCCCGTGGCGGTCAGCGTCGTCAGGGCGGGGGGTACGTCGTGCGGTGCGAGGCCCGAGCCCGCGCAGACGAAGACCGCCGCGGCCTCGGTGAACGGCCCGGCGAACACACTGACGCGGCGCCAGACCGTGCGCGACGCGGGTTCGCACAGCGCGTGTACGGCGCCGACGGCGGTGCGCAGGGAGCGGTGGCGCCGTAGGAGCGGGGAGGGGTCGGTGAGGCGGCACTGGTCGGACTCGACGGAGGCGGCGAGTTCGGCGATCGTCCCTTCCCCGAGTCGGGCCGCGGCCAGTTCGAGGGCGAGCGGGACTCCTTCGAGCAGTCGGCACACGTGGGCCACCAGGGCCGGATCGGGGGCTTCCTCGTCCCGGCCCCGGCCCCGGCCCCGGTCCCGCTCCCGTGCGCGGGACAGGAGGAGTTCCGCGGCGGGAGAGAGGGCGGGCGCCGGCTCGGCCGCGCGGTCGCACCCGGTGCTGCGGGGTGGGGCGGCGTCGACCGGCAGCGGCCCCAGGTGTACGACCTTCTCGTCGCCGAGCCCGAGGGGCCTGCGGGCGGTCACCAGGGCGCGGAGCCTCGGCAGGGTCATCAGCAGGGTCTGGACGAGGCCGACGCATTCGGTGTGTACGGGGTCGATGTCGTCGAGGAAGAGCAGGAGGTCGCCGGGCGGGAAGGAGCGGATCACCGCCGTGACGTCCGTGCCGGTCGCGTCCGGGGGCGGGGCGGAGGAGCCGAGGGCTCGGGCGACCCTTGCGGTGAGGGCGCGGCGTCCCACGGGAACCCCGTCGTGCCAGCGCACCCGGACGGTCGCCCGACGGGGGCCGTTCGGCGTCGGTGCGAGGGCCGTCCGGGCCAGGCTGCTCTTGCCCGTGCCGACCGCTCCCGTCACGGTGACGAGTCGGTGCGCGGTGAGGGCGGCACGGAGTGCCGAGAGTTCGCCGTCGCGTCCGACGAGGTCGAGCCCGCCGCGCAGGCGGTCGACGAACCAGGGGTCGTGTTCCTCGCGGCCAGTCCACATCTCCGGCACTGCCCACCATCCAGGTCGTCGTACGGGTCACCGGACGCCACCGACCGCACGGGCGCGGATCGGTGCAGAAAGCCGCAGGTCCCGATTGCAGAACCGTCACTGCACGGGCGTCACGGCAACCCCAACGCGCTCCCCCCTTCGTGGGTGGCGCGGACACCCGAGGAACCACCCGCCCCGACGAACGGGCGAACGCGCGACCGACAGGGGCCGTGCGACCGCTGCGGCGCGCCGGGAGACGGACGCACGGACGCCGGGCCGACGCGTTCCGGGAGAGGCGCGTGACGGACGGGGACGCCCCTGACGAGGGGGCCGAACGGCGCAATGACGCGGGCCGCGGCGGGCGCTCACGCATAACGTGGGGGCGGGAGCGGCGGCACGGGGACAGGTGGACGGTGAGCGGACCCGGGATCGACTATCAGGCGGTCTTCCAGGCGCTGCCGGGAGCGGTGGCGCTGCTGACGACCGAGCTCGTGTACGCGGATGTGAACCAGGCGTTCGAGTCGGTCTCCGGGCGGACGCGGGAGCAGCTCGTCGGCCGCCACCTGTTCGACGTCTTTCCCGACAACCCCCAGGATTCGTCGGCGACCGGCATGCGCAACCTGCGTGCCTCGCTGGAGCGTGTCGCGGCCACCGGGGAGCGCGACAGCATGGCCCTGCAGCGCTACGACGTCGAGGATCTCGACCGGCCCGGCGTGTGGCGGGAGCGGTACTGGAGTCCCGTCAACACGCCGGTTCTGGGGCCCGACGGGTCCGTGGTCCTGCTGCTGCACCGGGTGGAGGAGGTCACGGAGCTGATCCGCGCCCGCGGCGGCGGGGACCGCGCCCAGATGATGGAGTCCGAGCTGTACAGCCGGGCCAGGGAACTGCAGGAGGTCAACGAGCGGCTGCGGCGGGCCCACGCCCGCGAACGCGAGGTGGCCCTCCACCTCCAGGAGGCGATGCTGCCCACCCCGCGGCTGCTCGACCGCCATCAGGCCGCCGTGCGCTACCGCCCGGCGACCGGGGCGCTGAACGTCTGCGGCGACTGGTACGACCTGGTCGACCTGCCCGGTCGCACGGCCGTCGCGGTCGGGGACGTCGTGGGCCACGGGCTGCGCGCCGCCGGGGTCATGGGGCAGCTCCGCAGCGCGCTGTCGGCCGCCTCGCGCGTCGCCGTGGGGCCGGCGCAGGCGCTCGACGTGCTCGATCTGTACGCCCGTGACATCTACGGCGCGGAGTCGACCACCGCGGCCTCCGTCTTCATCGACTGGGGCAGCCGCACCCTCGCGTACAGCAGCGCGGGGCATCCCCCGCCGGCGCTGTGCCGTCCCGACGGCACGGTGGTGCTCCTCGACGGGGCCACCGACCCGCCGCTCGGCGCGCACCTCGACCACGCGCCCCGTCCGCAGGGACACACCGAGTTCGCCGAAGACTCCGTGCTCGTCCTCTACACCGACGGGCTCGTCGAGCGCCGCCGCGAGGACATCGACACCGGTCTGGCGAGACTCACCCGGACCCTGGCGGAGCACCACACGGCCGCGCCCGACGCGCTGGCCGACCTCCTCCTCGAGAGCCTCCTGCCGCCGGCCGGCAGCACCGACGACACGGCGCTGGTCGTGCTCCGTCTGCGGCCCCCGCGGGAGGCGGGACGGCCGTACGCCCCCTGAGGGCCGCGTCGCGGCATGCCGACGGCGCCCGCACGGGGTGCGGGCGCCGTCGGAAGAGCGGGGTGACCGGGAACTCAGCCGCGGACGATGTTCTCCGCCTGCGGGCCCTTCTGGCCCTGCGTGATGTCGAAGGTGACCGCCTCACCCTCCGTCAGCTCGCGGTAGCCGTTGCCCGAGATGTTGGAGTAGTGGGCGAAGACGTCCGGGCCGCCGCCGTCCTGGGCGATGAAACCGAACCCCTTCTCGGAGTTGAACCACTTCACAGTGCCGCTGGCCATGCTCGTTCCTCTGGTCAATTCAGCAGGGGACCGTACCGGCCCCTGGAGCGCCCTTCCACGGGCACCCACACGCGTCTTGCCCCTCCTCACGCGTCCCTACACCCATCAATCCGATCTTCTTATGGAAGATTTTTCCCTTCACGCGGTCAGCGGGTCCCGGTGCCGGTCCTGCGGGCGCGGGCGCGGGTGGCGACCGCGGGGGTGAGGTGGCGGGAGAGGACGTCGAGGGCGTCGACGACCTCGCGAAGGGCGTCGGCGTGCGGGGCGGCGCCGTCGGGGCCGACGAGGGCCGCGGTGAGCGCGTCGTCGACGGTGGCGGCACGGACCTCGGTCACGCGGGCGGAGGGGTTCGCGGCGGGGTGGATGAGGCGGCGCCGGCGGTCGGAGGGGTCGGGACGGGTGTCGACCGAGCCGGCCTCCTGGAGCCGGGCGACGGCCGTGGAGACCTGGCTCTGCGGCAGCCCGGTGCGGGCGGCGACCTCACCGACCGTCGTGCCGGGGTGGGAGACGAGGTCGCCGAGGACCACGAGGACCGAGCGGACCGATCCGGGTGAACCGGACTCGGCCTGGGGCATGGCCTGTTCGCCGATCTTCATGAGGGTGCGTCCCAGGAGGAACAGTTCGACTCCGTTCATCCCCTCAGGGTACATCTCGATAGATGCATCAAGATTGATGCATCTAAAACGATGGGTTATTGTCGTGGTGTCGGTCGGAGACGCCGACGACAGCCGACAAGGGGGACCACCATGACCACGACCGTCGCCACCGTCCGCACGCTCACCGTCCCGGGCGCCACGCTCCACTACCGCGTCGAGGGCGGCGGCCCGGTCCTCCTCCTCTCCCAGAGCGGTGAAGGCGACGCGGACCGCACGGTCGACCTCGTACCGCACCTGACGGACCGCCACACCGTCGTCACGTACGACCGGCGCGGTCTCTCACGCAGCACGCTCGACTCCCCCGCCGCTCCCGTCACCATGGCCGACCACGCCGACGACGTCGCCCGGCTGCTCGCCGAGGTCACCGACGAACCCGCCCTGATGGCCGGCTTCAGCATGGGCGCCGCGATCGGCCTCCAGGTCGTGGCCCGTCACCCGGGTGTGCTCCGCACGCTCCTCGCCCACGAGCCCGTCATGCCGCGCCTGCTGCCGGACGCCGACCGCGACCGCCACGTCGCCGAGCTCGCGGCCATCCGGGACGCCTACGCGACGGGAGGCCTGCCGGCCGCGTTCCCCGCGATCGCCCGGCACCTCGGCATCGACCCGGCGCACGAGGAGACCGAGGAGGGCCTCACCCCCCAGCCCTTGACGCCTCGGCGACAGGCCAACTTCGCCCACTTCATCGGAGCCGAGTTCGGCGCCGTCACCTCGGACGCCCTCCGCCCGGAGGAGTCGCTGCGCGCCGCCGCCCGGGCGGGTACGCGGATCATTCCCGCCACCGGCCGGACGACCCCGCCCCGGGTGCACACCTACCGCTGCGCCCTGGCCCTGGCGGACCGGCTGGGCACGCGACCGGTCGAGTTCCCCGGCGGCCACAACGGGAACACCGCCTTCCCCCGGGCGACGGCGCGCGTCCTGAAGGACGTGCTCACCTGAGGAGCGGCCGGCGTCCGTCAGCCGGCGGCGTCGAACAGCAGCTTCGCGGCGACCGTGGTGCCGTCGGTGCGGATCGTGCGCGACACGGCGGCCGCACGGGCGCGGGTCTCCGGGGCGAGGGCCGTCCGCAGGGCGGCCGCGAGGGACGCGACGGTCGGCGCCGGACCGTGATGGGCGGTTCCGACGCCCAGGTGGGTGACGCGCTCGGCCCAGTACGGCTGGTCCGCCCCCCGGGGAAGGACCAGTTGGGGGACGCCGGCCCGGGTGGCGGTCGTCGTGGTGGCCGCGCTGCCGTGGTGGACGACGGCGGCGGAGCGGCGGAAGAGGGCCTGGTGGTTGACCTCGCCGACGACGAAGCAGTCGTCCCGGACGTCGGCCGGCGCCAGGTCGGCCCAGCCCCGGGAGACGACCACGCGGTGTCCCTCGGTGCGGACCGCCTCGACGGCGGGGTGGGCGACGTGTTCCAGGGCGCCCATCGGCATGCTGCCGAAGCCGAGGAAGACGGGCGGCGCACCGGCGTCGAGGAAGTCCACCAGGTCGGCCGGGAGGGGGCGTTCGTCGGTGACGTGCCACGCGCCGGTCTGCACCACGCCGAGGCCGGTGGGCCGCCACGGGGACAGGACCGGGTCCGTGGCGAGCCACGGGTGGTCGGTGAAGGCGTAGTCGCGGACGCCGTCGACCGGGGGCAGGCCGAGCGCCGCCCGTCGGGTGCCGAGCATGTCGCCGAACATGCCGTTCGCGATCCGCGCGTCCAGGTCCCAGAGGGCCTTGTTGTCGGTGACCTCCCCGGGCAGCGGCTGCCCTCGCCGCCCTGGCGGCCGCCGGTGCGGCGACGGCAGGCTGACGGGCTGGTGGCCGGCGTGGACGTAGCGGATGCCCAGCTTCTCGGCCACCGACCGCGCGCCGGTGACGACGGGCAACGGCCCGGTGGCCACCAGGACGTCGCACTCCTCGGCCGTCGCGGCGACCGTCCCGAACTGCGCGTCCATCAGTTCGGCGGCACGCTCCGCCAGGCCGGCCGCCGAGCCCGGCGTCACCGTCGTCACGAGGGGGCGGACCGGGGCTCCCGTCGGCACCATGGGCACGGCGAGTTCGGCGAGGCGCTCCGCAAACTCCTCGTCCGGCGGCGCGCACACCCGTACCTCCGCGCCGAGTTCCCGCAGGCGGACGGCGAGGGCCGCCATCGGTTCGACGCTCCCGCGCGACCCGTACGTCGACAACACCACACGCATCTCGTGACTCCCCGTTCCGCCGCTGCTTCCGGTCCCGGTCGGAGATTCTGCCCGTCCCGGTCTTCGGCGGGGCGGGGGGGGGTGAGCGGGGCGGACGGTCAGCCGGGCGGTGCGGGGCGGGCGTAAAACGCTTGGACCGCGCGGGTGTCGGCACGGGAGAATCCCGTTTGCTCACCTTTCGGTAAGACAACACAGGGTTGGGTATGGGATCACCTGAATCGCACGAAGGATTACCGAGCAAGGGTTCGGTTCTCCTGGCGCTGCGCCACTACGGCCGGGAGCTGGTCCGGCTGCGGCGGCTGACGCTGCCGGCGATGGCGCTGCCGGCGCTCGGAAACATCGGAATCAACTACATCGCGCCGCTGATCGTGGCGAAGCTCGTCGGGAGGATCGCGGGGGACGGCGGGAAGACCGTCGATCTCGGGGCGATGCTGCCGTACGTCATCGGGTTCGCGGGCGTGCTGCTGCTCGCCGAGACCTTGTGGCGCGTCGGGCTGCACTGTCTCAACCGCGTCGACGCACGCGGTATCGAGCACCTGTACGTGATCGGCATGGACGAGCTGTTCGCGAAGGACGCGGCGTTCTTCCACGACAACTTCGCGGGTTCGCTGACGAAGCGGGTCCTGAGTTTCGCCTCGCGCTTCGAGGAGTTCGTCGACACGCTGACGTTCTCCGTGATGGGCAGCTTCCTGCCGTTGCTGTTCGCGTCGGTGGTGCTGTGGCAGTACGACCCGCTGCTCGTGGCCGGGCTCCTGGTGATGATCACGGTCACGGGGCTGTGCGCGGCCCCGCTGATCCGTCGCCGCCAGGTGCTCGTCGCGGAGCGGGAGCAGGCGATCGCCCGGGTGTCGGGGCACGTCGCGGACAGTCTGATGAACATGGACACGGTCCGCGCGTTCGCGGCCGAGGACCGGGAGGCGGCCGAGCACCGGTCGCGCGTGGCGGAGTCGCGCCGGCTGACGCTGCGCTCCTGGGACTACGGCAACCTGCGGATCGACACGCTGGTCGCGCCGATGTCGGTGTTGACCAACGTGCTGGGTCTGGTGCTCGCCCTGGGGCTCGGCGGGGCGGAGCACGGGGTGGAGGCGGTCATCGTGGCCTTCACGTACTACGCGAGCGCGACGCGCATCATGTTCGAGTTCAACCAGATCTACCGTCGGCTCGAGAGCTCGATGACGGAGGCCGCCCAGTTCACGGAACTCCTCCTCGACCGGCCCACCGTGTGCGACCCCGAGACCCCGGAGCCGCTCGTCGGCCGGCCGTCCGACGTGCGCTTCGACCGGGTCGACTTCGCGCACGGAGGTGCGAAGCCGCTCTTCGAGGGCCTCGACCTCGACGTGCCGAGCGGGACGAGGATCGGTCTCGTCGGCCGGTCCGGCGGGGGCAAGACCACCCTGACCCGGCTGCTGCTCCGGATGACGGACATCGACGGCGGCCGGATCCTGGTCGGCGGGCAGGACATCAGCAGGCTGCGCCAGGCGGACCTGCGCGGTCTGATCTCCTACGTGCCCCAGGAGCCGGTGATGTTCCACCGCACGCTGCGGGACAACATCGCCTTCGCCCGGCCGGACGCCACCGACGCCGAGATCCGCCGCGCGGCCGAGGCGGCGCACGTCACGGAGTTCGCCGACGACCTGCCCGAGGGATTCGGCACCATGGTGGGCGAGCGGGGGGTGAAGCTCTCCGGCGGCCAGCGCCAGCGGGTGGCCCTCGCCAGGGCCATCCTGCGTGACGCGCCGATCCTGCTGCTCGACGAGGCGACCAGCGCCCTCGACTCGGAGAGCGAGATCCTCGTCCAGGACGCCCTGTGGCGGCTGATGGAGGGGCGGACGGCGCTCGTCGTGGCGCACCGGCTCAGCACGGTGGCCACGATGGACCGGCTCGTCGTCCTGGAGCGCGGACGGATCGTCGAACAGGGCAGCCACCAGGAGCTGCTCGACGCGCGGGGCTCGTACGCGAAGCTGTGGCAGCACCAGTCGGGCGGCTTCCTCGACGACACGGCGGGCGGTGTCACGCCGACGGGTGACGCCGCCACACCGGCGGACCTGCGGTGAACCGACGCCGGGCCCCCTGGCCACCCCCGTGGGTCAGGGGGACCCGGCGTCGGTCAGGCGGTCCCGCACGTCGGGTCGGCGACCGCGCTCACGGTGTACGGGGGCCGGCCCGGCGGCTCGTTCAGCTGGCTGTCGACCACGTACAGGCGGCAGCCGTACCGGGCGAGCGTGGTGGGGAGGGCGAAGGGTCCGTCCGTGAGGCGATGGGTGACGGTGCCCGTCCGCAGCTCCTCGTCCAGCCGGGCGATGTAGACGCCGTGCGGGGCGCCGTAGTTGAGCACCGCGTAGAGGGTGCGGCCGTGCAGCACCATGCCGTCGGCGCCGAAGGACTGCTCGCCCAGGTCGAGCCGGGCGATCCCCTTGTCGGTCGTGTCGATCCGCCAGACGGCCTCGGTGCCGTTGGACGCGACGAGGAGGGTGGTGCCGGCCGCGTCGGCGACGATGCCGTTCAACAGCCAGTACCGCGCGGGGAACTGCGGGAAGGCGCTGCGGACGTCGAGCCAGGGTTCGAGCGGTCCCAGGGTGCCGTCGGTCCTGATCGCGGCGCGGTGGACGACGGGGTTGGCCCAGTCGGTCACGTACACGGCGTCGTCCGTCACCGCCAGGTCGTTGAGGTGGGGCGCGCCGAGCGGTCCGTCGGCGGCGGTTCGGGTGGCGAGGAGCCTGCCCCGGCGGTCGTGGACGGTCAGGGCGGCGCCGCCCACCGAGAGGATCCGGCCGCGCCGGTCGGTGTGGACGCCCAGGGAGCTGGGGCGGTCCTCCAGGCCGCCGGCGGGGAAGGGCGTGAGGTCGGGGCGGCCGACGCGGCCCCGGTACAGGGCTCCGGTGCCGTCGGAGGAGACGTACATGGTGCCGTCCCTGGTGATGGCGATCCCCTCCGGCAGCACGCCCGGTGCCCGGGAGACCACATAGGTGTCGGGCAGGTCCCGCGCGGTGGCGGGGCCGGGTGCGCCGGCGAGGGAGGTGAGGAGGACGGCTGCGGCGAGGCAGGCGGTGCGGGCGGGTACGCGGCGCATGGTGGAAGCCTCCGACGGGGGCTCGGTGAGGTGGACACCCGGAGCCTGCTGGGTCGTCGCGTGGAACGCATTGCCTTTCATCCCTGGGTGAAAGGGTCCGCCGGGCCGATAATCGGTCAGCATGATCCGCCTTCACTTCACGGCCGCCGATCTGCGGCAGATCACCCTCGCACCGGCGGCCGACGCGCTCTCGGAGACCGTCCTGAGTCTGCGTCTGACCGTGCGCCTCGGCCGGGGGTGGGAGAGGCCCGGCAGGGGCGACGGGCGGTTCCACCGGCTGCGGCCCGCCGCGCGGCAGTGGCACCAGTCGCTGCGCGGAGGCGTCGGCGCCGGGCCCGGTGTGCTCGCCGAGCTGGTCACCGAGGACGGATTCGTACCGGACTTCCTGCTCCAGCCGTCCGCGCACGGCTTCGACGACGCGCTGGAGGCCGCGGTCTCGACGCCGCCGGAGCGGCTGGCGCTCGACCTGGGCATACCGCGGGCCGAGGGCCGGAACGGCGGGCTGTCCCGGCCCGGGCGGTGGGCCCACGAGCTCGTCCAGGGGTCGCCGGCCGCGTCCCGCTCCCTGGTCGACGACACGCGGCGCTATTTCCACGCGTCGGTGGAGCCGCTGTGGCCGCGGATCCGCGCCGACGCCCTGACCGACAGGTCGCTGCGGGCCGAGATGCTGCTGCGCGGGGGCGTCGACGCCCTGCTGACGACCCTGGGAACGACCTGGCGGTGGGAGGCGCCGACGCTGCACCTTCCCTCGGCGTCGTCGTACGACATCCCGCTGTGCGGACGCGGGCTGCTGCTCGTGCCCTCCTGGTTCGCGACCGGCCCGATGGTGATGTACCGCCCTGAGGAGTCGACCGTGCTCGTGTACCCGATGCACGACGGCGCCGGCGGCGCGGACGGAGCCGACGACCGGCCGGAGGCGCTGGCGGCGCTGCTGGGGCGGACCCGGGCGCAGGTGCTCGCGCTGCTGCGCTCCCCCGCCACCACCACGGCGCTCGCGGAGCGCGCGTCCGTCTCGCTCGCGGCGGCCAGCCAGCACGCGGGCGTGCTGCGGGGCGCGGGTCTGATCGACACCGTGCGGACCGGCACGGCCGTGCTGCACAGCCTCACTCCCCTCGGCCACTCCCTCCTGGCCGGTGAACGGCCGTGATGCCCCTCCGGTGGTGAACAGCCTTCATGCGCACTCTGGTGAACGGTCTTCATACGTCGACCGGTGAACGGCCGTCATACGTCGACCGGTGAACGGCCGTAATTCGCTTGCCCGGGCCGGGGTGTGCGACTGGACTGTGGCCGGGCACCGCAGGGCGTGGTGCCGACGGTTCGAGGAGGCACCGGCGCCATGGAGATTCGTTCGACCACGGATGAGGAATTCGGGGTCTTCGTCGACACCCTCCATGCCGCCTTCGGGCGCTTCGCGGAGAGCCCGGTCGACGGTGGCGGGCTCTGGTGGTCGGCGCTCGAACCCGAGCGGTGTCTCCTCGCCACGACGGCGGACGGGAGGCCCGTCGGCACCGCCGGCACGTACCCCTTCGAGCTGACGCTGCCCGGCGGGACCCTGGCCCCGGCCGCCGGGGTGAGCGGCGTCGGCGTCCTGCCGTCGCACCGGCGTCAGGGCGTGCTCACCGCCATGATGCGGCATCAGCTCACCGGACTGCGGGGCAGCGGGGAGTTCCTCTCCGTGCTGCTGGCCTCCGAGGCCACGATCTACGGCAGGTTCGGCTACGGGCCGGCGACCTACACGGCGCGGCTGACGGTCCCGCGCCACCGGGCCGCCCTCTCCGGCCCGCGCGCCACCGCCGAGGCAGACGTCCCGGCGGGCGGATCCGTCGAGGTGCTGCGCAGGTCCGAGTGCGGCAAGTTGCTGGAGGAGGTCTACGACCGCTACCGGCGGGCGCAGCCCGGGGCGCTGTCGCGGCCGCACCGGTGGTGGGCGTCGCGCGCGGGACAGCCGCCGATCTCGCCGGCGCCGCGCCACGTCGCAGTCCACCGGGACGCCGACGGAGTCCCGGACGGGTACGCCAGCTACACGATCGCCGAGCCCGACACCCTGAAGGTCGACGAGGTCATCGCCACCGAGGACGCGGTGTTCACCACACTGGCCCGGTTCGTCCTGGGGCACGACCTGGTCTCCCGGGTCGAGTTCAAGCACGTCCCGCCCGGGCATCCGCTGCGCTGGCAGCTGGCGGACTTCCGCGCGGGCGAGGTGAGCGGCGACACCGACTGGCTCTGGGTGCGGCTCCTGGACGTCCCGCGGGCGCTGAGCGCGCGCGGCTGGTTCGCGGACGGCGAGCTCGTCCTCGACGTCGACGACCCGTTCCTCGGCGAGCGCCGCCGCCACCTGCTGACCGTCCGCGACGGCGAGGCCGTCTGCGTCCCCACGGACCGGGAGCCCGACCTGTCCCTGGACGTGCGGGACCTCGGCTCGCTGTACCTCGGCGGCACGGCCCCCAGCACGCTCGTGCGTGCCGGGCACGTCCGGGCCCACCGGCCGGGCGTGGCCGCTCTCGCCGACGCGCTCTTCCGGTCCGACCGGGACCCGCACTGCCTGCACTGGTTCTGATCCCGCACGCCCGTCGGCCCGCTTCCCCGGACGGGCGGCGTCACCCGCGAGGATGAGGTCGGCCCGTTCCCGGTTGCGCTTGCGCCACCGGGGGTGCGGGGCGTCGGAGAGTGGGCGGACGACGTTCGTCCCCTTCGAGCAGGGAGCCAGATTGGCCACGCGCCCGGTCCTCCGATGCCGCACAGCACTCGCCGTCGCGGCGCTGACCGCCGTGACGGCGGCCGCGCCCGGCGCGCTGTCCCCGCCGGGGACGGCCGCGTCCGCCGCCATGCCGGCGTTCGACACGGCGCCCGCGCGGGAGGCCCTGGAGCGCCTGCTGCCCTCCCGGGCGGCGCAGTTCACGCTGGTACCGGTCGCCGAGCCGTCCTCCGGCGCCTCGTTCTCGGTGTCCGGCAGGGCGGGGGCGATCCGGGTGCGGGGCACCTCGCCGGCCACTTTGCTCGCCGGGGTGGGCTGGTACCTGGAGCGGGTCGCCGGGGTCGACGTCGGATGGCCGGGCGACAGCCTCGACCGCCTCCCGACCACGCTGCCGGCGGTGTCCGGGACCCTCACCCGGTCCGCGACCGTGCCCCACCGGTACGCGCTGAACGACACGGACGAGGGGTACTCCGGCGCCTACCGGGACTTCGACGCGTACCGGCGCGACATCGACGTGATGGCGCTGCAGGGCGTGAACGAGGTGTTCGTGCCGACCGGTGCCGAGTACCCGTACCACCAGGCGCTTCAGGAGTTCGGTTACGGCCCGGAGGAGTTGCGCGCCTGGATCCCGGGTCCCGCCCATCAGGGCTGGTGGCTGCTGCAGAACCTGTCGGGGTTCGGGGGGCCGGTGTCCGAGCAGCTGATCGAGGCCCGGGCGGCGCTGGGGAGCCGGATCGCGCGGCATCTTCGTTCCCTGGGCATGAAGCCCGTCCTGCCGGGGTTCTTCGGTACGGTGCCGCCGGGTTTCGCCGACCGGAACCCGGGCGCGGTCACGGTGCCGCAGGGCAGGTGGGTGGGGTTCGACCGGCCGGACTGGCTTGACCCGACGGGTCCGGTCTTCGAGCGGCTGGCGGCGGCCTACTACCGGGTGCAGCGGCGGCGGTTCGGCGACAGCGACATGTTCAAGATGGACCTGCTGCACGAGGGCGGGAGGGCGGGCCCGGTCGACGTGGCCCGGGCCGCGGCTGCCGTGCAGCGGGCGCTCGAAGCGGCGCATCCCGATGCCACGTGGGTGATGCTGGGGTGGCAGCGGAACCCCGGCACGGCGCTCCTGAGCGGCGTCGACCGCAGCCGGCTCCTGATCGTCGACGGGCTGTCCGACCGGTACGACGACCTCGACCGCGAGACGCAGTGGGGCGGGACGCCGTACGCCTTCGGCTCGATCGCCAACTTCGGCGGGCACACCAGTCTGGGGGCCAACACGGGTGTGTGGACGAGCCGTTTCCACGCGTGGCTGGCGAAGCCCGACAGCGCGTTGCGCGGCATCGCCTACCTTCCGGAGGGCACCGGCGGGAACCCGGCCGCGTTCGACCTGTTCACCGAACTCGCCTGGCAGCCCGGCCCGGTGGACCGGCGGGCCTGGTTCGCCGCGTACGCCGCGCGGCGGTACGGCGGCGCCGACCCGCACGCGTCCGCCGCGTGGGAGCAGCTGCGGCTCGGCCCGTACAGCGGGGGTTCCGGTACGTGGAGCGAGCCGCAGGACAGTCTGTTCGCCGCGCGGCCGAGTCTGACGACGGCCAAGGCGGCGCGGTGGAGCCCGGCGGACATGCGCTACGACGCGGAGACGGTGGAGCGGGCGCTGTCGGAGCTGCTGCGGGTGGCGCCGCGGCTGCGGAACACGGACGCGTACCGCTTCGACGTCGTGGACGTGGCGCGGCAGGCGCTCACCAACCGTGCCCGCGTGCTGCTGCCGCGGATCAGGGCCGCGTACGAGGCCCGCGACGTCGAGGCGTTCCGCGCGCTGGTACGCGAGTGGGGCGCCGACGAGGAGCTCCTCGGGCGGCTGGTCGGCGCGGACCGGCGGTTCCTGGTGGGGCCGTGGCTGGCCGCCGCGCGCTCCTGGGGAACGGACCCGGCCGAGCGCGACCGGCTGGAGTACGACGCCCGCTCGATCCTCACCACCTGGGGCGGACGGGGCCCCAGCGAGACGGCCGGTCTGCACGACTACGCGAACCGCGAATGGGACGGGCTGCTCCGGGACGTCTACGCCCCGCGCTGGGCCGCGTTCTTCGGGCGTCTCGACGGAGCGCTGGTGTCCGGCACGGCGCCGGAGCCCGTCGACTGGTTCGCCATGGACGACGCCTGGGCCCGTGGTCACCGGCCGTACCCCACGAAACCGACCGGTGACCCGGTGGCGCTGGCGGGCGAGGTGCACGCCGCCCTGGCGACGGCCACGCGACACGAGGGCGTCCGGGCGGGGGGCGGTGCCGGCGGGCTGTGAGGAGTGCTCGGGGCACGCGCGCCGGCAGTGGTCCCGTGCGCGGGTCGGCGCGGCGCGCGGGCCGTCGAGGCCGCCCGTGGCCCCGCCCGCGCCGGGGCGGAGCGGCCGGACGGCGCCCCCGGTCACGGCATGGGAGCGAGAGGCGAACGATGCGGCGTCTTCCCTGGGGCAGGGCCGTGGTCGTGGCGGCGGTTACGCGGGGCTGGTGACCGCCCGGGTCCTGGCCGACTTCTTCGACGAGGTCGTCGTCATGGAACGGGACCACGTCGACGAGGGGACCGGAAGCCACCCGGGTTCGCCGCAGGGCCACCACGCGCACGCGGTGCTCGCGCGGGGCGGGCAGGTCCTGGAGAAGCTGTTCCCGGGGCTCCGCGAGGAGCTCCGGGAGGCGGGCGCCCGGTCTTCGACTACGGCGAGGGGATCGACTTCCTGCTGCCCGCGGGCAGTGCTCCGAGGACGCGGACCGAAGGATCCGGCGGTATGGTCGCGGTTCGTCCGGGTGGTCACCATGACGGCCTCCCCCGCCGTACTGTTCCATCCGTCGGTCGCGGCGAAGGTGGTGGCCGCCGCGCCGCGCGCGTGACGCGGCCCACGTTGCGCGTGACCGGGTGACGGGTGCCGGGATCGCGGCAGTGGAGCGTTAGCGCGACGGCAGCGGGACGTCAGCGCCGGGCGGGAAGCTGGGAAGGACCACCGTGGCCGGCGCCCGCCGGCCACGCACCAGCGACCACGGGGGGCTTCACCATGCGTGCCGACCATCGAGCGAGAAGGGCCGGCGCCACCGCGACGCCGGCGAAACCCGGACACACGGCCGCACCCGGCCGGTCGGAACGAGCGCGAAAGAGCGGGTAGACGACGTGCTCACCACACGGGTGGCGGTGACCGTCCACGCCTCCGACCCGCTCAGCCGGGCCGGGCTCATCAGTCATCTGCGGCACCAGCCGACCATCGACTTCGTCCCCGAACAGAACGACGGCGAGCGCGACACCCCCGCCGTGGCCGTCATGCTCGCGGACCGGATCGACGAGCCGACCACGGCGGAACTGCGGCGACTGCTGCGGGGCAGGGAACAGCGCGTGGTGCTCGTCGCGCGCGAACTGCGCGAGCCCGACCTCCTGTCGGTCGTCGAGTACGGGGTGCGCGCCATCATCTGGCGCCACCAGGCCACCGAGCAGAGGCTGTTGAACGCGGTGCACAGTGCGGCACGCGGCGACGGGGAGCTTCCGCCGGACCTGGTCAGCCGCCTCCTGAACCAGGTGGGTCGCCTCCAGCGGGCGACGGCCGGGGGCACGGCCGCCGGCGGGGCGGTGCCGCTCTTCGGGATGGCCCCGCGAGAGGTCGACGTGCTGCGGCTGCTCGCCGAGGGCCTGGACACCCGCCAGATCAGCGAGAAGCTCGCCTACTCCGAACGCACCGTGAAGAACATCCTGCACGCGCTGATGACCCGGCTCCAGCTCACCAACCGGGCGCATGCCGTCGCGTACGCGCTCCGCGAAGGCTACATCTGATGATCCATGAGATCGACGAGGCGCTGCGCGCTCTGCTCGCGCCCGCCGTCACGGGCGACATCGCCTTCGACGCGCCGACCCGGGACTGGGCGGCCCGACGCAACGCCCCGACCCTGAACGCCTATCTGTACGACATCCGTGAGGACGTGGCCCGGCGGGAGCGCGGCGCCCGTGCCGAACGCGACGCCCAGGGGATCGTGACGCGAAGACGCCAGCCTCCGCGCTGGTTCCGCCTCTCCTACCTGGTGACCGCCTGGACCTCGCGGCCGGAGGACGAACACCGCCTCCTCTCGGGGGTGTTGGCCCTGCTGTTGCCGCACGAGGTGCTGCCCGCCGACGCCGTGCCGGAGTCGGTCCGCCCGATCAGCACCGCCCTGCCGCTCGCCGTGGGCGTCCCGCCGGCGGAGTCGCGGTCGCTCGCGGACATCTGGTCGGCGCTCGGCGGCGAACTCAAGCCGTCCCTCGACGTCGTGATCACCACGCCGTTCCCGGTCACTCCGGCGTACGAAGTGGCGCCGCCGGTCACCGAGGCGGAGATCGTGGTGCGCGGAGCGGACGGAGTCCCCGGGGACTCCCGGCCGCGGATCGTGCGGCGGACGGTCGGCTCCGACACGGGGAAGGGGGGCGGGGCGTGACCGGCCTCTCCCAGGGCGCCGGCGGCGTCCTCGAGTCGATCGCCGCCCTGCGCGCGCGGGTCGCCGCGCTGGTGGACGCCCGCAGCGCCGGCGACCCCACGGCAGGCGACCCGCTCCGCGGCCTCTACGTCACCGCGGAGGCGGCCCGCCGGATCGCGTCGGAGCCGCCTCCGGGCGTCGGAGCCGACGCGTTCGCACCGCCGTCCCCGTCCGAGGGGCGCGGCGAGGAGGACCACGGGAGCGGGGAGGGCGGCCGACTCGGCGCGCTGTCCCGGACCTTCGGACTCTCCGCCCTCGACCGGCGGATCCTGGTGGCGGCCCTGGCCCCCGACGTGGACCGCGGGTTCGAGGCGCTGTACGGGTACCTCAACGACGACGTCGGGAGGCGTCGCGCCACCGTGGCGCTGGCACTCGACCTCGCGGGCACCGGGCCCTTCGACGCTTCGGCCCGCGACCGTTTCCATCCGGCCGCGCCCTTGCGTGCCGGGGGCCTCCTGGACGTCGAGGACGAGGACCGGCCGCTGCCGGGGCGGGCCCTGCGCGTCCCGGAGCGGGTGGTGGCCCACCTGCTGGGTGACGACAGCCGCCTGGACGCCGGACTCCTGGACGCTGGAGTCGAGTTGCTGGCACCGACGGGAGCGTCCGGCGTCGGGGTGGTCCGGGCCCTGTCGGTGCTCGGCGCGCGCGTCGCCTCGGCCGGGTCCGTCACCGTGCATCTGCGGGAGCGCGTCCCCGGCGCCGCCACGGACGCCGTGGTGACCGCGCTGCGTGGTGCCGGACGGCCCGTGCTGCGGTACCGGCCCGAGGCGGCCGACGCGGTGGCGGGGCGTGCGCTGGTGCGGGAGGCACGGCTGCGCGGAGCGGCCGTGGTCGTCGAACCGCTGCCACCGCGTCCGGGACCGCTGGTGCGCGCCCTGGCGTCACGCGGTGCGACGGTCGTCCTGGCCGGCACCGACGCCCCGGACCCCCGGTGGGCGCCGGAGGCCGAGTTGCTGGCGCTCGACGCGCCGGACGACACGGCGGGTCCGGGTGACGTGTGGCACCGGGAACTCGACGGTCTCGCAAGGGGCTTCGATCTGGACGAGGCGACCGCGCCGTACCGGCTCAACGGCGACCAGGTCCGGCGGGCGGCGCGGGCGGCAAAGGCGCTCGCGGCGTTCGAGGGCGACGGTCCGACGCTCGCGCAGGTGCAGCGCAGTGCCCGGCTGGTCTCGGCTCCGCTGCTCGACAGTCACGCGCGGCGGATCCGGCCGGCCGTCGGCTTCGCCGACCTCGTGCTGCCCGAGGAGCCTCTGGACATGCTGCACGAGCTGACGGCCAGGGCCCGCCACCGGGACCGGGTGCTCGGCGAGTGGCGGCTGCGCACCGGTGGCGGACGCGGACGCGGGGTCGTCGCGCTGTTCGCCGGGGAGTCGGGCACCGGCAAGACGCTGGGGGCCGAGGTGGTCGCGGGAGAGCTGGGCCTGGACCTGTACGTGGTGGACCTGTCGTCGGTGGTCGACAAGTACGTCGGCGAGACCGAGAAGAACCTGGAGCGGATCTTCGCCGAGGTCGACCGCACGGACTGCGTGCTGCTCTTCGACGAGGCCGACGCGGTGTTCGGGAAGCGCTCGGAGGTGAAGAGCTCGCACGACCGGTACGCCAACCTGGAGAGCGCGTACCTGCTCCAGCGCCTGGAGGCGTTCGCCGGCATCGCGGTGCTCACCACGAACCTGCGGGCCAACATCGACGAGGCGTTCACCCGCCGTCTCGACCTGGTCGTGGACTTCCCGTTCCCGGACCCCGGACAGCGGGTCTCCCTGTGGAACTCCTGCCTGGCCGGCACGCCGAAGGCGGAAGGCGTGGCGGAGGAGATCGTGCGCTGCGCCGAGGAGTTCGAGCTCGCGGGCGGCGCGATCCGGTCCGCCGCGGTGACGGCCGGCTATCTGGCCGCGGCCCGTGGTTCGGCGGTGACCGGCGAGGACGTGCGGGCCGGCGCGCGGCGCGAGTACCGCAAGGCGGGGCGGCTGGTGCCGGACACGGGGGCGCCGTGGGCGCCGTGAGCCGGTGAGGGACGGCGTGTGAAGCCGAGGAGGGGGCCACCCGTGCGGGTGGCCCCCTCTGCCGTACGGACCGGTGGACGTCCGGTCACATCACGCTGCCGCCGACCATCTTCTTGAGGGTCTCCCCGTCGACGGTTCCGGTCGCGGGCAGTCCGACGGCCGCCTGGTACTCCTTGATGTGGGAGACGACGTTGTCGCCGTACTTGCTGGTCTTCGAGGTGTTGTTGCGGAAGTGGTCGATGCCGTACTGGGCGTTGACGCGGGCCACGTCGAAGTCATGGTCGTCGAACTCGCGGTTGTACGCCCACCAGAAGGCCGCCATCAGCTGGGTGGTCTGCCAGGTGCTGGTGCCGTACTTCACCTGGTCGGTCCTGATGCCCTGGGCCCAGAGCGAGGTGAGGGTGGCCCGGCCGAGGGTGCCCACCTCGTCCGTGTCGAAGATCGCGGCGGAGTTCCGGCCGTTGGCGTTGCCGTCGTCCACGACGGCGTTCTGGTAGCAGGCGAGCGAGGCGCGGGTCGGCGCGTCGATCACGCCGCGGGTCCATCCCGGCCTGAGTTCGCAGCTGTTGTTCAGGGACGCGAGCCGCTCCTGGGCGTACTCGACGACGAGGTCCCTCGCGTCACCCTGGCGCCACGGAGGAAGGGTCCTCGTGGAGGCGGGCGGCACCGCGGGCTGGTTCGCGTCGCCGGGGTCCGTCCCCTCGGTCGGCGTGCCCGGGTCCTGGCCTCCACCGCCCTGGCCGCCGTCGGCCGAGCCGCCGCCCTGGCCGCCGTCCCCGCCGGCCGGCGGCGGATCGCCGTCCGCGAGGGGCGGGGGGCCGCCCGGCGTCCGCCCGCCGGGGGTGGGGCCGGTCCCGCCGGGCGGCGGCGGTGCCTGGGGCAGTTCGTCCCCGTCGCCCTGCGGCGCGGGCCTGGGTGCGCCGCTCGCCTGGATCTCCTTGGCCGCGCTGACGATCTTCGGCGAGAAGTTGAACCAGAGCACGACGAAGGCGATCACGGCCGTCAGCAGGAGTCCGCCGACCACCATCAGCCAGTTCCCGAAGACGGGGCGCTGGTCGAAGGTGGCGTCGAGGTCGAGCGCGGTGTCGTCTCCCGCCCGCCGCACGGCCACGGTGAACCGGTGCGACTCCTCGCTCCCGGTCCACCGCACGGCCTGCGGCCGCACCACGAGCTCGCCGAAGGCGGCGCGGCCGGGGGCGATCTGCACGGCGTTCGGCCGGACGTCGAAGGTGAGCCGGTTCGCCTCGTCGCGCACGACGAGGGAGGCGGTCAGCGGCGTGTTGCCCAGGTTGTCCACCGCGATGCGGGCGCGTCCGCGGAAGCGTCCGAACAACGCGGGCGGCAGCACCTCGGCGCGTGTCTCGGTGAAGGGCGTGACGGTCAGCCGGCCCTCCAGCACGTCACGGGCGCCGGCGTTCTCCCGCGGGTCGACGCGCACCCCGTACGCGAGCGGTCCGGCCTCCACGTCCGAGGAGCGCGGCGGTGCGAACGAGATCTCGGCGGTCCCCTCGCTTCCCGGGTAGAGGCGGAGGACGTCCGGCTCCACCCGGGACCAGCCCGAGGGTTTCCCGACGAGCGAGAGCCGGTACTCCTCGACGGTGTCCCCGGTATTGCGCACCCGCAGGCGGGCGGAGGTCCGGGCCCCTGGCTCGACGGTCACATCGGCCGGGTCCAGAGAGGTCCACATGGTCATGAGCGCAGGTTAGGGGGGCGGGGGTGGCGTACGGCTGCCCGAAAGTCCCCGCTCGGGGGCAGTGCAGCCTGCCCCCGCGCCCGCGCCCGCCCTCCGGGACGGGCAGGCACGCCCGCCGGGGTGTCCGCGGTCCGCGGTGCGCGGCGGCGCACGCACCGGACCCTGCCCGTTCGTCCCCCGCTCGTTGCCCTCGGGTACCTCGCCCCTCGTCTGCGGGGCCGGTACGCAAGGGAGGGCCCGTTCCCGTCGCGGACAGGACGGGCACGGGAGCACGGGAGCGCCGCGTCGCCACGAGCACAGCACGGGTGCGGCCCGGCCCGCAAGACCGCGCCCGGGTCCGGTTCGACTTCCGGGCTCCTCGGTCCGCGGGTCCCGCGCGGACTCCCCGGGCCGCCGGAGCGGCGAGTCCGGGCTGCGACGTCCCGTGCGGCCGGACCGTCGCGGGCCGGGTGACGTCGTCGTCCGGGCGGTGCGCCGGTCGTCTCGGGCGGGACTTTCGGGCAGGTCGCGCTGCCCCCGCCCCCGCCCCTTCACTCCTCCTGCCGCACCCGCCGCCGGGGGAGAGTCGACCGGGTCGGAGCGCTGCGCCGCGACGACGCCGACGCCCGTGCACCGGCCGTGAACCGTTCCGTCGCGGCGGGCACCGGCCGACCGACCCCACCAGCGAGGAGCAACCGACCGTGCCCACCTATCTGTCCCCCGGTGTCTACGTCGAGGAAGTCGCCAGCGGCTCGCGTCCCATCGAGGGCGTCGGGACGTCCGTGGCGGCGTTCGTCGGGCTGTCGCCGACCGGGCCGCTGAACGAGCCGGTGCTGGTCACCAACTGGTCGCAGTACGTCGCGTCGTTCGGGGACTTCACGGACGGGTACTACCTCGCCCACTCCGTGTACGGGTTCTTCAACAACGGCGGCACGGCGGCGTACGTCGTGCGGGTCGGCGGCGGGGACGCGGCGGGCGCCACGCGCGCCGTCGGGGCCGCCGAGGCGGCCGTGCCGCAGCTCGTGGCCGGCGAGGCCGTCGCGCTGGGCACGTTCCGGGTCGCGGCGATCGCGGCGGGGTCCGAGGCCGGCGGTGCGCTCACCGTCGAGGTGCAGGACGTGGAGGGCGAGGCCGAGCGGTTCAAGCTGGTCGTCAAGGACGGCGAGAAGGTCGTCGAGAGCTTCGACGCCTCCGCCAAGAAGAGCGCCCGCAACTACGTGGTCGCGCAGGTCAAGCAGCGCTCCAGGACCATCGTGCTGGAGGAGGCCGCGGCCGGCGCCCAGCTCGCCAAACCCGACGCCCAGTCCGTGACGCTCGCCCCGCCCGCCCAGGTGCCCGCGGCGGCGGCGCAGGTCGCCGGGTCCGCCGCGCCGGAGTCCGGCCAGTTCATCGGCGACTCGGCGGACCGCACCGGCTTCGGCGGTCTGGAGGCGTTCGACGAGATCAACATGGTGGCCGTGCCCGACCTGATGGCCGCGTACCAGCAGGGGCTGATCGACCTGGAGCAGGTCAAGGCCGTCCAGCTGGGTCTGATCGCGCACTGCGAGATGATGGGCGACCGGATGGCGATCCTGGACCCGCCGCCCGCGCTCAACGCGCGGGACATCCGCAAGTGGCGCCAGGAGATCGCCGGTTACGACTCGCGTTACGCGGCGCTGTACTACCCGTGGATCAAGGCGTTCGACCCGGCCAGTGGCCAGACGCGGACGGTTCCGCCGTCCGGTCACATGGCCGGCGTCTGGGCCCGCAACGACTCGGAGCGCGGTGTCCACAAGGCCCCCGCGAACGAGATCGTGCGCGGCGCGATCGACCTGGAGCTCCAGATCACGCGCGGTGAGCAGGACCTGCTCAACCCGATCGGCGTGAACTGCATCCGGGCGTTCCCCGGCCGCGGCATCCGCGTGTGGGGCGCGCGGACGCTGGCCTCCGACCCGGCCTGGCGCTACCTGAACGTGCGCCGCTACTTCAACTACCTCGAGGAGTCGATCCTCGTCGGGACGCAGTGGGTCGTGTTCGAGCCCAACGACCCGTCGCTGTGGGCCCGTATCCGCCGCAACATCTCGGCGTTCCTCGTCAACGAGTGGCGCCAGGGCGCCCTGTTCGGACAGCGCGCCGAGGACGCCTTCTACGTGAAGTGCGACGCGGAGACCAACCCGCCGGAGTCGGTCGACCTCGGTCGCGTGGTCTGCGAGATCGGCATCGCTCCGGTGAAGCCGGCCGAGTTCGTGGTCTTCCGGCTCGCGCAGTTCCAGGGCGGCGGCGGCGAACTGGAGGAGTAGTCCTCCCCACCCGCCCCGCCCTCCCCCAGCCGAACCCCTCTCATGAACAGGAGTGACCCGCATGTCCCTCGACACCGGTGACGCCCTCACTACCCACAACTTCGGCCTCCAGATCGACGGCGTCATGGTCGAGACCCTGCAGGAGATCAGCGGCCTCTCGATGGAGCAGGACGTCATCGAGTTCCAGCAGGTCTCGGCGGACGGCAAGCCGATCATCAAGAAGCTCCCCGGCGTGAAGAAGGCCGGCGAGTGCACGGTGACCCGCGGCGCCACGCAGTCCGCCGCGTTCACCGAGTGGATCTCGTCCTCCATCGCCGGCGACATGGGCTCGGCCCGCAAGGACGCGTCCATCATCTTCCTGGACTACCAGCTCAGCGAGGTCAAGCGGTACAACCTGCGCAACGCCTGGTGCACCAAGGTCGAGCTGAGCGCGACGAAGGCCGGCGACGCCGCCGCTCTGACCGAGCAGGTCACCATCACCTTCGAAGAGCTGACGCTCGGCTGATGCGACGCGAGGGATCGGCGGGAACGCGGCACGACCGCCCACAGGAGCCGCTGCGCACGGAGTTCGAGTTCGAGCTGCCGCGGGGCTTCGTCGACGAGGCGGGCACCGTGCACCGCACCGGGGCGATGCGGCTGGCCACGGCCAGGGACGAGCTGCTCCCGCTCCGGGACATCCGGGTCCGCGAGAACCCGGCGTACCTGTCCGTGGTGCTCCTGGGCCGGGTGATCACCCGGCTCGGGACGCTCCCGTCGGTCCACGACGGGACGGTGGAGAACATGTTCGCCTCCGACCTGGCGTTCCTCCAGGACTTCTACCGGCAGATCAACGCGGAGGGCCACACGCGGGCCGCCGTCGCCTGCCCGCACTGCGAGCAGTCCTTCGAGGTCGAGCTGGCCGGGAGCCGCCTGGGGGAATCGTGACGTACGCGGTCGACCGGATCGAGGAGGAGACCGCGTACCTCGCCTTCCACTTCCACTGGGGCATGGACGACATCCTCGATCTGGAACACGCGGACCGGCGGAGGTACGTGGCGCAGGTGGCGTCGCTGGTGGAGCGGTCGCAGGCATAAGGGCAGTACGGGGAAGGGAGGTCGGAGAAGATGGGCATGTTCGAGAGGTTGCGGGGTCGCAGGGAGCGGGGCGCGGAGGCCGGCGCCCCCGTGGAGAGCGCGGCCCCCGCGGCGGCTCCCGGGGACGCGTGGTCGGCGCTGCCCCCCGTGCAGCGCGTGCTCGACGCTCCCCGCACCATCGCGGAGCACGGCTTCTCCACCTCCCTCGCCACCCACTGGAACCCGTCCTTCCAGAGCGACCTCGGCCATGGCGCGCTGCCGGACGCGCCCGCCGGCGTACTGCTCGACGCGGTGCGCCCCGTACAACGGGCCGGTTCGGGCTCCTCCGGCGCCGAACTGCCGGCGCTCCGGCTGCCGGTGGCCAAGAGCGCGGGGCCCGCCGGCGGCGCGGCCGCCGACTCGGTTCCGCTTCCCGGCGCCGCCGCCCCCGCCGCCGTGCGGCGCGCGAGCGCCGCTGGTCCCGTACGGGCCGACAGCGGGCCCGGCGCGTCCGGCTCCGCGCCTCGGCCGGTGCAGCGCGCGGCCGGGGTACGGCCCTCCGGGGCGGCGGCCGAGGCCGGCGGCAGCCGCGACGCGGCGGCGCCGGCGGCGGGAGCCGTGTCCCCGGGCCCCGTGCGGCCCGCGCCCGCACGCCGTTCTCCGCTCGTCACCGCGCGGCCGGTCGAGCCGTCGCGCCGCCTGGCGCCGGCCGGTGCCGCACGGCCCGCCTCCCCGTCCGCCCCCGATGCGGGGACGGTCCAGCGCTCGGCCACCGCGACGGGTACGTCCGACGCCGCCGCGACCGGGGCGGTGCCCACCGGTTCGCCCGACACCGCCGTACCGGAGCCCTCCGGCTCCGTGCGGCCCCAGAACGTCCCGGGCCCTGGTTCCCCCGCCGGGCCCGGGACTCCCACCGGCACGCTCGACGCGCCGGTGCAGCGCCGTCCTCCCGTACGCCGGTCCCGGCGCGCCCCGGGCGCCGACTGGACGGCGACCGCGTCCACTCCTCCGACGGCTCCCGCGCCGGCCGCCGCCCCCGCCTCTCCCCCTGGGGAACAGGCGAGTCCGGCGCCCGCCGGACCGCCGCGGCAGGCGACGACTCCGCCCGGTTCCGCACTCCCGTCCGCCCCGACGACGTCCCCGAACGCCCGGGCGACCCGGGCGAACCCGCCGGCCAGGCCCGGCCTCGGCGCCCCGGTGCAGCGCGCCGCCGCCGACGGCACCGCCGCCGGTCGGGCACCTGCGGCTCGGACGAACCCGGCACCGCGACGCTCCCCGATCGGTGCGCCGATCGCGCGGTCGGCCACGGACGCCTCCGTTCCCGCGCGCCCCGCGACCCCGCAGGCGCGAACGGCCGTGCCCGTCGACGGCGGTGGCGCGGAGCCCGCGTCCGTCCGGCGCGCGGCGAAGTCGACCGCGGAAGCCTCACCCGGAACACCCGCCGCACGCGCCTCGGGCCACACCGCGTCCCCGCCGCACGCTCCTCAGGCGCCCCTCTCGACCCGTTCGGCGGAGCACGGCGCTCCGGCAGCCGCGACGCGACCGACGGCCGCGCCGGCCGGGCAGCGCTCCGCCGGCCCCGACGCACCGGCCGTGCAGCGCGCGGCCGCTTCGGCTCCGCTCACTCCGGGGGGCGAGCCCGGCCCCGCGGCCGCGACCCGGAATACGACACCGACACCGACGCCCCGGGATCCCGCCCCTGCCGTGCTTCCCGTCGCGCGCGCGGCCCGGCCCGGCACCCCGGCGGCCCCGCGAACTCCGGCGGCGGAGGCACCGGCCGTCCAGCGTGCCGCCTCCGCGTCTCCGGTCGTCCCCTCGCCGCAGCCCGGTGCGGCGGCGACCCCGACGGGGACCCCGGCTGCTCGAGACTCCGCCGTGCAGCGCGCCGTAGCCGGCCGTCCGGACACGCCGTCGGTGCCCCAGGACACCGCACGCGCCACCCGGACGCCGGCGCCCCAGACCCCGAGGGCGCTTCCCGTGGCGCCCTCGGCCAAGCCCGGCGGTGCCGTCGCGCCCACGACGCCGGCCTCGTGGCCCGCGACCCCCACCGCGCCTCCGGCTCCGCCTGCCGGCCCCACCGCCTCGACGGTCCCGACGACCGCGCCCTCCCAGGCGCCCGCCGTCCAACGGGCGGCGGCACCCACCGCGAGCGGACCGGTCGCCTCGCCGACCGCTGCCGCCCGGCCGACCGGCACGACCCCGGTCTCGGCCGGCCCGTCGGCGCCGTCGCGTTCCGCCGTCCCGCGTGCGAAGGCATCGGTCGCGCCCGGGGCCGCCGTGGCGTCTCCGTCCGGCGCGGCCCCCGTCGAGACCCTGCCCGTCGTGCAGCGCGGTTCGGCCGGGCCGGCGCCTCGGGGGGCTGCCGACCCGCTCGGCTCCGCCCCGTCGCCCGGCTCCCCCGCCCTGCCCACGACTCCGACGGGTCCGACGGGTCCGACGAGCACCCGGCCCTCGACGACGCCCGCCGCGAGCACCCCCGTGAGGTCTTCCGCGCCGGCGCCGGCGGCCGTCGGGGCACCCACGCCCCTCGTCACCGTCATCGACGTTCCGCGGGCCGCCACTCCGCTCGTACAGCGCCGTGCCTCGCTGCCGCTCGCCACCACCCGTCCGCTCGCGCCGAGCCTGCCGGACACGGTGAGCGCCGCCGTGGCCCCCCGTACCGCGAGCGCCTCCGCCGCGCCCCTCGTCCGTCCCGCGTCCGCTCCGGCCGTGCAGCGGAGCACCGCCGCACCCGCGTCCGCGCGGACCGCCGCCGAGGCGCGTCCCGTCGTCCCGATCGCCGCGCCCTCCGCCGTACGACCCGTGGCCCGTCCGGTCGTCGTGCAGCGGCCGAGCGCTCCGGAAGCCGCCCCGGCGCCCGTGACGGCCCCGGCCTCCGGCACCGCCGTGCCCGTGGTGACGCCCGCTCCCCTGCAACGGACCTCGGCTGCGCCGGTGCCGGCCGCGAGGCCGCCGCGAACGGCCGCGGTGACGCGCACCGCGACGGGTGCGGCGCCCGTGCAGCGCGCCGCCGCCGGGGCGAGCGCCCCCGAGGCGGAGTCGCCCACGCAGCTCGACGAGTTGGCCCGTCGCCTCGTCACCCCGCTGTCGCGCCTGCTGCGCGCGGAGCTCCGGGCGGACCGCGAGCGGGTGGGGCGCCTGAGAGACCACGGCCACTGAGTGCGACCCGCCCCGGACCGCACGGGGCCGCAACCGACCGACACCGACTACCCGAGAGACCCGCATCATGCCCACGCAGCTGGACCCCGCATCCACCGTCTTCTTCAAGCTGACGATCGACGGCCAGGACCTCGGCCTGTTCAACGGCTGCGACGGGCTGTCCTCCGAGGTGGAGGTGGAGCAGCGTCAGGAGGGCGGGAACAACGGCTTCGTCTGGCAGCTGCCGACGCGGGTCACGTTCTCCACGATCCGCCTGACACGGCCCCTGACGCCCGACACCGCGAAGGTCGCCGCGTGGATCTCGTCGCTCGCGACGGGGATCACGAGGCCCACCGCGCAGATCGCGGCGCTGCGCGCCGACGGGTCGGTGGTGGCGCAGTGGGGGCTGGTGGAGGTGCTGCCCGTGCGGTGGACCGGGCCGACGCTCGATCCGGCGAGTCCGGCGGTGGCGACGGAGTCGCTGGAGATCGCGCACCACGGGTTCACCGACGCGGGAGGCGCGTGAGATGGCTTCGCTCATGGGCGCGTTGGCGGCCCGCGGTCTGTCGCGCGCGTCGCTCGCCATCCATCAGCCGCCGACGGATCTGGGCGGCTCGAAGGGCGGCCGGATCGGGGAGGTGAAGTTCCAGTTCAACCCGGACCAGTTGCACCTCAGCCGGTCCGCGAACTGGCACACCGAGCCGGCCGTGGCGTACACCCGGGGCGCTCCGCCGAAGTTCACCGGCAGCGAGCCCGCCCAGCTGCAGCTGGAGGTGTTCCTCGACCGCTCCGACGACCCGTCGTCCAACGACGTGCAGCAGCAGGTCGAGCTGCTGCTGTCGTGCTGCGAGGTGACCCAGCAGAGCATCGGCGCGAAGGCGCCGTCGCCGCCGTGGGTGGAGTTCTCCTGGGGTTCGTTCTCGACCGTGCAGTTCGTCGCGTACGTGACGTCCGTGTCGGCGACGTACACCCTCTTCAGCCCCAGCGGCATTCCGATCCGTGCCACGTGCTCGCTGTCGCTGACCGAGGTCGCCACCGCGACCAAGAAGCAGAACCCGACCTCCGGCGCGCTGTCGGCCCGCCGGGCGCACCGCACGGTCGCCGGCGACTCCCTCGCCTCCCTCGCGTGGCGGGAGTACGGCGACGCGACCCGCTGGCGGGTGATCGCCGAGGCGAACGGCATCGACGATCCGATGCGGCTCCGTCCCGGCACGGAACTGCTGCTCCCGTCCACCACCGATACGCCGGAGACCCGGGGCGCCTCATGAGCGAGAAGACCTTCACCACCGTCCTCCACGTGCAGCTCGACGGCACGCCTCTCCCGGACCCCCTGGCGGTCCGGCTCACCGAGGGGTGGGTGGACGCCAGTGTCAACGTCCCGTCCGCCTTCCAGCTGACGTTCAGCGACAAGGACGGCACCCTCACCGAGAAGTTCCCGTACCTGAAGGTCGGCGCGATGGCGGTGCTGTCCCCGTTCACCGACGGCCGGCTGGGCGAGCCCATGCTCACCGGCGAGGTCACGGCCGTCGAGGTGGACGCGACGCCCGGTCACGGCCGGTACCTGATCCTGCGCGGCTACGACCCCGGCCACCGCCTGCTGCGCAACCGGCGCGTCGAGGGCTACCCCAACATGACGGCGTCCGACATCGTGCGGAAGCTGGCCGGTCTGAACCGGATCCCGCTCGGCAAGGTCGACGCGACGCCGACCGTGTACGAGCTGGCGACCCAGCCCAACATCACCGACTGGGACTTCCTGTCCCGGCTCGCGCGGGAGAACGACGTCCGGCTCTCCCTGGACGGGGCGGGCCGGCTGGTCTTCGCGGCGCTGCCCCCGGCCTCGTCCGCGCCCGCCGACACGACGCCCGCGGCGCAGAGCCCGTACGTCCTGGACTTCGGGTCCAACACCCTGCACAGCCGGGTGTCCGTCACCGCGGCCGGGCAGGTCTCGAAGATCGACGTGCGGGGCTGGGACCCGCGGACGAAGCAGGCGCTGTCCGCGCCCACGCCCGCCGTCGCGAGCCGGGACATCGTCTCCGACATCACTCCGGCGCAGCTCTCGGCCCCGTTCGGTCCGGCCGAACTGGCGGCGACGGGAACGCCGTTCACCACCCAGTCGGAGGTGACGCAGGCGGCGGCCTCGCTCGCCGACGACGTCACGGGATCGTTCGCGGAGGTGGAGGTCGCCGTCACCGGCAATCCGGCGCTGAAGCCGGGCCAGCCGGTCGCCGTGAAGGGCGCGGGCTTCCCGTTCGAAGGGCGCTACACGGCGACCGGGGTGCGTCACGTCTTCGCGTCGGGACGGCAGTTCACCAGTTGGCTGACGGTGTCGGGCCGTCAGTTCCGTTCGCTGTACGGGACGGCGTCGGGCGGCGGTGAACCGGCGCCGCCGATGCCGGGTGTCGCGGTCGCGCTCGTCACCAACACGAAGGACCCGCTCTCGCTCGGCCGGGTCAGGCTGCGTTTCCCCTGGCTGTCGGCGACGTACGAGAGCGGGTGGTGCCGGGTCGCGCAGTTCGGCGGGCGCGGGGGCGGCGGTCTCGTCCTCCCCGAAGTGGACGACGAGGTGCTGTGCGCCTTCGACCGGGGCTCGCTCGAGCACCCGTACGTGCTCGCGGGGCTCTACAACGGCGTCGACCGGCACACCCCGGCCACCGACCGGGTGCCGCCGGTCGATCCGACGAGTGGGCGCGTGCAGTGGCGTGCGCTGACGTCCCGCACCGGGCACACGGTGGAGCTGCGCGAGGAGGGCGGCCGGACGCGCGCGTCGCACGGCATCCGGCTGCGGACCGCGCAGGGGGCGCTGAGCATCGAGCTGAACGAGGCCCGGACCACCCTGACGGTGCAGAGCGACGGCACGGTCACCATCTCGGGCGCGCGGGGGGTGACGGTGGAGTCGGAGATGGACCTGACGCTGTCCGCCGCGGGGAAGATCCGGATGAACGCGGGGCTCGGCGTGGACATCAAGGCGGGGACGAAGTTCAAGGTGACGGCGCTGACCCAGGCCGTCGTCAACGCGCCGTCGTTCGTCACGGCGACCATCCCGATGCCCAACCCCGTCGTGGCGAACCTGCCGTTCTGAGACGTCTGCCCTGAGGAGGACCTTCCGTTGAGTGAGCACTTCGTCGGCGCGGGCTGGGCTTTTCCCCTGCGCACCGGGCCCGGCGGGGCCATCGCCCTCGTGCGGCGCGACCGCGAGATCGAGGAGTCGATGCGGCTGGTCCTCGCCACGGCGCCGGGAGAGCGGCCGATGAGGCCCGAGTTCGGTTGTGCCGTGCACGAGTTGGTGTTCGCTCCGGTCAACGACTCGACGATGGGGCGGGTGCGGCACGAGGTGATGGCCTCGCTCGACCGCTGGGAGCCGCGCATCGAGGTGGAGGACGTCACGGTCGCCCCGGCGCCCATGGAGCCGACCACGCTCTACATCGACGTCCGTTACCGGGTGCGCGGTGCCAACAACCCGCGCAACCTCGTCTTCCCCTTCTACGTCATCCCCTCCGAGGACTGAAAGAGCCACCCATGGCCCTGCCCGCACCCCATCTCGACGACCGCCGCTTCCAGCAGTTCGTCGACGACGCCAAGCGCTACATCCAGCAGGCGTGCCCCGAGTGGAGCGACCACAACGTCTCGGACCCGGGCGTCACCCTCGTCGAGGCCGTCGCGCACATGGCGGACCAGCTCGTCTACCGCCTCAACCGGGTCCCCGAGAAGAACCACCTGGCCTTTCTCGACCTGCTGGGCGTGACGCTGTTCCCGCCCGCCGCGGCCCGCGCGGACATCACGTTCCGGCTCTCCGCGCCGCAGCCCGAGCCCGTGGTGCTGCCCACGGGCACGGAGGTCTCCACGGGGCGGACGGAGACGGAGGAGGCGGTCGTCTTCGCGACCACCGCCGACCTGACCGTGGTGCCCTGCGAGTTGACCCGTCTGCTGCGCCAGGAGGCCGGGGGCGCGCCGGAGGACCGCTCGCAGGACGTGCTGGCCGGTGAGGACGTCTCCGTCTTCTCCCCGCTGCCGCAGGTCGGCGACGTGCTGCTCCTCGGCCTGTCGGCGGCGGTGCCGGACTGCGTGCTGGTCCTGGACCTGGACAGTCGCGTGGACGGTGTCGGCGTGGACCCGCGCCGGCCTCCGCTGGTGTGGGAGGCCTGGACGGCGGCCGAGGGATGGGTCGGGTGCGAGGTCGACGAGGACACGACCGGCGGGCTGAACCGCCCGGGCGAGGTGGTCCTGCACATGCCGTCGGGGCACATCGCCTCGCGGCTCGGCGGGCACGAGGCCGGCTGGGTGCGCTGCCGGGTCGTGGCGCCGGCCGAGGGGCTGCCGTCGTACAGCGAGTCGCCGACCGTGCGGGCGGCCACCGCCTTCACCATCGGCGGTACGGTGCGGGCGGCGCACGCGGAGGCGGTGCGCAACGAGCAGCTGGGCGAGTCGGAGGGCGTCCCGGGCCAGCGGGTACGCCTCGCGCACGCCCCGGTCGTGGACCGGCCGCCGCTGCTGCTCCAGGTCGCCGAGCGGGCGGACGGCGCGGACGAGGACGACCCGGAGACCGGCTGGCAGGAGTGGACGGTCGTCCGCGACTTCGCGTCCTCGCGCCCCGGCGACCGGCACTACACCCTGGACGCGACGACCGGCGAGATCGCCTTCGGCCCGTCGGTACGCCAACCGGACGGCACCTTGAGGCAGTTCGGGGCCGTGCCGCCCAAGGGGGCGGCGATCCGCGCGCTCCGGTACGGCACCGGAGGCGGCCGGGCGGGCAACGTGGCCCGCTCCACGATCTCGGTGCTGCGCAGCTCCATCCCGTACATCGCGCGGGTGGAGAACCGGGAGGCGGCGCGGGGCGGCGTCGACGGGGAGACCGTCGAGGAGGCCAAGGCGCGGGCACCCATCACCCTGCGGGCGCAGGAGCGGGCCGTCACCGCCCGCGACTACGAGGAGCTGGCGCGGCGGGCCGCGCCCGAGGCCGCGCGGATCTCCTGCCTCGCGGCGGACGCGGCCGAGGCCGGTGAGAACGCGGTGCGCGTCCTGGTGGTGCCGCAGGCGGTGCCGGACCGGGGCGGACGGCTCCGCTTCGAGCAGCTCGTGCCGGGCGAGGAGCTGCTGTCACGGGTGACGGGCTTCCTCGACGAGCGGCGTCCGCTGGGCACCCGGCTGGCCGTCGGGCCGCCGTTCTACCAGGGCGTGACGGTGGTGGCGACGCTGCACTCCTTCCGGGCTGCGGAGGCGGAGCGGGTCCGCGCGGAGGCGCTGGACGCCCTGTACGCGTACCTGGACCCGCTGACCGGCGGGGCGCACGGCGAGGGGTGGCCGTTCGGGCGCCCGCTGCGCGCCGGCGAGGTGTTCGCGGCGCTCCAGCGGGTCCCGGGCGTGGAGCTGGTGGACGAGGTCCTGCTGCATCCGGCGGATCCGCTGACCGGCAGGCGGGGTGACACGACCGACCGGATCGAGCTCGCGCCCTCCGCGCTGCTCTTCCCGTTCGACCACCGCGTCCGCGTGATCGAGGCGCGGTGACCGGGTCCGCCCGGGGCACGGTGCCCGGGCTCGCGACCCCGTACCCGCTGGGGGCCGCGCTGCCCGCCGTCTACGCGGAGGACGACTTCGGCCAGCGGTTCGTGACCGGGCTCGACGTCGTCCTCGCTCCGCTCTTCAACGTCCTGGACTCGCTGGAGGCGTACTTCTCGCCCGCGCTGGCCCCGGCCGACTTCGTGGACTACCTCGCGACCTGGGTCGGCGCGGAGGTCGACGGCACCGAGCCGCTGCCGCTGCGCCGGCACGCCGTCGCCACGGCCGTCGCGCTCCACCGGGTCCGCGGCACCCGGCAGGGGCTGGCCGCGGCCGTCCGGCTGGCGTTCGGCGTCCCGGCGGAGATCACCGAGAGCGGCGGCGCGAGCTGGTCCGCCGCTCCCCTGGGGCCGTTCCCCGGTGCCCCCGCGGCCGGGCTGCACGTCGTCCTCCGGGTCACCGACCCGGCGTCCGTCGACCCGCACCGGCTGCGCGCGGTCGTGGCCGCCGCCCGCCCCGCCCACCTGCCGTTCACGGTCTCGGTGACCGCTTCCCGTACCTCCGAAGGAGCTTGACCCCCATGAGTGACGCGCCCCTGACCCGTCCCTGCCCGGACTGCGCGAGCCCGGTGCGGACGACGGACCAGTCGTTCTGCGACAGTTGCGGAGCGTTCCTGCGCTGGGACACTCCGGCCGCGGCACCGGCCACCGCCGACACGCCCGCCGCGGGCCGGCCGTCCCCGGCGGTCCCGTCCGACGCCGGCGACGGCCGGGCCGGCTCCGCGTCCGGCACGGCTCCGCGGGACGGCGCGGGTCGGCCGGAGGGGGGCACCACCGCCCCGGCCGCCCCCGCCCCGGTGGGCGACACGCCGGAGGGGGCGCGAGCCGACGGTGTGCGTACGGCTCCGGAGGCGAGCGCCGTAGGCACGGTGTCCTCGGGCACGGACGCGGCGGGCGCCGCGAGCACCGGCCCCCGGGTCGGTCCGCCCGTCGGAGCCGAGGAGGTCACGGCTCCGCTGCCGGCCGTCGCGGTGTCGCCGGAGGTCCAGGCACCGGCGGAGGCCGGGGAACAGGCGCAGGCGCAGGCACAGCCCGGGACGCGGACACAGGCTGTCGCACCGGCATCCGCCGCATCCGCATCCGCACCGGCGTCCTCGCCCGCCCCCGCTCCCGCGTCCTCGCCCGCTCCCGTACCGGAGGCCCGGTCCGCGGCGGACAGGCCGTCGGACACGGCCGTCCGCGCGCTTCTGGTCCCCGTCCCCGGGAACCGGCCCGCTGAGCCGTCCGTCGCCGCGCCGGTGCTGCCCGCACGTCCGGAGGCGGCGCGACCGGCGGTCCGGGCCGCCGAGGCGGCCGTGCCCGTGCAGGGCGGAACCCCGTGCCCGGCGTGCTCGCTCGCCAACACGCCGGGACGCCACTTCTGCCGTTTCTGCGCGACCCCCATGGTTCCCGAGCGGCTGTCCGACGCCGAGGGCCCCTACGCGGGCCGGCGGCCCGGGCTCGCCCGGGACCGGAGCCGGTGGATCGTCCGGGCCCTGGTCGCCATGGCGGTCGTGGCGGTGGTGGTCGGCGGGATCGTCGGCGGCCCGCCGGCCGCCCGCGCGGTACAGGACCACTTCGCCACCCGGGTCCCGGTCCACCCCGTCTCCTGGACGGCCTCGCACTCCGCACCGCAGCGGAACCCGAAGCTGGCCGGGGACGGTTACTCCAACACCTGGTGGGGCACGGGATACGCGGGCGACTCGGCCGGGCAGTACCTGGAGGCCGGGTTCGCCGAGCCGACCGACCTGCTGAGCCTCCTGATCACTCCCGGCAGCTCGAAGAACACCACGCAGGCGGACGGGCAGGCGACCCCGCGGACCTTCGACCTCGTCGTGAAGGACTCCTCGGGCGAGACCCACGTCTCGCACCACCGCATCAACGACGGCGGCACCCAGCGTGTCGACCTCCGGGTGCGCGACGCGCTGTCGGTGCGCCTCGTCCTCGCCACGGCGTGGCGGGCCGACCCCCGCAGGCAGGTGGCCGTCGCGGAACTGGAGTTCTTCGGCAGGTCCGTCTCCTGACGCGCCCCGCGCCTCTCCGGGACTCCGGTGTCACTCCACGGTGCCCCACCACGCCCCGCCCCGGGCGGCGTCCGCCGCCGGGTGGTCGGGGGCGGTGTCGGTCAGGGAGAGCCGGGTGACCACGCGGTAGCGGTCGCCGCGGTAGAGGGAGCGGACGTACTCGACCGGCCGACCGGTCGTGTCGGAGGTCGTCCGGTCGAAGAGCAGCGCGGGTGAGAGGACGGGCACCTCCAGGAGGGCCGCCTCCTCCTCGCTCAGCACGGTCGGCTCGATGGACTGGACGGCGTGGGCGGTCCGGACGCCTCGCCGTTCGCGCAGATGGGCGTAGAAGCCGCCCTCCATGTCGGCGACGGTGAGGCCGGGGACCAGGTCGGCCGGGACGTGGAGCTGTTCCAGGGCGATCGGTGCGCCGTCGACGTACCGGAGGCGGGTGACGTGCACGAGTTCCGCCGCCGGTGAGATGGCGAGCCTGCGGCCGATGCGCGCGCCGGCCCGTACGGTGCGGAGTCCGAGGACCGTGCTCGTCCAGCTGCCGGGGCTGCGGGGAGCGCTCGCCGCGTGGTCCTCGGCGACCAGCTCCTGGGTGATCTTGGCGGGGGCGACGAACATGCCCCGGCCGTGCTCGCGGACCAGCAGGCCGGTGGCGACGAGTTCGTCGACGGCCGCGCGCAGGGTGGGGCGCGAGACGCCCAGCGCGGCGCAGAGGGTCCGCTCGGAGGGGATGGCGTCGCCGGGGCGACGGCCGTCGATCACGGCCAGCAGGTGCTCCCGTACCCGCTCCCGCTTCAGTTCCATCGCGTGCCCTCCCCGGTGCGCCTGCCTCCCGCCGGTCAGTATGCATCGCCCTCGGTCGACGAGGTCACGAGGCCGTCGCGGGTGAAGTCGAGCCGGGAGACGATCCGGTAGCGGTCGCCCCGGTAGACCGAGTGGACGTACTCGACGGGCCGGCCGGCGGTGTCGAGGGTGAGCCGCTCGATGAGCAGGGCGGGCGAGAGGACGGGGACGTCCAGGAGCGCGGCCTCGTCCTCGCTGACGACGGTGGGTTCGATCGACTGGGTGGCCTCCTGGACGTGGACGCGGTGGTGCTCCCGCAGGTGGTCGTAGAGGTCGCCCGCTTCGAGTTCCTCGGGGCTGAGCGCGGCGCCGACGAGGTCGGCGGGGATGTGCAGGTGCTCGATGGCCATGGGGGCGCCGTCGACCAGGCGGAGGCGGGCGACGTAGAGCAGTTCGGCGGCGGGTGACAGGCGGAGCTTGCGCCCGATGCGGGCGCCGGCCCGGACGGTGGCGGATTCCAGGACGGTGCTGGACCAGTCGCCGGAGGCCCGGGGGACGGCGAAGGCCGCGTCGTCCGGGGCGAGTTGCTGGGTGATCTTGGCGGGGGCGACGAACATGCCCCGGCCGTGCTCGCGGACCAGCAGGCCGGTGGCGACGAGTTCGTCGACGGCCGCGCGCAGGGTGGGGCGCGAGACGCCCAGCGCGGCACAGAGGGTCCGCTCGGAGGGGATCGGGTCGCCCGGGCCGAGGCCTTCGATCAGGCCCAGCAGGTGCTCCCGTACCCGCTCCCGCTTCAGCACTCCGCTGGAGGAGCCGTCCTTCATGCCACTCTCCTGACTGGTCAACTGGTAAGTCCGATACTAGCCGGGCGATCTGACCTGTCACCGGGTGAACAGCACATGTTTTCAGGGGGATTGACGACTCCATTGGTCCATGCCACCTTCTGGTCACACACCTGACCACTTGACCAATTGGTCAACCACTTTCGAGGTGCCCCTTGAAGACTCGTCCCCTCGCCGGCCCCTTCGCCGGCCGCCTCGCCCTCGCCGCGGCCGTCGCCCTGGCCGCCACCGCCTGCAGCGGCGGGACCGACCCGGCCGCCTCCGGCGGACCCGGGAAGGTCACCGTCTGGATCATGAAGGACAGCGTCACGGACGCGTTCCTCACCCGCTTCCGCACCGGCTTCGAGGCCGAGCACCCGGACATCGACCTCGACATCCAGATCCAGGAATGGGACGGCATCGGCGAGAAGGTCACGGCCGCCCTCGCCAGCAAGGACGCGCCGGACGTCATCGAGGTCGGCAACACCCAGGTCGCGCAGTACGCGGCGAGCGGCGGCGTACGGGATCTCACGGACAGGACGGGCGAGTTGAACGGAGCCGACTGGCTCCCCGGCCTCGCGGAGCCCGGCAAGGTCGACGGCAGGCAGTACGGCATCCCCTGGTACGCGGCCAACCGTGTCGTCATCTACCACAAGGACCTCTTCGCCCGGGCCGGCGTCACCGCTCCCCCGAAGACACAGGCCGAATGGCTCGCCGTCACCGCGAAGCTCAACCGGGGGGCGACCCAGGGCATCTACCTCCCCGGCCAGAACTGGTACACCCTGTCCGGCTTCGTCTGGGAGGCCGGCGGCGACCTCGCCGTCCAGGACGGCACCGCCTGGAAGGGCGCGCTCGACACCCCGCAGGCCCTGGCCGGCATGGACTTCTACCGGCGGCTGCAGGCCCTGGGGAAGGGCCCCAAGGACTCCGACGAGGCCAAGCCCCCGCAGGCCGAGGTCTTCGCGAAGGGCGACGTCGCCCAGATCGTCGCCGTACCGGGCGGAGCGAAGATCGTCGAGGAGATCAACCCCGCGCTCAAGGGGAAGCTCGGCTTCTTCCCCGTACCCGGCAGAACGGCGGAGAAGCCCGGAGCGGTCTTCACCGGCGGCTCGGACCTCATCGTCCCGGAGGCCTCGACCCACCCCGACGCCGCCTACGAGGTGGTCAAGGCGCTGGCCGGCGAGAAGTGGCAGACGGACATGGCGAAGACCATGAGCTACGTCCCCAACCGCACCTCCCTCGCGCACGTCATCCAGGACGACGAGGGGACGGCCGCCATGGCCTCCGGCGCGGCCCGGGGCCGTGCCACGCCGAACTCCCCGCAGTGGGCCGCCGTCGAGGCCACCAACCCGATCAAGCAGTACATGACCGCCGTGCTCACCGGCACCGACCCGGCGCGCGCCGCGGCGACCGCCTCCGCGAGCATCACCCGGACCCTCGGCTCGTGAGACGACGTCACGGGCCGGACCTCCGGCCCTACCTCCTGATCGCCCCCACCGTCGTCGGCGGTGTCCTCCTCCTCGGATACCCCCTGGTCCGCAACCTGCTGATCTCCTTCCAGGAGTACGGCATGGGCGAACTCATCCGCGGCGGCGCGACGTTCGTCGGATTCCGCAACTACCGGACCGTGCTGACCGACCCCGAGTTCTGGGAGGTGGTCCGGCGCACCTTCTGGTGGACGCTGGTCAACGTCACACTGATCATGGTGATCGGCACGCTGGTCGCGCTGATGATGCAGCGGCTGGGCCGACGGATGCGGATCCTGGTGACGAGCGGGCTCGTCCTCGCCTGGGCGAGCCCGGTCATCGCCACCACGACCGTCTTCCAGTGGCTCTTCGCCTCACGGCTCGGGGTGGTCAACTGGGTGCTCGTCCGGCTGGGGTTCGCATCCTTCGAGGGTTACTCGTGGCTGGCCGACGGGCCCGCCGCCTTCACGGTCCTGGTCCTCCTGGTGGTCTGGCAGTCGGTGCCGTTCGCCGCGATCACCCTCCACTCGGCGCTGCTCACCGTGCCGGCCGAGCTGTACGAGTCGGCCCGCCTCGACGGTGCCGACGGCCGGCGGATCTTCCGGTCGGTCACGCTGCCCCTCCTGCGACCGATCTTCGGGCTCGTGCTGTGCCTGGAGGTCATCTGGGTCTTCCGCTGCTTCGCCCAGATCTGGGCCGTCACCAAGGGCGGGCCCGGCGAGGCCACCACCACCCTGCCCGTCTACGCCTACCGGGTCGCCCAGTCCCTGCACCGCTACGACCTCGGCGCGGCCGTCTCGACCCTCACCGTCCTCCTCCTCGTGGCCGTGCTCATCGCCTACTTCCGCCAGCTGCTCCGACAGGAGGCCGAACGGTGACCCCGCGCGCCCTGCGCCGACTCCCCCTGAACACCGCGGCGGCGCTCGTCTTCGTCCTCGCCGTCTTCCCGGTGTACTGGATGGTCCTCACCGCCTTCCGGCCCACCCGCGACATCCAGTCCGAGACCCCGCGCTTCCTGCCCGGAGCCGTCACCCTGGAACACTTCCGCAACGCCGTGGCGGCGGACGGCTTCTGGACCTTCTGGCGCAACAGCCTGCTCGTCACCGCCGGATGCGTCCTGCTCGCCCTGCTCGTCGCGCTCGCCGCCGCCTTCGCCGTGGCGCGGCTGCGCTGGCGCGGCCGGCGCGGCTTCCTGCTGATGGTGTTCCTCGCCCAGGTGGCGCCCTGGGAGGCGCTGTTGATCCCGATGTACGTCATCGCCCGGGACGCCGACCTGCTCGACCGGCTCGCGACCCTGAGCCTGATCTACTTCATGATCACCCTGCCGTTCACCGTCGTCACCCTCCGCTCCTTCCTGGCGGGCGTCCCGGCGGAGCTCGAGGAGGCCGCGCAGGTCGACGGCTGCACCCGCGCCGGAGCCTTCCGACGGGTCACCCTCCCGCTGCTCGCGCCGGGACTCCTCGCCACCTCGCTGTTCGGGTTCATCACCGCCTGGAACGAGTTCGCCTTCGCCAACATGCTCATCATCAAGAACCAGGACGACCGCACCCTGCCCGTCTGGCTCTCGTCCTTCTCCAACGTCTTCGGCACGGACTGGGGCGCCACCATGGCCGCCTCCACCCTCTTCGCCCTGCCCGTCCTCGTCCTCTTCCTGGTCCTGCAGGGCCGGGTCGCCGCCGGAATGACCGGCGGAGCCGTGAAGGGATAACGCCCCGCGATGCCCCTGCCCCCACTCGTCCCCGAACCCACCCATCTCTCCGTGCTCCCCGGCCGGTTCACCTTCGACGCCGCGACCACGCTCAAGGTCACCCCCGGCGCCGAAGCCGCGGCCGACCTGCTGCGCGGCCTCCTCGCCCCGGCCACCGGCCTGGCGCTGCCCGCACGCCCCGACGGCTCCGTCGTCCTGGCCCTCGACCGCGCCCTGACCGGGCTCGGCGACGAGGGATACGGACTCACCGTCGGCACCGAAGGGGTGCTGCTGCGGGCCGCCCGTTCCCGCGGCCTCCTGGCCGGCGTCCAGACCCTCCGCCAGCTCCTGCCCGTGGAGGCCCTGCGTCCGGAGCCCGTGTCCGGCGTCGCCTGGTCGATCCCCTGCGCGCAGATCACCGACGTCCCCCGCTTCCCCTGGCGCGGTTCCATGCTCGACGTCGCCCGCCGCTTCCGCCCCGTCTCCTACCTCAGGCGGTACGTCGACCTCCTCGCCCTGCACAAGCTCAACGTCCTGCACCTGCACCTCACCGACGACCAGGGCTGGCGGATGCCGGTCGCCGCCCTCCCCCGGCTCACCGAGGTCGGCGGTCTGCCGCACGGCGGGGCGTACACCCGTGCCGAACTCACCGGTCTCGTCGCGTACGCGGCGGAGCGCGGCGTCACCGTCGTGCCCGAGATCGAGATGCCCGGTCACGTCCGCGCCGCCCTCGCCGCCTACCCCGAGATCGGCAACCATCCGGGCCGCACCTACGAGGTCTGGGACCGGTGGGGCGTGTGCGACACCATCCTCGGCGTCCACGACGGGGCCCTCGACTTCTGCCGCACCGTCCTGGACGAGGTGATGGACGTCTTCCCGTCCCCCTACGTCCACATCGGCGGCGAGGAGTGCCCCACCACCGAGTGGCACGCCTCCCCCGACGCCCGTCGCAGGGTCGCCGCCGAGGGGCTGCCGGGGCCCGACGCCCTGCACGGCTGGTTCATGGAACGGGTCGGACGCCACCTCGTGGACGCCGGGCGCCACCCGCTCAGCTGGACCGAGAACGGCGCCGACCTCCCGTCGTACTTCACCGTCATGCCCTGGCGGGACGCCGACCACGGACGGACGGCCGTCCGCCGCGGACACCAGGTCGTCATGGCGCCCCACCGGACGACCTACCTCGACTACCCGCAGTCGGCCGGCGCCGAGGAGCCGCCCGGCCAGGCCGGCGAGGTCGTCGACCTGCGGGCCGTCCACGGCAACGACCCGGCACCCGCCGACTGGAGCGCCGAGGAGGCCGCACGGGTGCTGGGCTCCCAGGCCCAGCTGTGGACCGAGTACGTGCCCACCGCCGCGCACGCCGAATACCTCACCTTCCCCCGGCTCTGCGCGCTCGCCGAGGTCGTCTGGACCGGCCGCCACGACTGGCCCGGCTTCCGCGAGCGCCTGCGCCACCACCGGACCCGGCTCGACGCCCTCGGGGTGCCGCGCCGCCTTTCCCCCACGACCCCGGCCTCCGGCCGGACCCGACCCAAGGAGGAGTCCTCATGAGCGACCCGTCGAGGAACAGGAAGCTGCGGATCCGTGCCGCACTCGCGGTCACCGCGGTGACCGGGCTCGGCGCCACCGCACTCACCGCGCTGCCCGCGGCGGCGGCCGGTGAGGCCGTCACCGTCCAGTACCGGCAGAGTGCCACCGGCAGCGACCAGGTCGAGCCCTGGCTGAAGGTGGTCAACACCGGCACGGCCTCCGTCCCGCTGAGCCAGGTCAAGGTGCGCTACTACTTCAAGGCCGACGCGGGAGCCTCGTACACCTACGCCTGCTCCTGGGCCGTGAAGGGCTGCGCGAACCTCACCGGCACCTTCGGCACCCTCGCCCGGCCCACCGCGACCGCCGACCGCTACCTGGAGGTCGGCTTCACCGCCGGCGCCGGTTCGCTCGCCCCCGGCGCGGACACCGGCGACATGCAGCTGCGCTTCCACCGCTCCGACTGGCAGCCGCTGAACCAGAGCGACGACTACTCGTTCGGACCGGCCCAGACCACGTACGCCTCCTGGTCCAAGGTCACCGCGAGCGTGGCCGGCGTCCCCGTCTGGGGCACCGCGCCCGCCGGCGCGGAGCCGACACCGACGCCGACGCCGACCGACCCGACCACTCCGCCGCCCACCGGAGCCACGCTCTTCGACGACTTCGACTACACCGGACACACCGACCCGGCCGTGGGGGCCCACGGGTGGAGCGTGCGCTCCAACGCGGGCGGCCCCGGCGTGCCGGGCGCCACCTGGGCGCCCGAGAACGTCACCTTCGCGAAGGAAAGCACGAACTCGATCATGAACCTCCGGACCTCCACCGCCGGCACCGGCGAGTCCACCCGGCACACCGAGATCCTCACCCGGGCCACGAAGTTCAGGAACGGCACCTACGCGGCGCGCGTCCGCTTCTCCGACGCGCCGCTCTCCGGCCCCGACGGCGACCGCGTCGTCCAGACCTTCTTCACCATCAACGACCTCAAGGCCCCGATGGCCGACGACTACGCCGAGTACGACTTCGAGTACCTGCCCAACGGCGGCTGGGGCGAGCCCGCGAACATCCTGTACACCACCTCCTGGGAGACCTACCGGCCCGACCCCTGGGAGGCCGTCAACCAGCACTCCGAGTCCCGTACCTCCTACGACGGCTGGCACGACCTGGTCGTCACCATCGACGCCACGGCGATCGTCTACTACGTCGACGGCCGGGAGTTCGGCCGCCACGACGCCCGCTACCTCCCCGAGCGTCCCATGTCCATCAACTTCAACCAGTGGCTGATCGACCTCGCCGGCCAGCCCTCCACCACCCCGCGCTCCTACGACCAGAAGGTGGACTACGTCCTGCACGTCAAGGACCAGGTCCTCACCCCCGCCCAGGTGGCCGCCAAGGTCGCCGCCTACCGCTCCGCCGGCACCGCCTTCGAGGACACCGTCCCCGCCGCGTCGTGACCCCGCGGGCCCGGTCCCTCACCGGACCGGGCCCCAGCGGCACCCCGCGCGGCCGAGGGGTGCCGCGGCGGGGCCGGGCCGGATACGGTGCCTACTCCACACGGGGGCGGAAGCGGGGGCCATGCGCAGCTACACCGGGGTGTTCGTCGGCCATCTCCTCTTCGCCACCCTCTGTCTCTTCCCGGGTCCGCTGGCCCTCGTCGTCGCCTGCGTCGCATGGACCGAGGGCGACGACCGGGCCTGGATCCCGCTCGCCGTCGGGGTGGTCCTCTCGGCCGCCATTCCGTTCACGGCCCACCGGAGCGCCCGGCAGGAGTTCCCCCGCATCACGCGCCGGGACCGTCCGAAGGACACGACCGCCGCCTACGCGGACGACACCTTCGTGCTGTGGGCGCCGCGCTCCGGCCCGGACGTGCCGGAGGCCAGACTCGTGCGGGCGGACGTCCTGGAGGCGTCACTCGTCCGGTACGCACCCGACGACGAGGCGACGTTCACCACCTGCGGGGGCGACTACGCCCCCGCCGAGTTCACCCCGCTGGTCAGGCTCAGACTGCGGGTGCGGGACACCGGCGGGGACGGACGGGACGAAGGCGCCGCGGCGACCGGCGAGTTCGAGATCACGGACGAGTGGCCGGTACCGCCTCTGTGCCTGTCGGCGGTGACCGCCGGCCGCCTCGCCGTACTGGTCGACCCGACGGCACCCGACGCGCCGGCCGCAGCGGACCCCCGTACGAAGACCCGCCGGAGCCCCACCGGGAGGTCCGCCCCGCCCGTCCGCCCGAAGGTCACCCCGCTCTGGCCGCGCAGCGCCCTGCTCGCGGGCACACGGACGTGCCGGGTGGTCGACCTGGAGGGCCGGACGACCGACGTGACGCGCCGCTCCGGCCGCCAGCTGGAGCAGATGCACCTGTCCCGGGCCGCCGGCGGCGTCGAGCTGGACGGCGACACGATCCGGCTCCGGCGCCTCGACCCGGAGACGGCCGCGCGGTACACGGCCCTGGCCGACCGGTTCCGCGCCTTCCCCGAGGAACCCTCCCCGCCGTCCGAGCCGGGAGAGGAGAGCCGGCTCCTCACCGGCGACCTGCCGGGCGGGGACGGCGCGTTCGGGTCCGTCCGCCGTGGCTGGTCGCGCCGCGGCGGCCACCTGGTGCGCGCCCGGTTCCTCCGGATGAGCGGCACCACCACCTTCCAGGTCCACGGCCCGGTCCTGGACACCGTGCTGCGCATCCGTCCGGCGGACGGCTCTCCCCCGTTCGACGCGGCCCGCCGGCTCACCGTGCCGATGAACTACCTCGCCGTCCTCAACCACACCCGGGACGTGGTCCTCCGCGCCGCCCCCGACGGCGGCTCCTTCGTCGTCGACTGGCCCCGCACCCACCTCCTCGCCGGCGTCACCCCCGCCACGGTCATCACCCCCGCCGGCCACGGACTCCCCCTCCCGCCCCGCTCCGACGCCCTGTGGCACCTCATGACCCTCCTCACCTCCCACGCCCACTCCGTCCCCACCCCCGTCCTCGACCTGCGGGAGCCGCGCCACCAAGCGGTGGCGGGCCCCGTCATGGAGCTGCTGCGTTCCCTGCGGTGACCCCCTGCCAGGCGGCGGCCCGCGGCCCGCAGGGCGTCGCCGTCCGGCGACGCTTCGGCTGGTCGCCGGACGGCCGCGGGGACTCGGCCGACCTGACCGGCCCGGAGGACGAGCGCCCCGGCGTGAGGGCGCCGGTCGCGGTCGCTCAGCCGGGCATGAGGGCGGTCAGGCCCTTGCGCAGGTCCTCCACGTTCATGACCGGCGAGTAGTGGATCCTGGCGCCGATTTCCATGAAGAAGGGTTCGCTGATCTTCGGCATCTGGGAAGGGTCCACCATGTCGAAGAAGAGGTAGCCCGTGCGACAGCCGTCCTCGACGGTGAAGTAGGCGGCCTCCGGCTTGAGTGATTCCAGGGCGCCCTCCATGATCTTCAGCAGGTTGCCCTGCCTGATGGCCTCGTTGGAGGTCGGGGTGTCCATCTGAACCTTCAGCAGCATGCGCATGACGCGACCTTTCCCGACCGGGAGGGCACGCCGTTCGGTGCGCGCGGCACCCGGCCGCGCTCCCTTCCAGCGTCCCCCCTCCCCCGCGGCGGGACCACTCGGCGTTCGCCGGTCGTCCCGACCTGTTGCGGTGGCGGCCGCTCGACCGCCGTGGCGGCCGTTACGCACGCAGTGCGGCGCGACCCGCCGGCCCGCCGGTCACCCTCCGCCCGAGCGCCAGCACGCTGAGGCCGAACATGAGGACGCCCAGGGGGACATGGAGCGACGGCATGTGCGCGATGCCCAACACCACCTGCGCCGAGGAGAGCACGAGGAAGACCGAGGCGAACAGGATGGGGCGGGGCGACCCGCCGCCCGGCCGCCACTCCAGGACCGCGGCGAGTACGTAGAGCATCGTCGCGCCGTACGTCACACGGGCGCCGACCGCGTGGAGCAGCTCGCCGTACGAGGTGGACAGCAGCAGTCCCGCGGAGACCGCCTGGAGGAACAGGGTCAGGGTCTGCAGGGCGATCGAGACCTGCAGGAACGTGTGGCTGCGCTGTGCTGCCGTCGTGTCGGTGGCCATCGTGCGGTCCTCTTTTCTGCCTCGCGGCGGTGGATCGTCGCGTTCTCGATGGTTCGACGAAGCAGGCCCGCAAAGTGTGAGGGAGACGTCGGTCACGTCCTCCGATGGGATGATCATGTGACATACCAGGAGCGGGAACGGACGAGAAGAACGAGGGAGCGGTCGCGACCATGGGTACCCCAGTGGAGCAGGCTCAGGACCGGCGCGAGCCGCAGCTGAGGGAGATCCTCGGCGAGCGGCGCCACCTGACCGATCTGGCCTACCGGCTGCTCGGTTCGCTGGCCGAGGCCGAGGACGCCGTACAGGAGACGTACACCCGCTGGTACGCGCTGACGCGGCCGCAGCAGGAGGCGGTCGAGTCACCGGGCGCCTGGCTGACCACGGTGGCCGGCCGCGTCTGCCTGGACGTGCTCGGCTCGGCCCGCGCCCGGCGCGAGCGCTACGTCGGGGCGTGGCTGCCCGAACCCCTACCCGACCGCACGGAGTGGTTCAGCGGGCGGAGCGGAAGCGGCGGGGCCGAGCCGGCCGACCCCGCCGACCGGGTCACCCTGGACGAGTCGGTGCACATGGCCTTCCTGGTCGTCCTGGAGTCGATGACCCCGGCCGAACGCGTGGCGTTCGTCCTGCACGACGTCTTCCGCTACCCCTTCCCCGAGGTCGCCGAGATCGTGGGCCGGACACCCGCCGCCTGCCGGCAGCTGGCGTCCTCGGCCCGGCGGCGGGTCCGCGACGCCAGGGCATCGGCCGCTCCGCCGGCCGGACAGGCCGCTCTGGTACGGGACTTCAAGGTGGCCTGGGAGGCGAAGGACATCAGGGCCCTCGTCGGCCTCCTCGACCCCGCCGCCTCGATGACCGCCGACGGAGGAGGCCTGGTCGGCACCGTCCTCCGCCCGGTCGAGGGAGGCGAGCGCATCGCCCAGTACCTGATCCACATCGCCGACAAGGCCCCCGGACTGACACTCCTCGAACGCACGGTCAACGGGCGGCCGGGCCTGGTCGCGCAGCACGCCGGCACGACCGTGACGGTCGCCGCGTTCGGCCTCGACGACGGCCGCGTGACGCACATCTGGGCGGTCCGCAACCCGGAGAAGCTCCGCCCGTGGCTCGGGGACGGCATGGAGGGGACCGGGTAGGGCGTGGCGAGAGCCGCCGCCGTGGAGACGGCGACGGCTCTCGTGGGACGGGCGGGGTCAGGGGCAGCTGATGCGGGCGTCGCCCGCGTCGGTGGTGCAGGTGTCGGTGCCGAGGCCGCCGTTGGCGGTGTCGTTGCCCGGTACGCCGTCGGTGGTGGTGAGGCGGTCGTTGCCGTAGTAGCCGGTCAGGGTGTCGTTGCCCGGGCCGCCGTTCAGGGTGTCGTCGCCGAAGCCGCCGTCGATGTTGTCGTTGCCGTAGCCGCCGTGGACCGTGTCGTTGCCGTAGCCGGCGCGGACGGTGTCGTTGCCGCCGAGGGCGCAGATCACGTCGTTCGCGTAGCCGCCCGTCAGGGTGTCGACGCCGCTGGTGCCGATGACGGTGCAGCCGCGCGCGTTGTTGACCGAAGTGGTGGCGACGGCCGTGTTGTCGGACCCCGCGGGGTCCTGCGGGCTCCCCGTGGCGGTGGCCGTGTGCGTGATCGTGCCGGTGGACCGGGGCTCGGCCGTCACCGTGACCGTCGCGCTCGTGCCCGGGGCCAGGGAGCCGAGGGCGCACGAGGCCGTCGTCGCCGTGGTGGTGCAGGTGCCCTGCGGCGAGGTGGCCGAGGTGAGGGTGACACCGGCGCCGGAGAGCGTGTCGGAGAGGGTGACGCCGGTGGCGGTGGCGGTGGAGGCCGTGGAGTTGGCGACGGTCACGGTGTAGGTGACCCGGTCGCCGATGCTGACGGGGGCGGTGGGGGCCTGTGTCACCACGAGGTCCGCGCTCGGCGCCGGGGGCGGCGTGCCGTCCCCGCCGAGATAGCGGGCGAGCGCGAAGGTGAAGCCCGCTCCGTGGCCTGCCGCGACGATCTTGCCGTCGGGCTGGACGAGCACGGCGCGGGCCTCGTCGAAGTCGTTGAAGCCGGTGACCACGAAGCCGTCACCGCCGAACCCGGTGTCCACGGTGCCGTTGGTGTGGAACCGGACGAGGCCGAAGTCGTTGGCCTCGGCGCTGTTCGGGTCGTCGGCCCGGCCGGCGAGGACGATCTTGCCGTTGGTCTGCAGTGCCATGGCGTAGGCGGTTCCGCCGTCGCCGGGGAAGGCCACCGACGTACGCCCTCCGGTGGCGAAGCCGGTGTCGGCGGTGCCGTTGGCGTTGTAGCGGAGGAGCGCGAAGCCGGCCCCGCCGCTCCCGGCGACGAGGATCCTGCCGTCCGTCTGGACCGCCACGGCGTTGCCGAACTCGGTGCCCCCGAAGTCCGCCGTCACCATGCCGTCGCCGCTGAAGGTGGTGTCGAGGGCGCCGCCCGGCAGGTAGCGGGCCACGCCGATGTCGAAGGCCGTGTTGCCGACGTAGCCGGTCAGGAGGATCTTCCCGTCGGGCTGGAGCGCCAGGGAGCGTGCGACGCCGCCGGCGTCCTGGGGCGAGGCGGGGGTGAAGCCGGCGATCACCGTGCCGTCACCGCCCAGGCTCGGGTCGAGGTCGCCCTCGTCGGTGAGGCGGACCAGAGTGAAGCCGCCGCCGCCGCTCTTGCCGGCAGCGATGATCGCGCCGTCGGGCTGTACGGCGACGTCCGTGCCGTCCGCCGAGCCGCCGAACTCCTCGACGCGCACGAGGCCGTTGTCGCCGAAGCCGGTGTCCGGGGTGCCGTCGGTGTTGTACCGGGCCACGGAGAAGAAGCAGCATCCGCCGCCCTCCTCGGCGATGACCTCGGTGGTGCCCGCGACGACGATCTTGCCGTCCGACGGCTGGACGGCCACCGCGTTGGCCGTGTGGCTGCCGCCGCCGAAGTCGCTGGTGACCGTGCCGTCGCCGCCGAAGGTGGTGTCGAGGCCGCCGCCCGGCAGGTAGCGGGTGAGCGCGAAGCCCGCCTCGCTGCTCAGACCGGCCATGACGAGCTTCCCGTCGGCCTGCCGCGCGATGTCGTGGCCCTCGGCGTACCCCGGGAGGGGCGTGGTCACCCGGCCGTCGGGCCCGAACGTCGGGTCCAGGTCGCCGGGCGCGGCCAGCGCGGTGCCGGGCAGCGCGAGGACGAGGGCGAGTCCGCACGCGGCGAGCGCCCCGGCCCTCCCGCCGGCTCTCCGACGCCGGCCCGACGGCCTGAGGTGTGCATGGGTCATGGGAGCGGGAACCTCCGTCTTCGCGGGTGGTACGGGCAGCGCACAGCTTCGTGCCGGTGCTCCGCCGTCCCCCCGCCGACCGCGCCGCACTGCGCTCACTGGCCCCCGGGAACCACTCCCGTGAGGGAGCGCGCACGGCCCACGGCCGTGGGGTCGGCCGCGCCCTCACCGCCGCCCTCGTCGCCGACGCCGAGCGGGCGGGCGGGCGTGGAGGTCCTGACCCTCGACGTCCGCGGCGACAACGCCGACGCGCTGCACCTGTACCGGTCGCTGGGGTTTCGGGAGTACGGCCGGCTGCCCGACTTCGTCGCGGTCGGCGAGCGCCGCTACGACAAGGTCTTCTGCATGCTCGACTTCCGCCGGGAACGCTGACGGCCCGTGCCCGGCCCCGGACCGCCGCGTCATCGGCGCGTGCTGGAGGCGCGGCTTGTGAAGGCGGTCGCCGGCTGTCGGCGGGGGTGGCGGGACGGTCGGATGCGAACGTCCTTCACGCGGTCTCCCCCGTACATGGCCCATCCTGCGGACACCCGCTCTGACCAGGCCTGTTCCATACGAGCGGCGCGGACCCCGGTGGGGGCCCGCGCCGGTCGCGGGTCGGGAGCGGCCCGGAGGCCGCCCGGGATCACGGGTTCATGTGGATCCGGAAGGTGGACGTGGTGTTGCGCACGTCGACGGCGTTGCCGTTCAGTTCGAGGCCGTTGAACGTCACTTCGCCGACGGCCGGGCCCTGGCCGGACTCGGGCATCTCGTTGGCCCAGAGGCCGAAGCCCGACTTGGCGTCGTAGGCGTCACCGCTCTTGCGGGCGCCGGTGACCGAGACGTCGGTGAAGACCGTGTCCTTGATCGGGTACTGGGGTTGTCCGCCGACGTAGTTCGTCTGGAACATCACCCCGCTGTAGGTGGGGTCGACGATGTCGACGTGGTTGACCCTGATGCCCTGGAAGACCTTCGAGGCGGAGAAGACCCAGATGCCGGGGAAGGTCTGCGAGCCCCAGAAGTGGCCGCCGGCCCGGACGACCGAGATGTTCTCGAAGGTGGTGGGCCCGGTCCCGAAGCCGTTCATCGGGTAGCCGAAGTCGAGGGACGAGATGGTGATGCCGGAGTAGACGAGCGTGTCGGCGATGTGGATGTTGCGGAAGGTGTTGTCGTAGCCGCCGTAGACGGCCACGCCCGCCGCCCGCCACGTCAGGGTGGTGGTGAGGTTCTCGTAGACGTTGTTCTTCATGTCGGCGCCGCCGGCGTCGATCGCGGAGAACAGCGCGAAGCTGTCGTCGCCCGTCGCCCGGGCGTCGTTGTTGGTGACGAGGTTGTCGGTGGAGCCGTTGGTCATGTTGACGCCGTCGGCGAACAGGTTGCGGATGCGGGAGTTCTTGATGGTCGTCCGGTCGGTGTTGGCGCCCCAGTAGAGGCACACCATGTGCTCGTTCCAGATGTCGTCGATGACGACGTCGGAGACGTTGGCGAAGTCGAACACCTTGCCCGGGCCGTCGATCCGCGAGGTGTAGTTGCCGAAGTAGGCGAATCCCTTGAAGAGGGAGCCCTTCGCCGTGGCCTCGGCGCGGAAGCCGACGTCGGTGTTGTCCTGGGTCGAGGGCGCGTGGAACTTCGTGTACCACGGTCCGGCGCCGACGACCTCGACCGCCTTGCCGTAGACCTGGAACTTGCTCGACGTCTGGTAGTCGCCCGGCGGCAGGTAGACGCCGACGAGGGTGCCGGTGGTGTCCATGCGGACCTTGTCGAGGGCGTTCTGGACGTCCTGGTGCGTGGTCCCGGCCGGCACGGTGTACGTGGCCGGGTCGGGGTTCGCGGCCGGGGCGACCTGCTCCAGGTTCACGAAGTCGATCGCGTACGTGGAGGTGTTGGCCGCGTCCTTCTGGAGCCGGATCCTCGAACCCGCCGGGACGGTCTCGCCGAGGAGGAGGTGCGCCTCGTCGTAGACGTGGCGCGGGGCCCCGGAGCCCGGGGAGTTTCCGGGGGCGGTCTCGTTGCCGTACAGCCAGGCGTACTTGGAGGTCAGCGGGAGCGCCTTCTTGAAGACGCCGTCGACGTACACGTCGATCGTGGAGTCGATGCCGCCGCCGCCCGGGGCGTCCGGGATGGAGAAGCGGGTGACGAGGGTGTTGGTCGCGGCGCGGGTGGTGAACTCGACGTACTCTCCGGTCGCGTCCAGGCTGACGGCCTTGCGGCCGGACGCCTCGCCGGCGATGTCGCCGACGGTGCGGTTGGGTCCGACGACGGTGGCTCCCCCGCCGGCCGTGCCGTCCTCCGCCTCGTGCATGTCGTAGGGCATGTGCGCGCCGCGTCCGACGAACAGCGGCTGGGTGGAGGTGTTGTTCGTCCGCTTGACCGGCGGTTCGTCGGCGTCGTCGGCGAGTACGGTCCGCACGGTGTACGAGCCGTTGGCGGCGGTCCACGGTCCGAGGGTCACCTGGGCCGTGGCGCCGGGGGCGAGGGCGCCGCTGTGGGTCGCCGCGAGGGTCTTGACCGCCCCGCCCCGGGAGTCGAGGACGGTCAGGGTGACGCCGTGGCTGCCCGCGGCGCTCGCCTCGGTGCCCTGGTTCCGCACGGTCGCCCTGAAGGTGACGGTGTCGCCCGCGGCGGGGCTCGACGGTGTGGTCGTGACCGAGGCGGTGACCAGGTCGGAGCCGCCGACCGGCTTGACGACCAGGGCCGTGGGGCTGGTGTGGGTGTTGTTGGACTCGTTCTGCTCGATGACGGCGTTCGCCTCGTCGGCGACCGCGCTCAGCTGGTACGTGCCCGCGTCCCGGGCGCCGATGGAGGCGCTGACGGTGGTCCGGTCGCCGGCGGCCAGGGCGCCGACCTGTGCGGTGGCGACCTTGGTGCCGCCGAGGCGCAGGGCGACGGTGCTGGCCGGCGCCGCGGCCGGGCCGCTGTTGCGCACGGTGGCCGACACGGTGATCGGGTCGGACTCCACCGGGGCTGCGGGCGACACGGTGAGGCCGGTGACCTCCAGGTCGGGGTTGGGCGCCGGGACGCCGATGACCTGGAAGTCGGCGAGCTGACCGGCCGGGGCGCCGGTGTTGGCGGTGAACTTCAGCCGGACGTCGGCGACGCGCCCGGAGACCGGGACGGTGACGGTGTTGCCGCTCGCCGGGTCGAAGGTGTGGCTCTTCGCCGCCGCCAGGGTCGTGAAGGCGGTGGCGTTCTGTTCGCGGCCGAGGACCTCGATGGTCTGCGAGCGGGCCGCCCAGGCGGTGTCCGGATTGAGCCGCAGCACGAGCCGGTCGAGGTCGGCGTTGGCGCCCAGCTTGACGGTGAGCGTGTGCGGGTAGCTGCCGCCGGCGCCTTCCCAGTACGTCGCCACGTTGTTGTCGTTGGCGTTCTCGGCGGCGAAGGTGTGGACGGTGGAGGAGGCGCTGATCGGCTTGGCCACGGCCAGGTCGGAGCCGGTGCCGCCGCTGCCGTTGCGGGTGACGGCGTTGCTGTCGACGGACTGGTTGCCGGCCGCGTCCCTGGCCCGGACGCGGTAGGTGACGGTGGTCGAGGCGGGCTGGGTGTCGGTGTACGTGGTGAGGCCGCCCGCGACGGTGGTGCGCAGGGTCCCGTTGGCGTACACGTCGTAGCCGGTGACGCCGGTGTCGTCGCTGGCCGCGGTCCAGGTCAGCTTGATCCGGTCGCTGGCGGGTTCGGTGAGGGCGAGGTTCGCGGGCGCGGTCGGCGCCTGGGTGTCCCCGGCGTCTCCGGTGCGGGTGACCGTGTTGCTGTCGGCCGACTGGTTGCCCGCCGCGTCCTTGGCGCGCACGGAGTAGGACACGGTCTGGTTGGCCGGCCGGTTGTCGGTGAACGTGGTGGTGTCGCCGGGGACGCTGGTGAGGAGGGCGCCGTTGGCGTAGACGTCGTAGCCGGTGACGGCGGTGTCGTCGCCGGCCGGGTTCCAGGTGAGTCGGATCTGTCCGGTGGCGGGTTCGGTGTAGGCCAGGCCGGACGGTGCGGAGGGGGCCTGGGTGTCGCCGGTGGCGGGGCCGTAGATCTCCAGTTCGGATATCTGGGCGGCGGGCTGGACGGTGTTCGCGGTCACCAGGACCCGTACGAAGCGGGTGGTGGCGGCGTCGAACGCGAGGGTGGCGGAGCGGCCGTTGCTCGCGTCGAAGGCGTAGGACCGGGCGGCCGTGAGGTCGGTGAACGCGGTGCCGTCGGTGCTGCCCTGGATCTTCAGGGTCTGGCTGCGGGCACCCCAGGTCTCGGGCAGTCGCAGGACGACCCGGTCGACGCGGACGGCGGAGCCGAGGTCGGCCTGGAGCCACTGGGGCAGGGCGTTGTTGGCGCTCTCCCAGTAGGTGGCCCGGTTTCCGTCGTTCGCCTGGGGCGCCGCGTAGACCTGGGTGTGGCTGCTGGCGGTCAGGGTGCGGCCGGCCGCCAGGTTGGCCGAGGAGCCGTCGGCGGCGTGGACTTCCAGCTCGGAGAGCTGGGCCGCCTGCCAGCCGGTGTTCGCGGTCACCGCGACGCGGACGAACCGCGTCTGCGTCGCGGGGAAGGCGACCGTGACGGTGTTCCCGGCTCCGGGGCTGAAGGTGTAGGCGGCGGAGCTCTTCAGGGTGGTGAAGGCGGTCCCGTCGGCGCTGCCCTGCACGGAGAGGGTCTGCGTGCGGCTCTCCCAGCCGGCGGGGAGCCTGAGGACGATCTCGTCCACGCGCTGGGTGGCGCCGAGGTCGGTCTGCACCCACTGCGGGAAGGCGGTGCCGGCGCTCTGCCAGTACGTCCCCTGGTTGCCGTCGGTGATGTTCGCGGCGCCGTACTCGGCGTGCGCGGTGCTCGACGACGTGGGGTCGCCCAGGGCGATGTTGGGGCCCCCGGCGGCGTGGGCGGCCGTGAGGGGGCCTCCCAGCGCCAGGAGGCTGGTCGCGATCACGGCGCTCAGGCACCGTGACCGGCGGTCGCGGAATCTCATCGGTCCTCGCTCTCGGATGGTGTGCACGGGGCTCAGCCGGCCCTGTTGACGACGAACTGCGACCCGGGCTCGACGAGGACGTCACCCTCGGCCGAGTTCGTGATGACCACGTCGGTCAGCGTCGCGCTGCCGCGCGCGCCGCTCATCGCGAGGACGCCGGAGCCGTTCCTGGACCCGTCGATGCGGACACCCGTGATCCGCACGTCGGGCATCGCTCCGCCACCGGTCTTGAACTGGATGCCGTCGTAGGTCGAGTCGAGGATGTCGGTGTCACGGATGGTGACGCCCGGGATGTCCTGGCCCTGTGCGAAGAGCGTGATGGCGCCGAACTCCTGGTCCTCGTTCCAGAACGCTCCGCCGGTGCGGTGCAGGGCGTTGTTGGCGATGAGGGTCTGCCCGGTGAAGGGCAGCGGGTCGTGGTCGGTCGCCAGCATGATCCCCGGGTAGTTCATGGTGTCGGAGATGATGTTGTTCTCGATGGTGTTCCCGTGACCGCCGTACACCGCGATGCCGTTGGCGCGCCAGGGCAGCTGGATGGTGTTGTTGCGGAAGTGGTTGTCGTGGCCGATGTCCACCGACGTGTCCTTGACGTACTTGCTCGACCAGACGGCCAGCGCGTCGTCGCCGGTGTTGCGGAAGGACGAGTTGTAGACGGTGGAGTTGCGGGTGCCGTTCGCGAAGTTGATGCCGTCGGCGTAGGTGTTGCGGATGCGCATGCCGGTGAACTCGAGGCCGTCGCCGGGTCCCCACAGCTCGGGGATGTTGGAGTAGTCGCGGCCGGCCCACACGCCGACGTTCGCGTGCTCGATCCACACGTTGCTGATCTTCGTGCCCTTGCCGAACCGGCCATTGAGGCCGACGCCTCCCTCGGCGTTGCCGTCGCCGCCGCGGATGGTGCCGGAGCCGAAGATGGCGAGGTCGGAGATCTGGGTGTTGTGGTCGATGTCGAAGCCGAAGTTGCCCTCATGCGGGTGGTTGATGCCGCCGGCCTGGTGGGGCGGGGTGGTGGTGTAGAGCTGCGAGTGCCACATGCCGGCGCCGCGGACGGTCACGTCACGGATGCCGACCTGGTTGAACTCGCCGCGGTTCAGCGGGTCGTCGGTGAGGATCTTCTGCTCCTGGCGCCACTGCCCGGCGGGGATCCACACGCAGCCGATCTCGCCCTTCTGGTCGGCGGTGACGGCCCGCTGGATGGCGTCGGTGTCGTCGATGCCGTCGTTGGGAACGGCCCCGTAGGCGGTGATGGAGACGCATCCGGCCGGCTGTGCGGCGGCGGGCGCCACCTGCTCCAGGTCCACGAGGTCGAGGACGTGGAAGGCGGCCGTGTCACCGGCGTCGCGCTGGAGCCGGAACCTCGTGCCCACCGGGTAGGTCTGGGCGAGGAGGGCGTGGGACTCGTCGAAGAGCCGCCGCGCGTCGCCCTGCGGGGTGTTGGTCAGGCCCTCGGGGCTGTCGGTGGTGCCGTAGAGCCAGCTGTGCTTGGAGGAGAGGGTCAGCTTCCGCAGGAAGGTGTCGTTGACGTAGAGGCTGATCGTGGCCTCGGCACCGCCGCCGGCCGGGGCGTCGGGGATCGAGTTGCGGACGACGATCGAGTTGGCGGGGTTGGTGGAGGTGAACTCGACGAACTGGCCGGTGGCCGTGAGGCGCACCGACCGCCTGCCGGACGACTCGGTGGCGAAGTCGGTGTGTCCGAAGGTCCGCTTCTGGTCGGTGGTGAGGAGCGTGCCCTGGTAGCGGGCGTCCTCCGCCTCGTACTCCGTGTACGGCACGGCGGCGCCGCGTCCGACGACGAGCGAACGCGAGAGGACGTTGTTGTTCTCGTCGGTCTCGGCGACCGTGCCGGTGGCGTCGGCCGTGGCGGTGAGGGTGACGCCGCCGCTGGTGGCCGTCCAGGTTCCGGTGACGGCGACGGTGGCGGTGGCTCCGGCGGCGATGGCCGGGGTGGCGCCCTGGAGGGTGGTGGTGCCGGCGGAGAGGCGGGTGACCGCGCCGGCCGGGACGGTGGCGGTGCCGCGGTTCTGGACCGCGACGGTGAAGGAGACGGCCGCCCCGACGGGGGGCGCCGACGGGTTGGCGGAGATGCCGGTGACCTTCAGGTCGGGGCCGGGGCTCTGGGCGACGGTCAGCTTCGTGGCGGCGGTACGGCTGTTGTTGCCGTTGTCCTGCTCGGCGACCGTGTCCGTCGGGTCGATGACGGCGGAGACGGTGTACGCCCCCATCGGGCGCCGTCCGACGGCGACCGGGACGGTGGTGGAGGCTCCGGCGGGGAGGGAGACCACCGGAGCGGAGCCTGCCACGGCGCCCTCGACGCTGACGTTCACCGTGGTGGCGGCCGCGGGCGCGCTGCCGGAGTTGCGGACCGTGGCGTTCACCGTCACGGCGTCCGCCTCCGACGGAGTGGACGGGGTCCAGGTCAGGTCGGTGAGGACCAGGTCGGGATGGGGGGCCGCCGTGCCGAGGACCTGGACCTCGGCGACCTGGGCGCCGGGGGCGCCGGTGTTGGAGGAGAAGGCGAGCCTGAGGTCCGCGTACCGGCCGGTGACGGGGACGACGACGGTGTTCCCGCCGGACGACGGGCTGAAGGCGTAGTCGGCACGGGCCTTGAGGGAGGTGAAGCCGGTGGCTCCCTGGGGACGGCCGAGGACCTGGAAGGACTGGGTGCGCGGTCCCCACACCTGGGCGGGGTCGAGCTTCACGACCACGCCGCTGATGTCGGCGTCGGCGCCGAGCCGCACGGTCAGGTCGGCCGGGAACCCGGCGGACTCCCAGTAGGTGGCGAGGTCGCCGTCGTTGGCGTGGGTGGCGACGTAGTTCTGGGTGGTGGAGGTCGCTTCGATCGGCTTGCCGCGGGCCAGGTCGGTCCCTTCGACGGGCGGGTCGACGGGGCCGCCGTCGCCGTAGACCTCGACCTCGGACAACTGGGCCGCGTTCCAGCCCGTGTTGGAGTCGACCTGGATCCGGAGGTACCGGGTGGTGGCCGCGGTGAGGTCGATGGCCACCGCGTTGGCCGCGGCGGGGTCGAAGGCGCGGGCCCTGGGGGCGGAGAGGGTGGTGAAGGTGGTGCCGTCGGTGCTGCCGAGCACGCCGACCGCCTCGGAGCGCGCCTCCCAGCCGGTGGGCAGTTTCAGCGCGACCCGGTCGACGCCCACGGCGGCGCCGAGGTCGATCTGCACCCACTGGGGGAAGGAGCCCGCCGGCCCTTCCCAGTAGGACTGCCGGCTGCCGTCCGTGACGTTGCGGGCGGGGTAGGCGCCGTGGGCGCCGCCGGCCGTCACCGCCCGGCCGAGCGCCAGGTTGGGTTCCGCCGTCGCCGCGGCGTGCGCGGGGGCGGGTAGCAGCCCGATGGCGAGCAGCCCGGCGGTCAGCGCGCCGGCCGTGAGCCGCCGGCTCAGGTGTGTGCCTCTCATGGTGACCTTTCCATGAACCGGGCCGCGCGGTGCGCCTACCTGCGGAGAGGAGAGCGACAGGGGCGTTCGGCGGGAACCCGGCATGACTCCGACAGTGAAGTGCGACGCATGACATGAGTTTTGAGTGATTCAGTCAATCTTTTGCGTCGCCGAGGTGACAGGTTTCTACCGGGTCACGACTTTGTCAACGGCCGGGGAACTTCCGGACGCAAAAAAGCACCGGCACCGGGCGCCGCGGGGGCGTCCTCGGTGCCGGTGCCGGCGGGGAGGGTGAGGGAGGTTCGGGAGAGGCGGCGGGAAGGGCCGGATCAGCCGGTGGGCGCCTGCGCGGTCGAGCCGCGCACGACGAGTTCCGGCTCGAAGAGCAGCTCGCCGGGGTGCGTCTGCGTGCCCTGGATCTGGGCGCAGAGCAGCTCGACGACCGCGCGGCCCATGGCCTCGATGGGCTGGCGGACGGTCGACAGCGGCGGCTCGGTGCAGTTCATGAAGGCCGAGTCGTCGAAGCCGACGACCGACACGTCCTTGGGCACCGAGAGCCCCCGCCGGCGCGCGGCCCGGATGGCCCCGAGGGCCAGCGGGTCGCTCGCACAGACGATGCCGGTGACCCCGCGCTCCAGGAGCCGTGCGGCGGAGGCCTGTCCGCCTTCGAGGGAGAAGATCGACCGCTCGACGAACTCGTCGGTCAGCTCCTGGCCCGCGGCCGCCACCACGCCCCGGGCCGCCTCGAGCTTGCGGCGCGAGGGGATGTGGTCGCCGGGCCCGAGGACCAGGCCGATCCGCTCGTGGCCGAGGGACGCGAGGTGGCGCCAGGCCTGCTCGACGGCGACGGCGTCGTCGCAGGAGACGCAGGGGAAGTTCAGCCCCTCGATCGCCGCGTTGATCAGGACGACCGGGATGTTCCGCTCCGCCAGCTGGTGGTAGTGGTCGTGCGGCGCGGCGGCCTGGGCGAAGAGACCGCCGGCGAAGACCACGCCGGAGACCTGCTGCTGGAGCAGGAGCTCCACGTAGTCGGCCTCGGAGACGCCGCCCTTGGTCTGCGTGCACAGGACGGGCGTCAGCCCCTGCTGCGCCAGCGCGCCGCCGATGACCTCCGCGAACGCCGGGAAGATCGGGTTCTGGAGCTCCGGGAGGACCAGGCCGACGAGCCGGGCGCGCTCGCCGCGCAGCTGCGTGGGCCGCTCGTATCCGAGGACGTCCAGGGCGGTGAGCACGGACTGCCGTGTCGCTTCGGAGACCCCGGGCTTGCCATTGAGGACACGGCTGACCGTCGCCTCGCTGACCCCCACCTTCTTCGCCACTTGAGCAAGTCGTCGCGTCATGAACGCAAGACTAGCGCAAGTCACGCAAGCGAGTTGCATCCCCCCGCAATCGATGGCCTCGACACCGACCGCCGTGCGCGTGCGGCGATCCGCCTGCCCCCGGCCAGGGGGACACGGGCGTGCGGCCGGGGGACGCGGGCGGGCGACCGGCGGGACACGGGCATGCCGAAGGCCGCCCCCGGCGGTGCCGGGGGCGGCTCTCGGATGGCCGGACGGCGCCGCCGGTCAGCCGGAGGTCGCCTCCCGGTGGGCCCGGACGATGTCCGCGTACCGTCGGCCGCTCGTCTTCACCGTGCGCCGCTGCGTCGCGTAGTCGACGTGGACGAGGCCGAAGCGCTTGTCGTAGCCGTAGGCCCACTCGAAGTTGTCGAGCAGGGACCAGGCGTAGTAGCCGGCGAGCGGGGCGCCCTTGCGCAGGGCCGAGGCGCAGGCGGCGAGGTGCTGCTCCAAGTAGCGGGTGCGGTCCGGGTCGTGGACGCTGCCGTCGGGGCCCACCGTGTCGGGGAACGCCGAGCCGTTCTCGGTGACGTACAGCTTCCGTACGCCGTAGTCCTCGGTGAGCCGCAGCAGGAACGCCTCCAGGCCGCCCGCGTCGATCTGCCAGTCCATGCCCGTGCGGGGCACGTCGGGCAGCCGTACCTCGGTGGCGTACGGGACGGGGCCGGCGGGGTCGTCGGCGACGGTGGCCGGGAAGTAGTAGTTCAGGCCGTGCCAGTCGAGCGGGGTCGCGATGGTCTCCGGGTCCCCGGGCCGTTCGGGGAGTTCGACCCCGTACAGCTCGCGCATGTCGGCGGGGAAGCCCCGCCCGTACACGGGGTCGAGCCACCAGCGGTTGGTGTGGCCGTCCATCCGGGTCGCCGCGGCGATGTCCTCGGGCCGGGTGGAGGCCGGCGTGACGGTGGAGTGGTTGGTGACCAGGCCCATGCGCGCGCCGGGGGCGGCGGCGCGGACCGCCTGCGTGGTGAGGCCGTGGGCGAGCAGGAGGTGGTACGAGGCGCGGACGGCGGCCGTGAGGTCGGTGAGACCGGGGGCCATGCGTCCTTCGAGGTGCCCGATCCAGCCCGAGCAGAGGGGCTCGTTGAGGGTGGCCCACTGGGTGACGCGGTCGCCGAGGCGTTCGGCGACGACGCCGGCGTAGGCGGCGAGGTGCTCGGCCGTCTCGCGGACGGTCCAGCCGCCGCGGTCCTGGAGTGCCTGCGGCAGGTCCCAGTGGTAGAGGGTGACGGAGGGCGTGATGCCGGCGTCGAGGAGTCCGTCGACGAGCCGGTCGTAGAAGTCGAGTCCGGCCGCGTTGACGGGGCCGTCGCCGCCGGGGACCACGCGGGGCCAGGCGACGGACAGCCGGTAGGCGTCCGTCCCGAGCTCCTTCATCAGGGCGACGTCCTCGGGCCAGCGGTGGTAGTGGTCGCAGGCGACGTCGCCGTGGTCGTCGTTGTCGACGGCGCCGGGGGTGTGGGAGAAGGTGTCCCAGATGGAGGGGCCGCGGCCGTCCTCGGCGACGGCGCCCTCGATCTGGTACGCGGACGTGGCCGTGCCCCAGGTGAAGGAGGGCGGGAAGGCGGCGAGGTCGAGCGGTTCAGACACGGGAGTCCTTTCAGGGGTGGTGGCGCCGGTGGAGGGCGTCACTTGACCGCGCCCGCGGTGAGGCCGGTGACGAGGTAGCGCTGGAGCAGGAGGAAGCCGGCGACGACGGGGACGCTGACCACGAGGGAGGCGGCCATCACCTGGTTCCAGTACACGTCGTTCTGGGTGGCGTAGCCCTGGAGGCCGACGGCGAGGGTGCGGGTGGTGTCGTTGGTCATGACGGAGGCGAAGAGGACCTCGCCCCAGGCGGTCATGAAGGCGTAGACGGCGACGGCGACGATGCCGGGGACGGCGGCGGGGACGATGACGCGGAAGAGCGCGCCGAGGGGGCCGCAGCCGTCCACCTTGGCGGCCTCGTCGAGGTCGCGCGGGACGGCGTCGAAGTAGCCGATGAGCATCCAGACCGAGAACGGCAGCGAGAAGGTGAGATACGTGAGGATCAGACCTCCTCGCGAGCCGAAGAGGGCGATGCCGGTGGCGTTGCCGATGTTGACGTAGATGAGGAACAGCGGCAGCAGGAAGAGGATGCCGGGGAACATCTGCGTGGACAGGACGGTGACCGTGAAGACGCGCTTGCCGCGGAACGAGTAGCGGCTGACGGCGTAGGCCGCGAAGACCGCGATGGTGACGGAGCAGACCGTCGCGATCCCCGCCACGACCACCGAGTTCACGAAGTAGTCGGCGAGCGGGACGGTCTCCCAGATGTCGAAGTACGGCCGCAGGGTGAGCCCGGAGGGGATCCACTGGAACTTCCCCGACACGTCCTCCAGCGGCTTGAGGGAGCTGGAGACCATCACGTACACCGGCAGGAGGACGAAGCCGGTGAGCAGGGTCAGGAAGATCCGGCGGCTCCACAGGAAGGAGCGGGGCGCGGCCATCGGGGAGCGCGGCCGCCTCCGTGCGGTCTCAGACATCGCTCGTCTTCCTTCCCCGGGTGGTGAGGAGCAGGTAGCCGCCCGTGACGACCAGGAGGAAGAGCAGCAGCAGGACGGACATCGCCGAGCCGGTGCCGAAGTTCCAGGTCTGGAACGAGGACTGGTAGATGTGCAGGGAGATCAGGTCGGCGGATTCGGGTGCCGCCTTGCCGAAGAGGACGAAGGGGGTGTTGAAGTCGTTGAAGGTCCACAGGAAGAGCACGAGGATCAGGACCTGGTTGACCGGGCGGAGCGACGGCAGGGTGATGCGGCGGATCTGCTGCCGGACGCCGGCGCCGTCGAGGGCCGCGGCCTCGTAGATCTCCTTGGGGATGTTCTGGAGCCCGGCCATCATGATGAGGAAGGCGAAGGGCCAGCCCTTCCAGACGGAGACGACGAGCAGGGTGACGAAGGCGTTGTCGCCGATGAGCCAGAAGGCCGGGCTGTCGCCGATGCCGAGCTGGTCGTGCAGCACGTGGTTCACCAGGCCGTTGTCCCGCTGGAACATGAACGCCCAGGTGATGACCGCCGCGTAGACCGGCAGGGCGTACGGGACGAGGAAGAGCGCCCGCAGGAAGCCGCGGCCCCGGAAGGTCTCCTGCATGAAGATCGCGGCCGCGGTGCCGAGCAGCCAGCAGAGGCCGACCGAGCACAGGGTGAAGAGGCAGGTCGTGAGGAACGAGGCGAGCAGCGCCTCGCCGACGGGGGCGTCGAAGTCGACGGAGACGGCGTAGTTGTCCAGGCCGGCCCAGGGGGCGGTGGTCCAGTCGCGGATGAAGAACTGGGTGAGTTCCCGGAAGCTCATCACGATGCCGATGACCATCGGCACGAGGTGGACCAGGAGTTCGAGGAGCAGGGCCGGCAGGAGGAGCAGGTACGGGAGGCCGAGGGCCCGGAGCCGCCCGGGGCGGCGCCTGCGGGGCGCCGTCCCGGGGGTGTGCCGCTGTCCGCTCCGTCCGCCGGTCTTCTCGAGGGCGGTGGTGGTCATGGTGGCGTCCGGACTCACTTCTTGGGCATCTGCTGCTGGGCCTTTTCGAGCTTGGCCCGGACGGACTCGGTGGTGACGGCCCGGCCGGCGGCGGCGTCGGCGAAGAGCTCCTTGACCGCGGTGCCGACGACGGTCTCGAACTGCGACTCCTCGGGGACCTGCGGGAGGGCGGCGGCGCTGGTGGCGAGCGTGTCGCGCAGGACGGCGAGCGCGGGGCTGTTGAAGGCGGGGTCCTGCTGGGCGGTCTTCACGGGCGGGATGGAGCCGTAGGCCGTGTTGAGGATCTTCTGCTCGGCGTCGCCGGTCATGAAGTTCACGAACTTCATGGCGCCGTCGATGTTCTTGGTGTTCTTGAAGACGGCCAGGTTGATGCCGGCGACCATGGAGTTGGTGGCCTTGCCGGTGCCGGGGGCGCCGGACGGGACGGGCGCGGGGGCGACCCCCCACTCGTCGTCGCTCATGCCCTGGGCCTTGAAGGTGGCGGAGGCGGTCTGCCAGAGGACCATGGCGGTCTTGTTCTTGGCGAAGTCGCTGAGGGACTGGTTCTGCGCGTACTCGGCGTTGCCGGGGGCGACGATCTTCTGGGCGGCCATCAGGTCGACGTACTGCTTGACGGCGGCGACGGCGCCGTCGGAGGTGAAGTCGGCCTTGCCGTCGGGGGTGAAGAAGTCGGCGCCGTGCTGCTTGCCGAGGACGAAGACCTGGTGGATGTTGTTGGAGAGGTTGGAGCCCTCGACGCCGATGCCGGAGCCGCCGCCCGCGGTGATCCTCTTGCCGGTGGCGATCAGCTCGTCCCAGGTGGCCGGGGGCTTCTCTATGCCGGCGTCCTTGAACATCTTCTTGTTGTAGTAGAGCGCGTACGCCATGGAGTACAGCGGGACGGCGGCCGGGTCCTGGCCCTGGACGCCGGTGGAGCCGAGGGCGGAGTCGACGAAGCGGTCCTTTCCGCCGATCTTCTCGAAGTTCTGCGCGTCCCAGGGCAGCAGGGCGCCGCTGGCCTGGAGGGAGGCGCTCCAGGTGTTGCCGATGTTGAGGACGTCGGGGCCCTGGCCGGAGGTGGTGGCGGTGAGGATGCGGTTGAGGAGGTCCGACCAGGGGACGACCTCCAGCTTCACCTTGATGCCGGTCTCCTTCTCGAACTTGTCGAGCTCGGGCTGGAGGACCTTCTTGTCGACCTCCAGGCTGGCGCCCTGGTTGGAGGCCCAGTAGGTGAGGGTCCTGGGCTGGGAGTCGGAGCCGGCACCGTCCGTGGTGCCGCCGCCGCAGGCGGCCGCCGAGAGGACGAGGGAGAGGGTGACGGCACCGACGGCGGCGGCTCTGATTCTGCGCATGGTCCCAGGGGCCTTTCTAGGGGTCGTGGGAAGTCGGGGAGGAGGGAGCGCGACGTCCCGCGTTCAACCTCCGAAGCCCTCTCCCGACTTAATTTAGGATGTGAGTTAAACCTCAAGCGAAGGTGGCGTCAAGAGGTCCGCCAGGGGTATGTTGCGAATCCGATCCAAGGGAAGAGGGTGCTCGGTGAGCGTACGCAGCGGCCGGACCGTGCGTGACCTGCGGCGGGAGAACCGCACCGCGGTACTGCAACGGTTGTATTTCGACGGGCCGATGAGCCGCTTCTCGCTGGGCCCCGCCACCGGACTGAGCTCGGGCTCGGTCAGCAACGTGGTCGCCGAACTGGTCGCGGACGGCCTCGTCGAGGAGGCCGGCAGCGTCGACTCGGCCGGCGGGCGCCCGCGCACCCTCCTGCGCGTCCGCCAGGCGAGCGCCTACATGATCGGCGTGGACGTCGGCGAGACCCGCGTCCGCGTCGAGCTCTTCGACATGGCGCTCACCGAACTCGCCCGCGTGGAACACCCCCTGGACCCCGAGGGCCCCCGCCGGGTCGACCGCTACGACGTCGGCGTCGTCGTCGGCCACGTCCGCGACGGCGTCGAGGAGGTCGTCCGGCGGGCCGGCGTCGCCCCCGAGCGGCTGCTCGGCATCGGAGTCGGCGTACCCGGCATCGTCGTGCGCGACGCCGACGGCCGGGCCGTGGTGCACGGCCAGACGATCGGCTGGGACGCCGTCCCGCTGGAACGGCTCCTCCGCGCCGCCGTGGACCTGCCCGACACGGTGCCGTACGTCATCGACAACGGCGCCAGGACCCTCGGCCAGGCCGAGATGTGGTTCGGCGCCGGGCGGGGCGTCCGCAACGCCGTGGTCGTGCTCTTCGGCTCGGGCGTCGGCGCCTCGGTCGTCTCGGACGACCTGCGGCCCGGCCGGGCCGTGGAGTGGGGGCACCTCACGGTACGGGTCCGGGGCCGCCGCTGCCGCTGCGGCGCCCGGGGCTGCCTGGAGGCGTACGCGGGCGCCGAGGCCCTGCTCGAACGGTGGCGCGAGGCGGGCGGGACGCCACCGCCCGGGGCGGACGAGGAGACCGCCCTCACCTCGATGCTCGCCGCCGCCTATCCCGCCGACCCCGGCGCCCGCCCCGACGCCACCGCGCTCGCCGTCCTGGACGAGACGGCCGAGTACCTCGGCGCCGGCTTCGCCGACCTCGTCAACCTCTTCCAGCCCGAACGGATCCTCGTCGGCGGCTGGGCCGGACTGCAGCTCGGCACCCGCTTCCTGGACACGGTCGAGGAGTACGCGCGCGAGTACGCCCTCACCTTCCCCGCCTCCCGCGTCCGGATCGGCCTCGGCACCCTCGGCCCCGACGCCGTCACGGTCGGCGCGGCGATCCTCCCCCTCGCGGACTTCTTCGCCCGCGGCGGCCGCCTCGCGCCGCCGGACGCCGAGGAGACGGCACCGGCGTGGCGCGAGACACTGAGGGAACGCGCCGCCCACTAGGTTCTGTCGTCACAGGTCACGCCCACCTCAGCAGTGAGGCGAGGGCGACGGCTGCTTCGACCGACGCCCACCCCGCCCGGCCCGAGGCCATCGGCGCGTCCTGACCGCGCGTCAGGAGTCCGACGGCGCCGGCGTTGTCGGCCCCCGGTGTTAGCGTCGCCGCCATGGCGAACCGTTCATATCTCTACTCTGCGGACTCGATGCCGAACGAGGCGGAGATCCCCAAGCAGGTCCGATGCATATCCGAGCACAACGGGGACGTCCCCCTCGCGCACAAGCTCATGGTGGGACGCGGAACGACGATCGTCCCGTCCATGATCTGGAACCCTCCGATCGGCATCGCCGCGGACTACGCCGCCGGGGCGGCCCTGCTCCGCGGCCTCCTGCACGCCGTCGGCAAGGGTCTGGAAGACGACACCGAGTACGCCGAATGCGTTGCCAGGACCACGGCCCACCTCGAGAAACAGCAGGCGGAACACTTCATCCTCGAGACCGGCGAGGTCGTCTCGATGTCCGGTGACGATCCGGCAGCGAGCGTGCGGCGTCTGGTCTCCGAGGACATCCCCGACGCCGTCGCCAAGGCCGAGGCGGCGATCGCCGGCCGGAACGACGACTGGCTGGCCTCGCTCCGAGCCGACTGGCAGAAGCACTTCGCGTCCTTCTACAGCGAAGCGCTCTACTTCTCCTTCCCCACCTGACGAGGCCGGCGGCGCGGTGCCGGTCGGTTCCGGCCCGATCCGAGGGACAGGATCCAGTGGTCGCGCTCGTCAGAGGCCCTGTGGGGGAGCAGCCCTCCGGTCACTCCCCCACCAGCGGTGCAGCCGCCTTCAGCCGCTCCACGCAGGACCTCCGTCACAGGTCCGCCGGCCTCGGTGGGCCTGTGGGTGGGGCCCGGTGCCGTGATCACGGCGGCGGCCCTGCGGTACGAGGCGCGGCGCGCGGCCCGGTTCAGCGCCTGAGCAGGGCCTCCGTCGCCACCGTCAGGTAGTCGCCGTCGGCGGGGAGGGCGCCCGGGGCCGCATGGGCGAGCTGGGCGTGCCCCAGGTAGCTGGTGTAGGCGAAGAAGCCGCGGCCGCGAGCCTCGGCCGGGGGGAAGCCGAGCAGTTCGAAGAGGTGGGCGAGGTAACCGACGCGGCGTTCCGTGACGCGGGCGAGCGCGGCCGCGACCTCGGGGTGGTCCGCGGCGGCGAGCAGCCGCACCTCCAGGGCGTCCTTGGCGGACGCGGCGGTCGCGCCGCGCAGCAGAGCGGCGAGGCGGGCCGCGGGATCGGGCTCGGCGGCCTCCATGGCGGTGATGATCCGCTCGGTGGACTGCTCCTCCCAGCGGGCGAGGGCCGCGACGACGAGCGCGTCCCGGTTGGCGAAGTGCCAGTAGAAGCTGCCCTTGGTGGTGCCCAGGCGGGCCGCGAGGGGCTCCACCGCGACGGCGGCGAGGCCGCGCTCGCCGAGCGCGGCGAGGGCGGCGTCGGCCCAGTCGTCGGCGGCCAGGCGCTTGCGGGCGGAGGCCCGGCGAGCGGGGCTGCGTTCCTCGGGGGCGCGATCCTCGTGCATGCTTCCGTACGGTACCGTACGGTCGGAACATACGCTCCCGTATGGAGGTGTCGCATGCCCGGCGCACGCACGGTTCGCAACGTCCACCAGAGGATCGTCCAGGCCCCGGCCGAAACGGTCGGAGCCCTCGTCGACCGCCTCGCCGCGCCGGACGACCCGCTCTTCCCCACCCCCGTCTGGCCGGCCATGGTCCTCGACCGGCCCCTCGCCGTCGGCGCCGACGGCGGCCACGGCCGGGTCCGCTACCGGGTCACCGCGCACGAGCCGGGGCGGTCCGTCCGCTTCGACACCACCGACGAGGGGCTCGGCCGGGGCTTTCACCGGATCGACGTCGAACCGCTCGGGCCCGACCGCTGCCGGATGACCCACACCCTCGAACTGACCATGAGAACGAGGGGGTTCGTCATGTGGAAGCTGGCGATCCGACCCGTGCACGACGCGATGATCGAGGAGATCTTCGACAACGCCGAGCGAGCCGCGCTCGGCGCCCTGCCGCACCCCGCGGCCCGCCGGACACCCCGCGCGCTCCTCGTCAACCGCCTCTTCTGGGCCCGGCCGACGGCCACCCCCGTCCCCGCCGGGGCCCGCCTGCTCCACGAGGCCCTGCCGCGGCCCGACTTCACCGATGCCTGGCGCCTGCCGCTCTCCCCCGGCATGGACCGCGACCCGCGGGCCTGGCGACACGTGCTGCCGTTCCCCGTGCGAGGCTCCGGCGACCGCGAACTGCTGGTCGGCAAGGACGCCGGCCACCTGGACTTCCGCTCCTCGGTCCTGGTCGACGAGGACTCCGTGACCCTGGCCACCGCCGTACGGCTCCACAACGCGGCCGGCCGTCTCTACTTCGCCCCCGTGCGCCTCGTCCACCCCTTCCTGGTCCGCAGGATGCTGCGGCGGGCCCACCGGCGGGTGGCGTTCGCCACCCGCCCCGCCGGCATACGCAACCAGCCCCCTCGGCACGCCGCCTGACCGCACGGGACCTCAAGCCCCCACTGCGCCTCGTCACCTTTTCCGTGGCTCCGCAAGGGGGCCTCCGGCCTTCGGGTCCGGCAGGACTTCGACTCACCGCGGTGATGGAAGCGATCCGGGTGCCCGCCTCGGGCCGGGCAAGGCGACCACGGAGGCCGCCCACCGGCCTTCGACCGCGAGGTCCACAAGCACCGCAACGCCGTAGAACGGTGCTTCGACCGCCTCAAGCAGTGGGGCATCGCCACCCGGTACGACAAGACCGCCCAGTCCTACCAAGCAGTTGTCACCCTCGCCTCACTGCTGATGTGGGCGTGACATGTGGCGACAGAACCCAGGGCCCTTCCCGCCGACACGCTTCCGGATCCGGAAGCGTGTCAGGGGCCGGGGAGGTCTCCCCGGGCAGGACCCAGTGGGCCCAGGGGGCTCCCCCCGTCTACTGGTCCAGGCCCGGAAGCGTGTCCGGGGCCGGGCAGATGCGGTTGCCCTGGTGGTCGAAGACGTACAGCTGGGCGAGGTCGACGAGGAGCGGGACCTGCGCGCCGGCGCGGACGCGGACGTGGGGTCCGGTCCGCAGGACGAGGTCGCTGCGGCCTGCCGTACGCCGCTCGTGGGCGGAGTGGGGGGCGGCGGCGGGGACCGGCTCGGCGGTGAGGACCGCGGTCGTACGGCCCCCCGGGGCCGCCCGGCCGACACCGAGGGCCGTCGCGCGCGCCCTGATGCCGGCGAAGCCCCGTTTCCCGCGTCCGCTCGCCCGCCGCCCGCCGGACCGGGTACGCGGGGCCTCCAGGTCCGCCACGACGGCGGGTCGCGAGCCGGTGTCCAGGTGCACGAGCACCTCGTGGCCCTGGTATTCGGCGTGCTCGACGATCCCGACCAGCGACGCCTCGCCGGGTCGCGCCTGGCTCGGGGCCGCGATCCGCACCGCCTCGGAGCGCAGTCCGACGATGATCGGTCGCCCCTGCTGGATCCGCAGGAGCTGGTGGTCGACGCTCAGCGGCAGGGGAAGGACGAGGCGCTGGCGCCCCAGTTCCAGGCTCATCGGGCCGTCGAGGGGGGCGTGGACGACCGCGTCGAGGAGGTTGATGCGCGGGGTGCCGAGGAACGCGGCGACGAAGACGTTGGCGGGCCGGGCGTACAGCTCCTGGGGCGGACTGACCTGCTGGAGGACGCCGTCGCGCATGACGGCCACCCGGTCGCCCAGCGACATCGCCTCGGACTGATCGTGCGTCACGTAGACCGTGGTGACGCCCAGTTCGTCGGTGAGACGGGCGATCTCGGCCCGCAGGTGGCCCCGGAGCTTGGCGTCGAGGCTGGACAGCGGCTCGTCGAGGAGGAAGACCGACGGGCGCCGGGAGATCGCCCGGCCCATCGCCACCCGCTGGCGCTCCCCGCCGGACAGCTGCCCGGGCATCCGGTCGAGCAGGTCCTCGATAGCGAGCATCCGGGCGGTGGACTCCACCTGGGGGTCGTGGTCCGCCGACGGGTCCCTCAGTTTCAGGGGGAAGCCGATGTTCTCCCGCGAGGTCATGGACGGGTAGAGGGCGAAGTTCTGGAACACCATGGCGATGTCCCTCTCCCGGGGCGGCACGTCGTTCGCGTGCTCGCCGTCGAGGAACAGGTCGCCTTCGGTGATCTCCTCCAGTCCGGCGATCATCCGCAGGACGGTGGACTTGCCGCATCCGGAGGGGCCGAGCAGTACCAGGAACTCGCCCGGTTCGACGGTGAGGGACACCCGCCGCACCACCAGGGAACCGCCGTATTTCTTGCTCACATCTCGCAGCACGATGGCGCGACTCATGGAAATCCGCCCGGAGTAGAAGGACCGCAAGGGGGGTGTGTGGCCGAAAGTAGCCCATCGCGAAGCGCTGCGGAACAGTTTCGTACGTATTGCGGAAAGAGGAATTCAGCAGCGTGTGAATGGCGTCGGCGCGACACCGCCAGGTTCGTCGCGCGAGCCGGTCAGGCCGATTCCCGCACGACGAGTTCGGGGGCGAACACCCGGTGCGCCGGCCCGGTCCGCGCTCCCTGGAGCCGCCCGACGAGCAGCTCCCCCATCGCCGCCGCCATCCGCTCCACCGGCTGGCGCACCGTGGTCAGCGGCGGCCGGCAGGTCACGGCGACACTGGAGTCGTCGAAGCCCACCACCGCCACGTCCCCGGGCACGCTCAGGCCCCGTTCGCGCAGCACCTCGCACGCCCCTTGCGCCATCAGGTCGTTGGCCGCGAAGACACCGTCCACCCGCGGGTGCTCCGCCAGGAGGCGGCGCATCGCCGCCGCACCGCTCTCGACGGTGAAGCCGCCCTCCACGACGGCGGGCGCGGTGCGCCCGGCGCGCTCCAGGGCGTCGCGGAACCCGGCGAGGCGGGCCTCGCCGGCCGGGAGGTCCCGGGGCGCGCGGATCGTCGCGAGGCGGCGGCAGCCCCGGGCCAGCAGGTGGTCGGCGGCCAGCCGCCCGCCTTGGTGGTGGTCGACGTCGACGTGGTCGACCTCGGTCCCCTCCGGCGGACGCGCGAACAGCACGAGGGGGACGCCCGCGGCATCGAGCATCGACGGCAGCGGGTCGTCGGCCTGGGTGGAGACGACGAGGGCCCCGTCCGCGCTGCCCCGGCGCAGATGGTCCACCACCTGCCGCCTGGCCGCCGCCGACTCCGCGAACATCAGCACGGGATGCGCGCCGCGCCCGCGCAGATACGTCACGGCGCCGCTGACGACACGCCCGAAGAAGGGATCGGCGAACACCCTCGCGGCGAACGCGTCCCCGGCCCCGCAGACCACGAGCGCCACGGTCTCGGTGCGCGAGGCGGGATCCGGGTCGCGGCCCGTGACCAGGCTCCTCGCGGCGGTGTTCGGGGTGTAGCCGGTGCGCCGGATGGCCTGCCGGACCACGTCCTGGATCGCGGGGTCGACGTTGCGCACCCCGTTCACGACCCGCGAGACCGTCGCCCTGGAGACGCCCGCCTCCCGCGCCACGTCCTCCAGCGTCGGTCCCCGCCTGATCACTCCCGTACTCTAACCTGCCGCTTTCCCCGGCACGAAGGGCGGACGCCGGGAAGTGCCCCGGGACGGTACGGGCCTTGGTCCGGTATTCACGGAAGGGCATTCGCGGTTGCCCGTCGGGGAATTCACCGCGTACGGGGAACGGTAATTCGGCATTCGGACGACGGCCGGTGATCGGGTCGTTCACGACGGCCGACCGGAATGCGGAACACACCGTCCGGTCCTCACGCATTCCGCTCCTCCCGAACGGGTTCCACCGTCACGTCCGTGGCGTGTTCCACCGCCCCCGCCGAGCGGCCCACCATCAGCCGGTACGTCCCCGGCTCGACACGCCACGCGCCTTCCTCCGGCGACCAGTGCCGCAGCGTCCTCGGCTCCACCACGACCTCGGCGACCGCCGCCTCGCCCGCCTCCACGTGGACCGCCGCGTGGCCGGCGAACCAGCGCACGGGGCGCTCGACCGTCGAGTGGGGCCGCGACAGGTAGACCTGGACGACCTCGCGCCCGGGGCGCGCCCCGGTGTTGCGCACCCCCACCCGTACGGTGAAGGGCGAGCCCGCGTCGATCCGGGCGGGCGCGTCCACCTTCCCGTACTCCCAGGTCGTGTAGCCGAGGCCGTGCCCGAACCAGTAGGCCGGCCGCGTCCCGGCCCGCAGCCAGGCGCGGTGACCGATGTGCAGGCCCTCCGCGTAGTCGAGGCGACCGTCGGCGGGACGCGTGCCCGTGACGGGTGCCCCGGCGAGCGTGGCGGCCCACGTCGTGGGGAGCCTGCCGCCCGGTTCGCGGCGGCCGAAGAGGACGTCGGCGAGTCCGGCGCCGGCCTCCTGGCCGGGGAACCAGGCGAGGAGCAGCGCCGCGACCTCGTCGCGCCAGGGCAGTTCGACGGGTCCGCCGCTGTTCACGACGGCCACGGTGCGGGGGTTGGCGGCGGCGACCGCCCGGACCAGCTCGTTCTGAGCGTTGCCCAGGGACAGGGACGTGCGGTCGCGGCCCTCCGTCTCGTCGTGCTCGGTCGTCCCGACGACGACGATCACCGCGTCCGCCTCGCGGGCCGCCGCCACGGCCTCGGCGAGCGCCTGGTCCGGGTCGCGCGGGGAAGGTGCCGCGGCCACGACGGTCGCCCTGCCGGAGCCGGGCACCAGTTCGCGGCGGGCGACGAGATGGGCGTGGCGGCCCCGTTCCAGATGGCTGGTGGCGGTGTGCAGGGGTGGGGTGACGTGCACGATCGCCGGGTCGTCGGTCTCGCGCGGGTGGGTGCCGTCGAGGATCACGTGCCCGTCGACCTCGATCGTCATCCGGCCGAAGCCGCCGATCCCGAAGGTCCAGGCCCCGGTGGCGTCGGGGCGGAGCAGCGCCCGTACCTCCACGGTGCGGGTGCCCGGCGCGAGGTCCGGTTCGAGCAGCCGCCCCGACAGGCGGCGCTCGGCGCTCAGTTCCCGCCCTTCGGCGTCCAGGCAGCGCAGCAGCAGTCCCGGCTCTCCGGAACGCGGGTCCGTGCACCGGACGGGGTCGAGCGGTTCCGGCGGGGCGTCCGTCGGGGGACCCGCGGCGTAGGTGACGCGTCCGCGCCCGCGCAGACAGGCGCGGATGCCGGCGAGCGGGGTGACCACCGCGGACGGGAAGACGCCGGCGCTGCCGCCGCCCTGGACGCGGGGCGCGGCGGCGTGCCCGCCGATCACGGCGACCGTGCCGAGGCCGGTGGGGTCGAGGGGCAGGACGCCGTCGTTGCGGAGCAGTACCGCTCCGGCGGCGACCGCGCGGCGCAGCAACCGGCGTGGACTCTCGCCGGACGGCTTCGGGCGGCGGCGCGGGGCGTCGCCGAGCGCGCCGACCCGGGCGGCGAGCCGTAGCAGCCGCCGGACCTTCTCGTCGACGGCGCTCTCGGGGACGCGGCCGGCGCGGACCGCCTCCGCCAGGTCCGTCGCCCAGGGACTCGCGGGGCCGGGCATGGCGACGTCGAGGGCCGCCCGCGCGGGTTCCTCGGTGGTGCGGACGGCGGCCCAGTCGGAGACCGCGACTCCGTCGAAGCCCCACTCCCCCTTGAGGGGCTCGGCGAGGAGCGGATGGGCCGTCATCGTCGTGCCGCCGACGCTGTTGTAGCCGGCCATGACCGCCCACGCCCCGGCGTCGACGGCTGCGGCGAACGGCGCCAGGTACACCTCGCGCAGCGCCCGTTCGGACATCCGCACGTCCACGGTGAGCCGGTCGGTCTCGGAGTCGTTGGCCACGAAGTGCTTGGCGGTGGCGGCCACGCCGTGCTCCTGGAGGCCGCGGATCAGCGCCGCGCCGATGCGGCCGGTCAGCTCGGGGTCCTCCGAGAAGCACTCGAAGTGACGGCCGCCGAGGGGGGTGCGGTGCAGGTTGAGGGTCGGCGCCAGGACGACGTCGACGCCCCGGCGGACGGCTTCGACGGCGAGCAGGCCACCGAGGCGCCGCAGGAGGGCTTCGTCCCAGGTCGCGCCGAGGGCGGACGCCGACGGCAGCAGGAAGGAGGTGCGGCGCTCGTCCCAGACCTCTCCCCGCACTCCCGCGGGGCCGTCGGAGAAGACCATCTCCCGCAGGCCGATCTCCGCGTCGGCGGCGGTGCGCCAGGTGGTGGCGCCGGTCAGGAGGCGGACCTTGCGATCCAGGTCCAGCTTTCCGACCAGCGGGTCGAGCACGTCGTCCGGCATGTCGCAGGGCGTGTGGCGCGTCGTGTCGCAGGGCGTGTCGTGATTCACGCCGTCGGGCGTGTCGTGACTGATGTCGCAGGGCGTGTCGCGCGCCATGTCGTCGGGCTTGTCATGATTCATACCGTCGGGCGTGTCGTGACTCATGTCGTCGGGCTTGTCGTCGGGCATCGTCGGCTTTCGGTCGCCGGAACACGGGTCGGAGGCACCGGCCGCCCCGGGTGAGCGGGGTGGCCGGTGCCGGGTGGGTGTGCGGACGGGTCAGGGCAGCCGGTACTGCTCGTTCAGGGCCGCGCCGCGTTCGGGGTGCGTCTCGTCGTAGCCCCGCGCGTTGCACTGGAGGCCGCCCACGATGCAGTGGTCGACCATCGCCTTGAGCGTGCGCTCCTCCCACGCGTTGAAGAAGTCGTAGTGGAAGGAGTAGCCGCGGCCGCTGGCCAGGCGCACCCGGCTCATGTCGCCGTTGACCGGGAAGGCCATCTTGAACTCGATCATCGGCAGGGCGACCGGGTGGGACGCCGGACACATGTTGTCGTTCGTGCCGGGCTTGACGACCGGGTACGCCATGTGGCTCTGGTGATCGGGCGTGTCCAGGTACAGGCCGTTCCAGCAACTGGGCGCCTGCATGCGCAGGTTCAGCTGGACGTCGGGCCGGTTCGGGCAGTTCGCCGGGAAGTCGACGTTGAAGAAGCTGTCACCGCATTCCCAGCCCTCGACGAAGCCCTTGTGCTCGCGGAACTGCTGGGCGGACTGCATCGGGTTGCCGACGACGAACCGGAGGCCCTTCGGGAAGGGCCGCACGCTCGTGTAGTCGGTGACGCCGGTCTTGTAGTAGATGACCTGGGGGCCGACGGGAAGGATCTTCCGGTCCCCGTCGAACAGCGTGGGCATCCAGTAGGCGGAGGCGTCGGCGGGTGCCTTGCAGGCGGTGGCTCCGCCGTAGAGGGTGGCGGTGACGCTGTGCGCGTTCGTGGAGGTGTTGCCCATGAACGTGTGGTCGTGCGACCGGCCCGGCTGGCCGGGGTAGACGACGGGGTCGTCGGGGGCGGTGTGCGTGACGGCGCAGTTGGCCTGGAACTCGTGGAAGTACCGGGCCGGCGGGGTCGCGGTCGACGGTGTCACTCCGGTGACCTGCGGTACGGCGGGGATGTACCCGTCGCCGTCCGGGTCGTCTCCGGACGCCTGGAGCGACGCGGCCATCAGGTGCCCGGCGTGCGCGGCGGCCGGCGGAGGGGTGTCGGCCGTGGGGTCGGAGGCGGAGGCGAAGGTGCCGACGCCGAGGAGGGTGGCGACGAGCGCGGTGCCGAGGAGCAGTGCGGGGAGCCTCTTGGGACTCGCTCTCATGGGGATCTCCTGCCCGTGGGGGGGTCGGTGGGCGTTGCGGTGGTGGTCAGCCGTAGACGCCGAACTCGTGGAGCGAGTAGCCCCACCCGGTGCCTCGTGCCGTCAGCTGGAGCCGTACGTGCCGGCCGGTGGTGGCGAGGGCGACGGTGTCGACGTCACCGTCGCCCGTGGTCGTGGTGTGGACCGTGCGCCAGGTGGTCCCGTCGTCGGAGACCTGGACCTCGTAGGACCGGGCGTACGCGGGGTCCCAGACCAGTTGCACGGTGCGGATGCTCTTGGCGGACCCGAGGTCGACCTGGATCCACTGGGGGTCGCTCCAGTCACTGGCCCAGCGGGTGTCGGCGCGGCCGTCGGTGGCGCGGGACGGCGGGCAGGGGCAGTCGCCGTAGCCGGTCTGGTACGAGGAGGCGGTGGTGGGGCGGTCGAGGGCCAGGTTCGTGCCCGCGACCGGCGGGGCGACGACGCGGACGGACCGGGTCTCGATGCCGGCGTTGCCGTGGCCGTCCTCGGCCTGGACGTAGACCTTCCAGACGCCGAGCTTCTCGGGGGCGGTGACCGCGAAGGAGCCGGCGCCGTCGGCGCGCCACCGCGCCTCGACGAGCCGCTTGTCGCCGTTGGCGTAGTTGCCGCTGAGGAAGATCCTGGGGGTGATCGGGTCGCCGTCGGGGTCGCGGATGTCGGCGCGGACGGTGAACTCCCGTCCGGCCGGGGCGGCGGTGGCCGGGGAGACGGTCATGCCGCTGATCACCGGCGGGGTGTTGTCGCCGGCGACGGAGCCGGTGTACGCCTTCTTCACCGCGTAGTACGACAGCCGCTTCAGGCCGTCGGGCAGCAGGTTGAACCAGACGCCGCCGAAGTCGTGTTCGGTGCCGTAGTGGAACATCGTGGCGCCGAGCGCGACGCCGCGGTGCCCGGTGACGCAGTTCCAGACGGCGGTGTAGCCGGCGGCCTTCTGCTCGTCGGTCGGCTCGTCGGGGACGCCGTTGACGTCGTTCGGGACCTCCCATTCGCCGGCCGGGCCCGTCTCGGTGATGAGGTAGGGCTTGGTGTATCCGCCGTCGATCCAGTCCTGGCGCACCTTGCAGAGGTTGTCGTAGGAGTTCATCGAGTAGAGGTCGAGGTCCGGGGCGTTGCGCTTGTAGTAGGGCCAGGCACCGGTCCACGCGTCGGTCGAGGTCACCGGGTGGTCGGGGTCGATCGAGTGGATCTTCCGGGCCACGTCGTTGACGAAGCCGGTGTAGGCGTTGCGCTGGTTCTCGAGCGCGGTCCCGCTGTAGCAGTTCTGGAGTCCGAGGACGGACTCGTTGCCGACGTTCCACATGAGGGTCGCGGGGTGGCTCTTGTACGCCTCCACCCACCGGGCGAACTCGTCGAGCATCGTGGACTTGTACGCGGTGTCGGCGACGTAGTCGACGCAGCCGCCGGAGCCGGGGCCGCCGCCGGGCTGGAGCCAGAAGCCGTTGACGACCTTGACGCCCTGGGCCGCGGCGGTGTCGAGGAGCGGCTTGGTCGAACCGTCGGTGCCCCAGGTGCGGATGGTGTTGACGCCCATGGACTTGACGTCGGGGAGGTACTTGGGGGCGTCGGCGACGGAGGGGCCCCAGGTCAGGCCCTTGACCGTGTACGGCTGGCCGCCCACCGTCAGCTGCCAGGCGCCCTGGGTCCCGGTGACGCGGACGGCGCCCGTGGGCGTCGGGGTGGTGCCGCCGGGCTCCCCGTACACCTGGAACTCCCAGAGCGAGTAGCCGTATCCGGTCGCGCGGGTCACGCCGTGCATCCGCACGTAGCGGGCGGTGCCGGAGACGGCGACGGTCTCCGTGCCGCCGGTGCCGCGGTCCGTGCTGTACGCGGTGGCCCAGGTGGTGCCGTCGGTGGACAGCTCGATGCGGTACGCCTTGGCGTACGCGGCCTCCCAGCGCAGCACGACCTGGCTGACCGGGACCGGGGCTCCGAGGTCCACCCGCAGCCACTGGTCGTCGGAGGCGCTGCTCGACCACCGGGTGGTGAGGTTCCCGTCGACGGCGTCGGCTGCGGGGGTGCCGTAGTGCTCCGTGCTGGAGGCGGTGACCGGCTTGCCCTGCGACAGCAGGGTGGGGGCGGCCTGTGCTTGCCGGACCGGCAGGAGCGCCAGCAGCGCCGAGGCCACCACGGTGGCGACGGGCAGGGCGACTGAGGGCATGAGGGGGCTCCTTGGGCGGGAGAGGGAAGGTGGGAGAGCGCTCTCCCGCACCATGCCCGCGCTCGGTGAACCCCGTCAATAACCGCACACCACTTTTCTTTTGGCTTGACTTAAGAGCTAGCTCTTCTCTGACGGAGCCCTGCGCCCGCTGCCCTCGGACGACGGCGGGCACACGACCGACCGGTTCGGTCCCGCCGTGCGGTCAGACCCGCAGCCAGACCGCCGTGTCAGGCGGCAGCATGCCGTCCGGCGTGAGCGGGCCGCTCGCGAGGAGCAGCCGTTCGTACGGAGGGAGGGCCACGGGCTCGCCCGCGAGGCTGACCACGCAGACCAGTCCGCGCGTCCGCGCGAAGGCGAGGACGCCGTCGGCGGCGGGCAGCCAGGTCAGCCGGCCGTCGCCGAAGCCCGCGGCGGACCTGCGCAGCAGGAGTGCTTCCCGGTAGAGCGCGAGCATCGACTCCGGGTCGGTGCTCTGGCGGTCGACCGCGTAGTGGCTCCATCCGTCGGGCTGGGGCAGCCACGGCTCGGCCGTCGCCCCGAAGCCGGCGTGCGGGGCGTCGGCCGTCCAGGGCAGCGGGACGCGGCACCCGTCCCGGCCGGGGTCCGTGCCGCCGGAGCGGAAGTGCATCGGGTCCTGGATGCGGTCGAGCGGGATGTCGGCCTCGGGCAGCCCCAGCTCCTCGCCCTGGTAGAGGTAGACGGAGCCGGGCAGGGCGAGGGTGAGCAGGGCTGCGGCGCGCGCCCTGCGGGTGCCGAGCGCGAGGTCGGTGGGAATGCCGAAGCGCTTCGTCGCGAAGTCGAACGCGGTGTCGGTGCGGCCGTAGCGGGTCGCGGTGCGGGTGACGTCGTGGTTGCAGAGGACCCAGGTCGCGGGGGCGCCGACCGGGGCGTGTTCGGCGAGGGTGTCGTCGATGGTGCGGCGCAGCCGGTCCGGGTCCCAGGGGCAGGCGAGGAAGTTGAAGTTGAAGGCCGTGTGGAGTTCGTCGGGGCGCAGGTAGCGGGCGAAGCGCTCGGAGTCCGGCAGCCAGACCTCGCCGACGAAGACGCCACCGTACTCGTCGGCTATCGCCCGCCAGGAGCGGTAGATGTCGTGCAGTTCGTCCTGGTCGATGTACGGATGGGGGTCGACGCCCTCGACGAAGTCGCCGAGCGCCGGGTCCTTGGCGAGGAGTGCGGCCGAGTCGATCCGTACACCCGCGACGCCGCGTTCGAACCAGAAGCGGAGGACCTCCTCGTGTTCCTCGCGGACCTCGGGGTGGGCCCAGTTGAGGTCGGGCTGCTCGGGGGTGAAGAGGTGGAGGTACCACTCCCCGTCGGGCACGCGGGTCCAGGTCTGGCCGGAGAACTGCGAGGGCCAGCTGTTGGGCGGGAGTTCGCCGTTCTCCCCTCTGCCTGGGCGGAAGTGGAACCGCGCCCGTTCGGGACTGCCCGGCCCGGCGGCGAGGGCGGCGCGGAACCAGGCGTGCTGGTCGGAGACGTGGTTGGGGACGATGTCGACGATGACCCTGATGCCGAGTGCGGCGGCCTCCGAGATCAGCTTCTCGGCTTCGTCGAGAGTGCCGAAGGAGGGGTCGATGGTGCGGTAGTCGGCGACGTCGTAGCCGCCGTCCACCAGCGGGGACAGGTACCAGGGGGTGAACCAGACGGCGTCGACGCCGAGTTCGGCGAGGTAGGGCAGTCTCGCCCGGACTCCCGCGAGGTCCCCGGTGCCGTCGCCGTCGCCGTCGGCGAAGCTGCGGGGGTACACCTGGTAGATGACGGCGTCGCGCCACCAGTCGTCGGTGCGGGGCGAGTGAGGGGCTGCCACGTGACGGTCCTTTCGGGCAGGTCGGGGTCTTCGCCGCCGGCCCGGTAGCTGCGGGGCGTCGGACGGGCCGACGGCGAAGGCTTGGTGGTGAGGGGTACGCGGAGGGGGCCGGCGCCGCGGTTCGGATCCATGACCCGGGCCGGGGCCCGCCGGTTCAGCCCTTGAGGCCGCCGGCGGTGAGGCCGCTCATGATGTTGCGCTGGAACACCAGGAAGATGAGCAGCGTCGGCACCGACGCGATGGTGAGGGCCGCGATGAGGACGTTCACCGGCACGCCCGTGGAGAGCGAGTAGATCCCCACGTTCAGCGTCTGCTTGGACGGGTCCGGCAGCGTCAGCATCGGCCAGAGGAAGTCCTTCCAGACGCCGACGACCGCGAAGATCGAGACCACGCCGAGGATCGGCCGGGAGATCGGCAGCACGATGGAGCGCAGGATCCGCAGGGGGCTCGCGCCGTCCATGGCCGCGGCGTCGAGCAGCTCCTTCGGGATGGAGTCGAAGAACCGCTTGAGCAGGAAGATGTTGAAGGCGTTGGTGACCGCGGGCAGCCAGATCGCCCACGGCGTGTTCAGCAGGTTCCGCTCCACCACGGGCACGTCGAGCACGGTCAGGTACTGCGGTACGACCAGGACGGTGGCCGGGATCATCAGCGTGACGAGCATCCCGCCGAGGATCGCCTTGCCGAACACCGGGCGCAGCCTGGAGAGCGAGTACGCGGCGGCGACGTCCAGCACCAGCTGGAAGGCGAGGGCGCCGAAGGCGTAGTAGAGGGTGTTGAAGAGCAGGGTGGAGAGGTCCATGACCTCCCAGGCACGGCTGTAGTTCTCGGGGGCGAAGGAGCCCGGGACCAGGGTCGGCGGGGTGCGCACGACCTCCTGGGTGTCCTTGAACCCGCTCGACACCATCCAGTACAGCGGGCCGAGGAAGACCAGGCTGAAGCCGCCGACGACGAGCGCGAAGGTCGCCCGGTAGAGCGCCTTGACGCGGGGCTTGGCGAGCTGCGCGGGCGAGATGAGTGTGCGTGTGGACATGCGTGGTCTCCCCGGTCCTACTCGTCCTCGGCGCGGCTGAGCTTCACGTACACGGCCGAGAATCCGGCCAGGAGCACGAGGAGGAGCAGGCCGAGTGCCGCCGCGGCACCGTAGTTGTTGAAGTTGAAGGCGTACTGGTAGATCAGGTAGACGACGGTCGTGGTGGATCCCTCGGGGCCGGCGCCGCCGGTGAGCAGGAACGGTTCGACGAAGACCTGCATGGTCGCGATGATCTGCATGAGCAGCATGAGCGACAGGATGAGGCGGGTCTGCGGGATGGTGACGTGCCAGATCTTGCGGAACAGTCCGGCGCCGTCGAGCTCCGCCGCCTCGTACAGCTCACCGGGGATGCCCTGGAGCGCGGCGAGGTAGATGAGGGCCGCACCGCCCATGTTCATCCAGGTCGAGGCGATGACGACCGAGAGCATCGAGAGGTCCGGGTCCTGGAGCCACTGCTGCTCGGGCAGGTGCAGGAAGCGCAGCAGCTCGTTGAGCAGGCCGTAACCGGGGTCGTAGAGGTACTTGAAGAGGAGTACGGAGGCGACCGGCGGCAGCATCACCGGGAGGTAGACGAGCAGCCGGAGGTAGCCCTGGCCGTGAGAGAACTCGTTGATGACGACGGCCACGACGAACGGGACCGCGAAGCCGAATACCAGGGCCAGCACGGTGAAGAGGAGGGTGTTGCGCCAGGCCTGCCAGAAGGCGGGGTCGTCGAAGACGGTGGCGAGGTTCTCCAGGCCGACCCAGGTGGTCTGTCCGCTCTCGGTCTTCTGGAAGGCCAGGAGGACCTCACGGACCATGGGGTACCAGGAGAACACCGCGAAGCAGACGACGGCGCCGATGAGAAACCCGTGGGCCGTCAGGTTGCGCTTCAGGTTCCTGGCGAACCGGCCACCGGGTGGTACGGGTCCCGCCGCGCGCGGCGGGGAGTGACGGGAAGTTCCCGCCTTGCTCGGGGTCAGGCTGGGCGCCGACATCGTCGCTCCTTGGTGCTGGTCTGCCGGATTGCGGTGCCCCGGCGGGCGGGCCGGGTGCGGGTGGGGCCCCGGGTGCGGGCGGGGCCGGGTGCGGGTGGGAAGCCCGGCGGGGGCTGTCCGTTGCGGGGCGCAAGCCCGGCGGGGGCGGGTCCGTTCGCGGGACGGGTGCCCGGCGAGGGGCGGGCCCAGGACGGAAACCCGGCGGGGGCGGGTCCGGGACGGGGAGGACGCCTCCGGCCCGCCTCCGCCGGGAAGGGGTCACTGGCGGGCGAGGACCTGGTTGACCTGTGTCTCCGCGGTGGCGAGCAGCTTGTCGATGTCGGCGTCCTTGTTGGTGAGGAGGCCGGACATCACGTTGTCCAGGACCTTGTAGATCTCCTGCGCCTTCGGCGGTTCGGCCTTGCCGGCGACGGGGTTGTCCATGAAGGCCTTGAAGTTGGCGACGGGCATGGTCGCGTTCTCGACGCGTGCCGCGTCGTCCTTGGTCTTCGACTCGCCCAGCCAGAAGTTGGGCTGCGGCACGCCGACCGGAAGGCCGTCGGCCTTGGTGCGGGCCCACGCGAACTGCCCCTTGCCGACGCTGAGGTTCTTGAAGTTGAGCCAGGCGATCGCGGCCTTGATCTTGTCACCCGAGATGCCCTTCTTGATCATGTAGTTGTTGCCGCCGGCGAGCGTGTTCTTCGCGCCGGGGATCGGGCCCATGCCGAAGTTCTCGTACTTCGCGCCCAGTTGCTGCACCATGTACGCGATGTCGTCGGGCGCGGCGAGGAACATGCCGAGCTTGTCCGTGGCGATCTGCTTCTGGAGGTCGCCCCACTGGAGCAGCTGGGTCTTGCCCATGCTGTCGTCCTCCCAGCGCATGGCGTGGAGGTTCTTCGCGACCTGCTTGCCGAGGTCGTTGTTGAACGCGGCCTTCTTGCCGCTCGCGTCGACGACCTCGCCGCCCACGCTGTACATCTGGGCGGTGAAGTGCCAGCCGCCCGTGTTGCCCGCGCTGTACTCGCCGAAACCCGCGATGCCGTTGCCGAGGCCCGCGATCTTCTTGGCGGCGGCGCGCACCTCGTCCCAGGTGCGCGGCGGGGCGTCGGGATCGAGCCCGGCGTCCTCGAAGAGCTTGCGGTTGACCAGCAGGCCCATCGTGTAGTTGCTCGTGGGCAGGCCGTACAGCTTCCCGTCGTGCTTGAGCGAGCCGAGGACGTTCGGGTCGATGTCCTTCAGCAAGGGGACGGTCTTGTCCGTGACGTACGCGCTGATGTCCGCGGCCCCGTCGTTGTCGAGCACCTGCGGCAGGTCGGTGAAGTACGTGTAGAAGACGTCGGGTTGCGACTTGGCCTTGAGCATCGCCGTGAACCGCGGCGGCTCCAGACACTGTCCGGGCGTGGAACGCCCCTCGATGGTGACGTTCGGATACGTCTCGTTGAACTCGGCGACGTCCTCCTTCCACTCCTTCAGCTCGGCCGCCTTCGCCGCCGGCGGCATGCAGTCGATGGTGAGCGTCACCTTGGTCTTCGGGTCCAGCGGGGCACCGGGGTCGGACGAGCCGCCGCCTTCGGAACCGCCGCCGCCGTTGTCACTGCTGCTCGTGCCACACGCGGCGAGCGCGGTCAGCGTCACCGCGGAGACGAGAGCGACCGCGCTGGCGCGACGGGTACGGCGGAACCGAGCACTTCTCATGGGTGGTCCCCTTCGGGCAAGTACGTGGAGGTCGCCCCACCGCCGGTGCGTTGTGGGGCGCGGCACACTCAACCACCCCCAACAAGTGAACGCAAGATATCGCGCTGATTTCGTAATTGCCTGACAGTCGAGAGCATCGATGGGTGGCTCGCACCGCACGAACACGGCAGAACGGGCATCGCGCCCGCGCCTCAACACCCTTTCACCTGTGGCCAGTCAGCGGAACAACGCCCCCGGCACGAGCACGAGTCCGGGCATGACCGAGGCGGGCGCCCCTTGAGGAGCACCCGCCTCGGTTACGACAGATCTTTCTCTTGCTTGCGTCAATCAATCAGAAATTTGCAGACGGGCAGGGAGGGGTTGCTCCTCGGCTCTGGCTCTGGCGCTCGCCCTCATCCGGGGCACGGATCGATCCGCATGTGCTGCGGGGGGGGGCTCGGCGGCGGCGTACCGCTGCCGGACATCCCGGAGTCCCCGGGCTCCTGGAGGCACTCCGGACGAGATACCCGGACGAGGAGTCGTCCCGACGCGTGCTCGAAGGCGCCGACGCGGATCTCACCGACACCCGTGTGCGCGCCGTGTTCCGAGTCGCGCCCGGTGCCGGCGGCTTCGTGACCCCGTCGAGCCTGGCGTCCGTACGCGTGCCCGTCGAGTGGCGTGACCCTCAGGGGCCAGGGCACGCACGCGAGCGCTCCGGCCGACCCGGGTGGGGCGGGCGGAGCGCTCGGCGGGGGTGAGGCGTGCGTCAGCGGGAGGCGAGGAGCTGCAGGGTGTCGATGACGCGGTGGGAGAAGCCCCACTCGTTGTCGTACCAGGCGACGACCTTGATGTGGCGGCCTTCGACGCGGGTGAGCGCGGAGTCGAAGATGGAGGAGTGCGGGTTGCCGACGATGTCGGCGGAGACGAGCGCGTCCTCCGAGTACTCCAGGACACCGGCGAGCGGGCCCTCCGCGGCGGTGCGGTAGGCCGCGAGGACCTCGTCGAGGGTGACGTCACGGGCGACCGTGGTGTTGAGCTCGACGATCGAGCCGACCGGGACGGGCACGCGGATCGAGTCGCCCGAGAGCTTGCCGTCGAGGTTCGGGAGCACGAGGCCGATGGCCTTGGCGGCGCCGGTGGTGGTGGGGACGATGTTGACGCCGGCGGCGCGGGCGCGGCGGGGGTCGCGGTGCGGGCCGTCCTGGAGGTTCTGCTCCTGGGTGTAGGCGTGGACCGTCGTCATGAAGCCGTGCTCGATGCCGGCGAGGTCGTCGAGGACCGCGGCCAGCGGCGCGAGCGCGTTGGTGGTGCACGACGCGTTCGAGACGATCGTGTGGACGGCCGGGTCGTAGGCGTCGGTGTTGACGCCGTACGCGAGGGTGACGTCGGCACCGTCGGCGGGCGCGCTGACGAGCACGCGCTTGGCGCCCGCGTCGAGGTGCGCGCCGGCGGCCTTGGCGGAGGTGAAGCGGCCGGTCGCCTCCAGGACGATGTCGACGCCGAGCTCGGCCCAGGGCAGGTCCGCCGGCTCGCGCTCCGCCAGCACCTTGATGCGGCGGCCGTCGACCACGAGGGTGTCGCCGTCGACGCTCACGGGACGGCCGAGACGCCCGGAGGTGGTGTCGAAGGCGAGGAGCCGGGCGAGGGTGGCGGGCTCCGTGAGGTCGTTGATGGCGACGACCTCGAGGTCGCTCCCGCGCTCGAGCAGCGCGCGCAGCACGTTGCGTCCGATGCGGCCGAATCCGTTGATGGCGATGCGAGTCATGACAGTGTCCCTTCGGTCCTTCGCGTTCGCCACCATGCTCGTCCGACGTCGTCGCTCCTGACAGCGGCGTGATCGCCACGGTCCGCAAGTATCGCGCCAAGGTCCTCGTGGCCGCCCGCCCGGCGGTCCGCCGGCCGCACCGATCGCGCCACTCGCCTTACGACCCGCCTCGCTCCTCGCCCCGCCACTCGCCCCGCCACTCGCCCCGCTACTCGCCCCGCTACTCGCCCCGGGCGAACGTCCGCCGGTACTCGCTCGGTGTGGTGCCGAGGATCCGCTGGAAGTGCAGCCGCAGATTCGCACCGGTGCCGAGGCCCGTGTCGGCGGCGATCTGCTCGACTCCGCGTTCGGACCGTTCCAGCAGCTCACGGGCCATGTCGATGCGGGCCCGCATGACCCACTGCATGGGCGTGTACCCGGTGTCCTCGGCGAACCGCCGCGAGAACGTGCGCGCGGAAACCGCCGCGTGCCGGGCGAGGATCTCCAGGGTGAGGGGCTCGCCCAGGTGGTGCAGGGCCCACTCACGGGTGGCGGCGAACCGCTCGCCGAGCGGCTCGGGGACGCTGCGCGGCACGTACTGGGCCTGGCCGCCGCTGCGGTAGGGGGCCGCGACGAGCCGGCGGGCCGCGTGGTTCGACGCGGCCACCCCGAACTCCCCGCGCAGGATGTGGAGGCACAGGTCGATGCCCGAGGCGGCGCCCGCGGAGGTGAGGACGCTCCCCTCGTCGACGAAGAGCACGTTCTCGTCGACCCTGACGAGGGGGCGTTTCGCCGCGAGCGCCCGTGTGTAGTGCCAGTGGGTGGTGGCCCGCCTGCCGTCGAGCAGTCCGGTGGCGGCCAGCGCGAAGGCACCCGTCGAGATGGCGGCGAGCCGTGCCCCGCGCGCGTGCGCCGCGATCAGCGCCCCGACGACGGCCGCCGGCGGGTCCTCCCGGTCGGGGAACCGGTAGCCGGGCACGAAGACGATGTCGGCCCAGGCGAGTGCGTCGAGGCCGTGGGCGACCTGATAGGCCAGGCCGTCCCCGCCGGCCACGACGCCGGGTTCCGCTCCGCACACCCTGACCTCGCAGGGCATGCTCGCGCGGGTGGTGAACACCTGCGCGGGAATGCCCACGTCGAGCGGCTTCGCGCCCTCCAGTACGAGAACGGCGACGCGGAGCAGACGAGAGGGAGGCACGGACAAGAGCCTACGCACCGGACCACGTCGCACGGTCCGGCCGGGGTGTCGTGCGGGTCACGACGACACCCCGTCCGATGGCCGGCCTACAGGTACGGCCGGGTGATCAGTTCGATCGCGTGCCCGGCGGGGTCCTTGAAGTAGACGCCCCGGCCGCCGTGCTCGGTGTTCGTCTCGCCCGGACGGCGCATCTGGGGGTCGGCCCAGTGCTCGATGTCGCCGTCGCGGAGCCGCTGGTACGCGCGGTCGAAGAGCTCGTCGTCGATCAGGAACGCGTAGTGCTGCATCTGGATGTCCACCGGGGGCTCGGCGAACTGGATAAGGACGCCGTCGGTGAGCTGGATGTTGATGAACGGGCCCCAGGAAGGTGCCTCGGGGAGTTCCAGCAGGTCGCGGTAGAACCTCGCCGATTCGTGGCGGTCCTTGGACGCGATGATGGTGTGGTTGAACGTGACGGTCATGTGGTCGGCCTCGCTGTGGTTCGACACGGAAGGGGACTCGAAGTGCCTGCGCACTGGGAGGTCCGCGTGCCGAACCGAGAGGGTGCTTCGCGTGCACCCCGGGGGCGATCAGCCCTCCACCGGATAGCCCGTCTGTGCATGGCGAGTCGCCGGTCCGGTGTTCATACGGGTGACGCTACTTGATCGTCCCGGGAAGCGACAAGGGCGCTTTCGAGCCGCCCGCCCTTGCCGCTTCCCCCCGCGCTAGGTGAGCGCGTCGAGCACGCCCTGCGCCCTCCCGGTGAGGTCCGCCGCCTCCGGGCCTTCGTGTGTGCCGATTCAGACCGATGCCGCTGTCCTCGATGGACACGGCGCCGTCGGCGGCGCGCAGCCGGATGCGGATCTCGGAGACCGGGTCGAGGGCCCGGCGGGCGGTGACGGCGTCGACGGCGTTCTGCAGGAGCTCGCGGACGTACACCCGGGGCTGGTGCGGAGAGGGTGGGACAGCAGGTCGACGAGTCCTCGCAGGTCGACCTGGAACGGGCCGGTGTCCGGAGTCGGCTCGTCGTCCGGGGCGCGGAAGTCATGGTGCATCACCTCGTGTGCGCGTGGTGGGACGGGCGACCTCGAGGACCCCCCTCACGGATCGCGAACGGAGCACAGCCCAGGGGCGGCCTCCGACAAGTGCGCGCGAGATGTGCCCGGCCCCGTGCTCAGGCGCCCGTCGACGCCCTGGCCTCGCGCAACGCCGTGTGGACGGACCAGACGACCGAGACCAGCGGGACGGCCACCACGGCGCCGACCATGCCGGCGGCGATCGATCCGGCGATGACCGAGATGGCCACCACGAGCGGGTGCAGCCGCACGGCCCAGCTCATGACGAGCGGGTGCAGCAGATGCCCCTCGATCTGGCCGATCACCACGATGAGGGCGGCCACGACGGCCGCCACCAGGGGCCCCTGGGAGGCGAGCGCCACGACGGCCGCGACGGCGAGGGCGACGGGCGAGCCGATGAGCGGGACGAAGGCGGCGAGGAACTCCAGGAGGGCCAGCGGCACCGCGAGGGGGACTCCGAGGAGCCACAGGGCGAGGCCGACGAGGACCGCGTTGGTGGCGGCGACCAGCACGATGCCGTGGGTGTATCCGGTGAAGGTGCGCCAGGCCGCGCGCCCTCCGATGTCCACCCGGCCGCGGACCGACCTCGGCAACTGGTCCCGGAACCACCGCCACTGGCGGTCCCCCGAGTGGACGAAGAACACCGCGCAGAAGAGTGCGAGGGCGAGCGTCGTGAGGACGGCGACGACGTGGCCGGCCCCGCTCAGTGCCGTGCTGACCAGGGTCGACCTGTGGCTGGACAGGAACGCGCCGATCCGGGACTGGAGGTCGGAGAGCGCCCCCGGGTCGAGCCGGAACGGCGGCCGCTCCAGCCAGTCCTCGATCCGGCCGATGCCCACCCGGAACTCGCGCACCAGCGTCGTCCGCTCGCCCGCCACGGCCTCGCCCACCAGGGCGAGCACCCCGAGGACCAGCGCGATGCTCCCGAGCAGCGTGAGGGCGACCGCCAGGGGGCGGGGCAGTCCCCGGGCGACCACGTCGGCGACGGGGCGCAGCAGCGCGGTGCCGACCAGGCCCAGGAAGACGGCCACGCCGATCTCGTGGAAGCGGCCGAGCACCGCGAACAGGCTGTAGACGAGCAGACCGACGACGAGCACGCGCCACGCGTAGGCGGCGGCCGTGCGGAGGAAGGGGGTCACCGTCGGTGGTGTGCCTGGTTGCATGGCGTACGACGTACCACCCGCGGCCCGCCGGGCCACGCCCCGGCATCGACATTCGCCCGACCGGGGCCCGCCCGCGCCCACGGCTACGGGGCGGGGCGGGGCGGGGCGGGCGGGTCGACCTGTCGGTCGGCCGGTCAGGCAGTCAGGCAGTCAGGCAGTCAGGCAGTCAGGCAGTCAGGCAGTCGGATGGTCAGGGCGTGGTGCCCGGGATCTGCAGGGCCTTCGTGTTGCGGTCCCAGCCCGAGAACAGGTCGCCGTCGGTGCAGTAGGTGCAGCCGGGGCCGAAGAACATCCCGCGGGCGTTCTCGTCGCCGAGGAGCCAGAAGCGCAGCCAGGCGGTGGTCGGGGCGCGGAAGTCGCCGCCGTCCCCGATGGAGTCGAGGTGGCCGGCGCCGCGGATCTCGCCGTACACGGAGGGCACGTGGTCGGAGTCCCGGTGGAAGGCCTTGACGAGGGCAGGCCACACGGTCAGGTCGTTCTGCCCGGCGAGGTAGAAGACGGGTTCGTCCATCAGGTCGGGGTCGGCGAGCGGCCCGGGCTGGAGGGGGACGGCGGTGTCGACGCGCGGGTCGATCGCGGCGTTGATCGCCGCCGCGCCGCCCTGCGAGTGGCCGGCGGAGGCGATGTGTTCGAGGTCGACCTTCCCGTGGAACCGGCTCGCGCTGTCCGCGTTCCGGTGTTCGAGGACGTCGATCCCGGCTCGCATGCCGAGGGCGAAGTTCGAGGTGGGGGTGTTGGCGGCGGCGACGATGAAGCCCTGGCTCGCCCAGTGCCGCAGCAGCGAGCTGTAGATGCCGGGGACGGCTCCGGTGCCGTTGCCCCAGATGATCACGGGGTGCAGTTCGCCGTGCTGCCCCATGTTCCGCGGGTGGTAGAAGGTGTGGACGACCTCGATGTCGACGTCCACCTCGTAGGGGCCGGGCGAACCCCAGTCGGTGCCGACCGACGGAATCGTGCCGGCCACCTCCTCGGCCGCGCCGGCGGTTCCCGGTGCGGCGTACAAGGCCGTCACGACGGCCAACAGCAGGCCGCCCAGTGCGCGGCCCCATTTCCCTGACATAGGAACTCCTTTACGGATCCGGCACGTTGCGCGTCCTCGCGAGCGTGACCAGCGCCATGATCGAGCCGGGCGGCGCGCTTGTCTGTCCGCAGGAGCCCAGACCTGCCGGAGCCGGGTTGGGCGTCTGCCCAAGCCGGGGTGCGCGGGGTGCGACGGAGACAGGTCCGGAACGGTGACCTCCGAAACCCGTCGGCCCGCGTCAGGAACCGATCCCGGTCGTTGGCACTCATGATCCATGCCGAATGACCGCTCCGAAGGAATCCGAGGAATCCCGTGCCCCTGTCGTCACGCCGACGTCTGGCCGTCAGCACCACCCTGGTCGCCGCGCTCGCCGCAGGCCTCGCCCCGGCCGCCCCCGCGTTCGCCGCCGCCCCCGCCTCCGCCGCGGCGCCCGTCCGTACGGCGGCGGCCGCCGTTCCGGCACCCGACATGGAGGGGGTGTCCGCCGCGCTGGCCGCGGCGATGACCAACGGCGCACCGGGCGCGATGGCCCGGTACGTCGGCCCCGGCGGCGTCCAGAGCCGGACCGCCGGCGTCCAGGACCGGGTGTCGGGCGCGCCCATGGACATCCGCTCGCGCTTCCGGATCGGCAGCGTCAGCAAGACGTTCACCACCGTCGTCCTGCTGCAGCTGGTCGACGAGGGCAAGGTGGAGCTCGACGCGTCCGTGAACTCCTACCTGCCGGGCCTGCTCCCCGACGACCGCATCACGGTCCGTCACCTGCTCACCCACCGCAGCGGTCTCTCGGACTACACCGACGCGATGTTCAACGACACCGTCCCGGGTTTCGAGGCCGTACGGAACCGGGTGTTCAGCTACCAGGAGCTCGTCGACCTGTCGCTGAGCGGGCCCCGCACGACCGAGCCGGGCGTGTCGTACAAGTACTCGAACGCCAACTTCGTCGTCATCGGCATGCTCATCGAGAAGATGACGGGGCGGCCGGTGGCGGAGGCGTACAAGAAGCGCATCTTCAAGCCGCTGAAGCTGCGTGACACCTCGTACGTCCACCCCGACGCGCGGATCAAGGGCCTGCACGTACGCGGCTACCTGCACCCGGACGCGGCCGGCGACCCGCTCGTCGACTCCACGGAGCAGACGGTGTCGTGGGCGCAGACCGCCGGGGCCGTCCTCTCCAGCCCCGCGGACCTGAACACCTTCACGATCGCCCTGATGCGGGGGCGGCTGCTCTCCCCCGCGATGATGGAGGCGATGACCACGGTCACGCCGACGGACGCCACCAACACCCGTTTCTACGGACTCGGCCTGCGCCGTTACGACCTGTCGTGCGGCACCCAGGTGTTCGGTCACACCGGTACCGTGCAGGGCTTCTACACGTACACCTTCGCGACCCGTGACGGCCGGCGCGCGCTGTCGGCCATGGCCAACACCTCCAACCACGGCGTCGCCAACACGGCGCTCGGCGGGACGCTGGAGGCCGCGTTCTGCGGCAAGAAGCCCGCTCCCGCGGCGTCCGCACGCGCCACCGAGTCGCCCACCGGCCCCGCGCTGACCGACCGTCCGGCGGAGCGGGACCTGCCCGAACGCCACTAGCCGGACCGGCCTCCCGGGATCAGGCCTGGTACTCGGTGAGGTCGATGGCGTAGACGCGCAGGGGCACGTCGAAGACCGGGTGGTTCATCTCACGCTCGGCGGTCATGCCGAGCTTGCCGATGACGTTCTCGGACGCCCGGTCGCTGATGTGGGCGACGGCGACGACCCGGTCGAGCCCCCGGTCCTGGAGTGCGAACTCCAGGACCGCGTGGGCGGCCTCCGAGGCGTACCCCTGCCCCCAGAACTGCCGGCCGAGCCGCCAGCTGATCTGCACCTCGGACATCAGTTCCGGCACGTCCGGCACGGACAGACCCGCGAGCCCGATCAGTTCGCCGGAGCCGAGGAGCTCCACGGCGAAGACGCCGAAGCCCTCGTCGTCCCACTCCTCGTCGAACCGCTCGATGTCCTCGGCGGTCTCGTCCAGGTCCCGCACCGAGCCGTCGCCGACCCACCGCATCACCTCGCCGTCCGCGTTGATCTCGGACAGGGGGACGAGGTCGTCGTCGCTCCAGAGCCGGAGGAGAAGACGAGGGGTGCGAATTTCGGTCATGCCTCCATCCTGACGCACGCCGTGCCGCCCCCGCGCCACGGGTCGGTCCGCGCCGGTGGCGGCCCTGTCAGGCGCCGGCGGGCGAACCGGTGAGATCGGACGGATCGGTGTTGGCTCCGCACAGGACGACACAGACCTTCTCGCCCGGCTCGGGGCGGTAGGCGCCGGTCGTCGGCCCGTCCTTCGCGGCGAGTGCGGCGAGCGCGGTCGCGGCCGCGTGTTCGACGGCGAGGCGCCGGTCGTCCCACAGGGTCCGGCGGGCCCGGGTGATCGCGGTGTCGGTGACGAGGACGGAGCGGACGCCTTCCTCCTGGGCGGCGCGCAGGGCGGTGGCGGAGGCGCGGCGCGCGCCGAGGGAGTCGGCGGCGACCGAGTCGACGGTGACGTCGACGGGGTGCCCGGCACGCAGGGCGGCGGCGAGGGCACGGCAGTTCTCGGGTTCGACGGCGACCGTACGGACGCCGTGGTGCCGGGCGGCGGTGGCGACGCCGGCGAACAGTCCGCCGCCGCCGACCGACACGACGACGGTGTCCAGGTCCGGCACCGCGCGGAGGATCTCGTCCAGGAGGGTGCCGGCCCCGGCGGCGATGAGCGGGTGGTCGTACGCGTGGGAGGCCAGCGCGCCGGTCTCGGCGGCGAACGCCTCGCAGGCGGCGAGCGCTTCGGCGTACTCGGTCCCGACCAGGCGCACCTCGGCCCCGTACGAGAGGAGCTTGTCGGCCTTCACCTTCGGGGCGGTGGTCGGCAGGAAGACCGTGGCGGGGACCCCCTGTCGGCGGGCCGCCCAGGCGCAGGCGAGGCCGGCGTTGCCCCCGGACGCGATGGTGACGCCGGTGTCGGGGAGGGTACCGGCCTCGCGGTGCGCGAGGAGGAAGTTCTGCGCGCCGCGCGCCTTGAAGGAGCCCGTGTGCTGCATGAGTTCCAGCGCGAGGTGGAGCTCGTACGGCTCGGCGCCCTCGTCCGGGCCCGCGACCGTCACGGGGCGGACGTGGCCGCCGATCCGGTCGGCCGCGGTCGTGATGTCGTCGTACGTGAGGGGGTGCACCTGATGCTCCTGGAGGGGCCGGGACGGGACGGTCGTCACGAGAATCCTCTCGTTCCCCTCCGGTCCCGTGAAGCCGGGGCGAGGTTTGCGGCCGGAAATCCTCAGGGGTCCCCGGGGCGTCGGATAACGTCCGGAGGACGCATCGCCGGCGCCGCCGTGCGCCCTCCGAAAGGACACGCATGCCCCTCGAAGGCGAGTACGAGCCCAGCCCGACGGCGTGGGTACGGAACCAGGTCGAACTGTACGAGTCCTCCGGCGGGACGAAGGGCACGACCCTGCGCGGTCTTCCCGTCGTCCTGGTGACGAACCTCGGCGCCAGGAGCGGCAAGCTCCGCAAGACCCCCCTCATGCGGGTGGAGCACGAGGGCGCCTACGCGCTCGTCGCGTCGAACGGCGGGGCGGTGGACCACCCCGTCTGGTTCCACAACGTGGTCGCCTCGCCCCTCGTCGAGCTGCGCGACGGCCCCGACGTGTGGGACATGAAGGCCCGGCTGGTCACCGGCGAGGAGCGCCGGGTGTGGTGGGCGCGGGCCGTCGACGCGTTCCCCGACTACGCCGACTACCAGCGCAGGGCCGACCGCGAGATCCCGCTGTTCGTGGCGGAGCCGATCGGCCGCGCGTAGGCGGGGTCCGCGCGGTGGGCGTCAGGACGGTGACAGGACCGTCAGGAGGTGGGCCACCTCGTGGGCCACGGCGGCGCGTGCCGGGGTGAGGTAGTGACGCGGGTCCACCGCGGTGGGATGGTCGGCGAGGTGGGTGCGGACGGCCTGGGTGAAGGCCTTGTTGAGGTGGGTGGAGACGTTCACCTTGGTCATGCCGGCGGCGATCGCGGCGACGAGGTCCCGGTCCGGCACCCCTGAGGACCCGTGCAGGACGAGCGGGGTGTCGACGGCGGCCCGCAGGCGGGCGATCAGGTCGAAGTCCAGGACCGCGTCCCTGGTCAGCATCTGGTGGGCGCTGCCGACCGCGACGGCGAGGGCGTCGACGCCGGTCGCCGCGACGAAGGCGCGGGCTTCTTCCGGGTCGGTCCGGACCCCCGGGGTGTGGGCGCCGCCCTTGCCGCCGACCTCGCCGAGTTCGGCCTCGACCCAGACGCCGTGCCGGTGGCAGTGCTCCACGACCTCGCGGGTCGCCGCGACGTTCTCCGCGTAGGGGAGCTTCGAGGCGTCGAACATGACGGAGCCCAGGCCGAGCCCGACGGCCTCGCGGACGAGGTCGAGGTTCTCGGCGTGGTCGAGGTGGACGGCGACCGGGGTCTTGGCGGCGCGGGCGATCGCCAGGGAGGCGAGCGCGACCGGTTCCAGGGCGCCGTGGTAGCGGACGGTGTTCTCGCTGATCTGGAGGACGACCGGCCGGTCGGCGCTCGCGGCGCCGGCCACGATGGCCTGGGCGTGTTCGAGCTGGAGGACGTTGAACGCCCCCACGCCCGTGCCCGCGGCGCGGGCGCGGCGGACGATCTCGTCGGTGGGCGTCAGCGGCATGGTCCTGCTCCCGGGGTGTGAACGGTCATGGTGCGGCGGTCAGGCACGGACGTCGGAGAGGACCACGGAACGGGTCAGGTTGCGGGGGGTGTCCGGGTCGAGGCCCTGGGCCTCGGCGACGGCCACCGCGAGGCGCTGGGCCCGGATCAGCTCGGCCATCGGGTCGAGGTCGCTCTCGGCGAGGGTGCCGCCGACCTTGCGCACGTCGTCCGCGAGCCCGGCGGGCAGTTCCCCGAAACCCCAGGCCACCCGGCCCGGCCCGGTGATGCTGATGGGGCCGTGGCGGTACTCCATGGCGGGGTACGCCTCCGTCCAGGCGCCGGCCGCCTCGCGCATCTTCAGGCCTGCCTCCAGCGCGAGTCCGTAGGTCCAGCCGCTGCCGAGGAAGGTGAACTGCTCGGCGGTGAGGATCTCTTCGGCGAGGGGCGACGCGAGGGCCCGCTCGGCGTCCCGCGCCGCCTCCTCGACGGTGGCGACGCCGTCGGGCAGCGCCTCCTCCGCTTCCAGGTGCGCGCGGAACAGGGCGAGGGCCGTGGTCGCGAAACGGGTCTGGACGACGGACTCCTCGTCGGCGAAGTCGAGGACGGCGACCTCGTCGGCGAGGTCCATCACCGGGGTCGTGGGGTCGGCCGTGACCGCGCCGGTGGGCACGGTGCCGCGCAGGCGGGTCAGGACGGCGAGGACCTCGCTGGTGGTGCCGGAGCGGGTGATCGCCACGACCCGGTCGTAGCGGCGGCCGTAGGGGAACTCCGAGGCCGCGAAGGCGTCGGTCTCGCCGTGGCCGCCGGACTCGCGCAGTTCCGCGTAGGCCAGGGCCATGAACCAGGAGGTGCCGCAGCCGATCACGGCGACCCGCTCCCCCCGTCGCGGCAGGGCCGCGGAGTGCTGCGGCAGGGTACGGGCGACCTGGCGCCAGGTCGTCGGCTGGGAGGCGATCTCCACGGCGGTGCGGGTGGTGGTCATACGACTCTCCTTGCAAGAAGCATGCGCAATGATGAGTGAAGTTGCTCGAAGTCGAGGATATTCAAGCAGAAAGATGCACTACCTTTCCAGATCCCGCACGCCTCGGCGGATAGAATCGGACGCGCGCACGAGCGGGAGGGAGGGACGCATGTCCAAGCACGAGCGGTGGAACACGCTCCTTGAGCTGCTGGCGGCCTCGGGAAAGGTGGAGGTGGAGGAGGCGGCGACCGCGCTGGACGTCTCCGCCGCCACGATCCGCCGAGACCTCGACGAGCTCGCCGAGCAGCAGTTGCTGGTACGGACGCGGGGCGGGGCGGTGGCGCACGGCGTGTCGCACGAACTGCCACTGCGGTACAAGTCGACGCGGCACGCGCCGGAGAAGCGCCGGATCGCGGAGGCCGCGGCCGATCTCGTCGCCCCGGGCGACGTGGTCGGACTCAACGGGGGCACGACGACGACGGAGGTGGCCCGCGCCCTGGCGCTGCGGTTCGCGAGCGGCCGGGCCGAGGCGCCCGCCTCCCCGGGAGCGGCGTCCGGAAGCCCCGCCCTGACCGTGGTGACCAACGCCCTCAACATCGCGGGCGAGCTCGCGGTGCGGCCGCAGATCAAGATCGTCGCCACCGGAGGGGTGGCGCGCCCCCAGACGTACGAGCTGGTCGGGCCACTGACCGTCGGGGTGCTCAACGAGGTCGTGCTCGACGTGGTGGTGCTGGGGGTCGACGGCGTCGACGCCACGCTCGGCGTGATGGCCCACCAGGAGGACGAGGCGAGCATCAGCCGGCTCTTCGCGGAGCGTGCCAGCCGGGTCGTCGTGGTGACCGACTCCTCGAAGATGGGCCGCCGCGCGTTCGCCCGGATCTGTGGTCTGGACCGGATCGACGTCCTGGTGACGGACACCGGCATCACGCCGGAGACGATCACCCAGCTCACCGAGGCCGGCGTGAAGGTGATCACCGTCTGACGCCATTGGTCCACGGGTGGACCAATCAAGCCCGGGGATTTCCTGGCCTCGGACTGTTAACCCGTTAATTACGGCACAGCCGTATACCTTTAAGCTCTCCTCCTCCATCATGTCTCCGACGTGCCCACCGGGGCGCGCCGTGACACGAGAGGCGGGGCATGATTCCCATCAGCCGCAGGGGATTCGTCGGTATCGGCGCGGGGCTCGTGGCGGGTGCGGCACTGCCGCCGGTGCGGGCGTCCGCCGCCGCCGCGGCGGCCACCGGCACCCTCACCGACGTCAAGCACGTGGTGATCCTCATGCAGGAGAACCGCAGCTTCGACCACTACTTCGGCACCCTGCGCGGCGTCCGCGGCTTCGGCGACCGCGCCGCGGGCAACCTGCCGGGCGGCTGGGGCATGTTCAACCAGCCCAACTGGGGCGGGCGGCACTACCCCTGGAAGCTGAGCGACACCCCGCCCGCCGGCGGCGTCGACGGCGAGACCCTCGCACAGTGCAACGGCGACCTGCCGCACAGCTGGACCTCGCAGCACGCCGCCTGGAACAGGGGGCGTCTCGACAACTGGGTCACGGGCGTCGGCAACACCCGGACCCTCGGCCACCTGGACCGCGGGGACATCCCCTTCCACCACGCGCTCGCCGACCACTACACGGTCTGCGACGCCTACTTCTGCTCGGCGCTCAGCGCCACCGGCCCCAACCGCACCTTCCTCTGGAGCGGGAGGATCGACGCCTCCAGCAAGGACGGCGGCGACGAGTCGGGCCTGACCTGGGAGACGTACGCCGAGGCGCTCCAGCGCGCCGGAGTGAGCTGGAAGGTCTACCAGAACGCCCAGGACAACTACGGCGACAACGGCCTCGCGTACTTCAAGCGGTTCACCGACGCGCGGCCCGGGGACCCGCTGTACGACCGGGGCATGGGCTCGGTCCCCAAGGTCACCGGCTCCACCCCGGACGACATCGCCGCGGCGATCCGTGCCGACGTCGTGGCGGGCACACTGCCGCAGGTGTCGTGGGTGGTCGCGAGCGAGGCGTTCTCGGAGCACCCCTACGCGCCGCCCGGGGACGGCGCGCACTTCGTCGACCTCGTCTACCGGGCCCTGGCCGCCGACGCGGAGGTCTTCGACTCGACGGTGCTCTTCCTCAACTACGACGAGAACGACGGCTTCTTCGACCACGTGCCGCCGCCGGTCGCCCCGCCGGGAACGCCGGGCGAGTACCTGGACGGCGCGCCGATCGGCCTGGGCTTCCGCGTCCCGATGATTGTCATGTCCCCGTGGACCCGGGGCGGCTGGGTGAGCTCCGAGGTCTTCGACCACACCTCCGTCCTGCGCTTCATGGAGACCTGGACGGCGGCCCTCGGGACACCGGCCACCTGCCCCAACATCAGTGCCTGGCGCAGGAAGGTGACGGGTGATCTGACCGGGGTCTTCGACTTCGCCCACCCGGTCTACGGCGTGCCGGCCGGCCTTCCCTCCACGGCCGGGGTGATCGGTCAGGCCACCTGCGGTCCGCTGCCGAACCCGGCACCGCAGAACAACGCCCTGCCCGCCCAGGAGTCCGGCACCCGCCCGGCACGCGCCGTGCCGTACCAGGTGAACGGCAATCTCGACCGGTTCGAGTTCGGCGCCGCGGGCAAGATCCTCGCCTGGTTCTCGATGACGAACCAGGGCGCGGAGGCCAAGCGCGCGGCCCACTTCTCGATCCATCCGCACCAGTACCGCGACACGGCCGCCTGGCAGTACACCGTCGACCCGGGCGGCACGGCGTCGGACTACTTCAACATCGGCCTCGGCTCGGGCTCCGGCAAGTACGACATCTCGATGATGGGACCCAACCGCTTCCTGCGGCGCTTCATCGGCGACGCCTCCAAGGCGGGCAAGGCCGTGGAGGTGGCGGCCCGGTTCGCGACCGAGCCGGGCACGGGCAGGACGGCGCTGTGGTTCACGATGACCAACACCTCGGGCGGTCCGGTCACCTTCACCATCCGGTCGAACGGCTACCGCTCGGACGGGCCGTGGACGTACACGGTGCCGGCGAACTCCAGCCGTGAGGACTTCTTCAACGCGGTGGCCCACCAGGGCGGCTGGTACGACTTCACCGTCCTCGCCGACATCGACGGGACCTGGTCCCGCCGGTACACCGGCCACATCGAGACCGGGGCGCCCAGCGTCACCGGCTGAGCCGCTCCGCGGGCCGTACCCGGGGCGTCATCGGCCGGCCTGCGCGGCCCGCCGGATGGTGGCGTCGAGGAGGGCCACGGCGTCATCGGCCGTACGGCCGGGGGCACGGTTCCAGGGTCCGATCAGGTCGTGCCATCCCCGCGACCTGAGCTCGGTCATGATCCACGCCGCCGCCTCGTTCATGGTGTCCGCGCCGCCGTGGCCGAGGCGGTGGGCGGCGAGCAGGGCGCCGCAGACGCAGCGGGCTCCCCGCCGGTCGCGCAGCTTGTACGGGGCGTTCTGCCAGCCCCAGTCCGTCAGCACGAGACGGGCGTAGCCGAGGTGGACCGACGGGCGCAGCTCGGCGCTGCCGATGCGGCGCCAGGCGTGCAGCCGGTCCGGGAGTACGGCTCCGATGCGGCCCGGCAGACGACGCTCGGCGGGGAGGGGCGGTGGCAGCGCGTCGAGCGCGTCGGCCACGAGTCTCTCCACCGGCACGGTGAGCAGGTCCCGCCAGGTCGCGGCCCCGGGCGGCGGGCCGCCAAGAGTGAGGGGGCCGTCGGGAGCGAGGGGGCTGTCGGGGGCGAGGGGGGCGTCGGCGGTCCAGTCGGTGACGATCCGCTGCCAGGTGGCGCTGTCGTACAGCGCGGCGGCCTCGCGGTCGACGGTGTCGGGGCTGGGCAGGGAGATCACGGGCGTCATGCGGCGGCTCCTCGGTCGGGGTGGCTCCATCTTTCAGGATGAATGTCGGTTTTGCGACTTTTGCCCTTAAGTGCACCCGTGCCGACGCGGCCTTTTCCTACTATTTTCCTATTAACAGAATTACGGTGCATATTCGGACATTGAACACCTGGTGACGCGACTCACTCTCCCGGAGCCGACGCGGTGATCCACATCCCGCGAGCCATGGGACAGACGGAAGTTCAAGAGGCCGGAGGACCGGCCGATCTTGAATTCATCGAATTCCGTGATCTTTTCACCGCGCCACGGGTCGACGCCCTCTTGTTATCCGCGGCATTACTGGCCTACGGTCACCTCCATTCGAGCGGATCGCCTAATCCTGCCACCGCTCGAAATACCTCCCTTTTCACCCGACGGCAGGAGCGGGGGACCCACGAATACGCCGGCCCGGAAATCCGGAACGGCTCGGGGTGCAGCCGCGTGCGCGCGGCCGGACACCTCCCGTCCGAACCCGACAGCTCACCCCGCAGGCGCCGGAGAGGAATCCGTCATGCCTGCTCACGGTAAGCACCGCCGCCCCCGACGCCGCCCCGTCTCCCAGGGAATCGCACTGGCGGGCACGGGCGGGGTCGCCCTCGCCCTCCCGCTGATCGCCCCCGCCGCGGCCGGCGCCGCGCCCGTTTCCGGAGCCCCGGAATTCACCGCCCGCGCCGTCGCCGCTCCCGCCGCCGCACCGGCGTCCGTCACGGCTCCCGCCGCGCCCGCCGCGCCCGCCGCGGCCCGCACCTACACCGTGGTCAGCGGCGACTCGCTTTCCCTGATCGCCCAGAAGAAGGGAATTCAGGGCGGCTGGAAGAGCCTTTACCGGGCCAACAGGAGCGCTGTGGGTGACAACCCGTCACTTATTCACCCGGGCCTTGAACTGACGCTTCGTCGGGACTCCGCGAAGGTCGCTCCCACGCCGGCGAAGAAGAAGAGCACCACGCCCGAGCGGGCGAGCCGCTCCGAGCACCGGTCCGCCCCCGCCGCCCCCACGGGCGCCTCCGCGGCACAGGCCGTTCCCGCCGCCGCTCCCGCCGCCGCCCCGGCCCAGGCGGCCCCGGCCGCCGCCACCAACTACGCCGACAACCTCGACGGCTGGATCCGGGAGTCGCTGGCCATCATGGCCCAGCGGGGCATCCCGGGCACGTACGACGGCATCCTCCGCAACGTCATGCGCGAGTCCTCCGGCAACCCCCAGGCGATCAACCTCTGGGACTCCAACGCGGCCGCCGGAACGCCCTCGAAGGGTCTGCTCCAGGTCATCGAGCCGACCTTCCTCGCCTACCACGTGCCCGGCACGTCCATGGACCTCTTCGACCCGGTCGCCAACATCACCGCCGCCTGCAACTACGCGGCCGACCGCTACGGCTCCATCGACAACGTCAACAGCGCCTACTGATCCCTGAAGTGCTCGGTGAACCAGGAGGTGGCGAGCTCCGCCACCTCCTCCAGGGCGCCGGGCTCCTCGAAGAGGTGCGTGGCGCCCTCCACCACCGTCAACCGGCTCTCGCAGCGCAGCAGTGACCCGGCCCGCCGGTTCAGGTCGAGGACCAGCGCGTCCTCGCCGCCCACCACCAGGAGCGTCGGGGCACGCACCCCGGCCAACCGGTCCCCCGCGAGGTCCGGCCGGCCACCGCGTGAGACGACGGCCCTCACGGCGCACCCGGGGTCGGCGGCCGCCCACAGCGCGGCCGCCGCCCCCGTACTGGCACCGAAGTAGCCCAGCGGAAGGCCGGTGCTCACCGGCTGCCCGGCCAACCACTCCGTCGCGAGCGCCAGCCGGCCGGCCAGCAGCGGCGTGTCGAAGACCCGCGCCCGGTCGCCCGCCTCGCCCTCCGTGAGCAGGTCGAACAGCAGGGTCCCGAGGCCCGCCCGGTTGAGTGAGTCTGCCACCGCCCGGTTCCGGGGGCTGTGCCGGCTGCTTCCGCTCCCGTGGGCGAACAGCACGATGCCCTTGGCGCCGTCGGGCACGGCGAGCCGCCCCGTGAGCGTGGCGCCGCCGACGTCGATCCAGGCGTCCGAGCCCCGCACCACCGGGCCCCGCGCGGCCCTGCTCCGGTCCAGACAGGCGATGACCTCGGCGTCCGCGGTCTGCTCGAAGTCCCGGTAGAACTGTCCGATCGCGTAGAAGACCTCCGGCGCGTGGACGCTCACCGTCTCGTCCGCCTCGCCGCCGAGCCGTGCCGTCCAGCCGCGCGGAGCCACCGGGACGGCCAGCACGATCCGGGCCGCTCCCCGGGCGCGGACCACCCGGCAGGCCGCCAGTGCCGTGGCACCCGTGGCCAGCCCGTCGTCCACGACGACCACGGTCCGCCCTTCGAGCGGTACGGACGCCCTGCTGCCCCGGTAGCGGTCGGCGCGCTCCTCCAGCACGGCGTGCTCACGCTCCTCCACCGCCGCGAGCGCGCGGTCGCCGACCCCTGTCTGCCGGATCACCCGCTCGTTGAGCACGCGCACACCGCCCTCGCCCAGGGCGCCCATCGCGAGCTCCGGCTGCTGGGGCACCCCCAGCTTCCGTACGAGACAGATGTCGAGCGGCGCGTCGAGGGCGTCGGCCACCTCCGCGGCGACCGGCACCCCGCCCCGCGGGAGCCCGAGGACCACGACGTCATGGCCCTTGAGGTGGTGGAGCCGGGCGGCGAGCTGCCTGCCCGCGTCGGTGCGATCCCCGAAGAACATGGTCCACCGCCCTTCCGCCTGCGCGGCCCGGGCCCGGGAAGGAGCGGCGCGCCCGTCCCTGCCCCTCCTTCCAGGGTAGACGCGTCCCGGGCGGACGACGGGTGCCGGCGTCCACGGGGGTCAGTCGGGCATGAGGCCGTCGCGAGGCCGCCCCCGCAGGTGGGTCGGCGGCCGGGGGCCAGGCGGGCCGGGAGGCCGCCGCGGAGCAGCACCCGCAAGTGAGTCAGCGGCCCCGGAGGCCAGGCGGGACCGGAGGCCGCCGTGAGGCAGCACCCGCAAGTGAGTCAGCGGCCCCGGGGCGGGGCGGCCCCGGGGCCAGGCGGGACCGGAGGTCGTCGCGGGGCCGCCCCGCAGGTGGGTCAGCGGGACTGCAGGGCGTCCAGGGCGACGGCCTGGGCTATCGCGAGCCGCCGGTCGAGCTCCGGATCGGCTATCTCCAGCACGTACCGGTCCCGCAGACCGAACCGCTTGTCGACGGACATGACGGACCGTCCGGCCGCGGTGAAGTCGAAGTGGTACGGCACGGCGAACGGGACCAGCTCCGTGAAGGGCAGGAACTCCCAGACCCGCCGCAACAGCGCCACCCCCTGGTGCCGCTCCCGTCCGGTGGCCTCGCCCGCCGCGTCCTCCCCACTCAGGTGCCAGGTGCTGCGCAGCAGGGAGGCCGCGAAGTCCTTGCGGAAGCTCCCGAGCCGGGTCCCCGAGGCACCGTGCACGTCGTAGGTCGCGCCGACGTCGAAGACCTGGCGGGCCTTGAACGTGAACAGGACCTGGCTCCGGGACTCGTCGGTGTAGAAGGTGACGTGCTCCTTGAACGCCATTCTCTTCTGGTGGGCGAACGCGACGAGTTCCGCCTCCTCGCCGTCGGGTCCGACGGTGTGCACCAGGTAGCGGTTCGCCATGAGCGTCACCTTCTGCCTGACGAGGAAGCGGTGCTGAGACTGCGCGAGGCCCATCGGGTGTGCTCCTGCTGATCGTGGGCGGTCTCCCGGAGACCGTCCCGTGGCGTCGTGACCACGATGATCGCGTACGGCACAGCCCGACCGCTGTCCTCGAAAGTCGTCGGATCCGTCGACGTTCGGATGACGTCCCGCACGCCGTGCGAAGACTTCCGAGAACACCGGCGAGCCCCCCGTTGGGCGAGGAACACCGGCGAGCCCCCGCCGGGCGGGGGCTCAGGGCGTCATGCGGCGAGGAACGCCTCGATGGCCTCGGCGAGGGGCCCCGGCGTCTCCTCGGGGGCGTAGTGGCCGGCGTCCTTCAGGACTTCGAGGCGCGCGTTGGGGTACCAGCGCAGCCAGGTGGACTCCATCGCCTCGGTGCCGAGCGCCGGGTCGTGGGCGCCGACCACGAGCAGGACGGGGGTGGGGTTGTCGCGGACGCGCTCGTGGAAGTCGATGCGGGACCAGGAGTCCAGGTAGGCGCGGAAGGCCGTCGCGGAGGAGCGGCCGACCGACCGGTCGACGAGTGCGGCGAGCCAGGCGTCGTCGTAGCGGCCGCCGGTGGTGTTGTCGATGATCGCCCGGCGGTTGGCGGGCTCCTCTGCCGCGCCGGCGAAGAGCTCCCAGGTCTCGCCGTCGAGGGGGAAGCCCGCCGCCGAGACGGGTGAGATGCCGACGATCGACCGGACGCGGTCGGGGGCGTCGAGCAGCATCAGCTGGGCCGCCTTCCCGCCCATCGAGTGGCCGATGACGGAGAAGGACTCCCATCCGAGGTCGTCGGCCACCGCCAGCGCGTCGGACGCGACCTCCTCCATCGTGTACGCGCCCGCGTGGTCGAGGGCCTCTCCGTAGCCGCGGCAGTCGACGAAGGCGTAGGTGCCGGTGGCGTCGTTCAGGTGGGCTCGGAGGGAGTCGAAGCTGGTGCGGTCGCCGAACCAGTTGTGCAGCACGAGGGCCCGCGCGGGACCCCCGCCCTGAACGTCGTACGGAAGAAGCCGGTCCGTCATCGTGCCCCCTGGTCGCGGGTGGTGGCGCCGCGCGCCGGCGGCGGCGGTCGACGACCGAGTGTGACGGCGCGGAAGCTTTCGGTCAACATCGCCGCCCGGAACGCGGGCCCCGGGTCCGGGATGCGGAGCCCTTCGCGTCGGGGGCATCCTGACTGTGTGACCTCGCACGGCACGTCCGGCCCCGGCCCGGCGGGCGGCACCGGACCTCCGTCCGGGATGGGAACTGCCGACGGGCCTTCTTCCTCCGCGCTCACCTGGACGCTGGCGGAGGAGGCGCTGCGCGCCGTCGAGGAGGTCGGGGGGTACGCGGGCGGCGTGTATCTGCGCTCCGGATCTCCGGGGCTGCTGCGGCTGGCAGTGCTCGTGGGACTTCCGGGGCCTTTGTTCCGCCCGTGGTGGCGCATGCACGCGAACCGGCCGTTTCCGGTGGCGGAGGTCCACCGCTCGGGGCAGCCCGTGCACCTCGCCGACGTCGAGGAGGCCATGCGCCGGTTTCCCCAGCTGGTGGCCAGCCTGCCGTTCCCCTTCTCCTCGCTGTACGCCCCGGTCGTCGCCGGGCGTGAGCGGTTCGGGGTGCTCGTGGCACTGAGGCCGCCCAGTCCGGGGGTTCCCGTGAACGCCCAGGACCGGAACCGGATGACCCGCGGCGCGCTCCGCCTGGGTGAGTCCCTGTCCGCCCTGGCCCGCGGGGGCTCCGTGATCGAGTGGCCCGGCGATCCGGTGTGCGTGCAGCTGTCCATCGGCTCCGGCCCGCCCGTCCGCTTCGGTTCCTTCGACTGGGACCTCGACACGGGCACGGTCACGCTCGACCGGGGGCTGCTCGGGATCCTCGGGGCGGAGATCGGCTCCCCCTGCTCGATCGACGTGCTGACGTCCCTGCTCGAACCGGAGGACGGGTACGCGCTCTGGGCGGCGGCCCGGCAGGCGACGGGCGTCGACGGACGGCCCGCGGTCCGCAGGCTCCGGCTGAAGGGGCCGGACGGCGGCCTGCACCTGCTCGAGGTGACCACGCGGGCGCGGAGGACCACGACGAGCGGGACCGGCCCGCCCCCACCGGACGGTGCGGTCTCGGGCGCGGCGGACGCGATCCGTCCGGTCGGCGCCGGCGGTGGCCATCTCACGGGCACCCTGGTCGACCTCGGGACGGGCCTCGTGGGTTCGGACGCGACCGACCGGCTGCCGCGGGCGATCCTGGCGATCGACCGGCTCGGCCGCATCACGTACGTCAACGAACGGACCGAACGGCTGCTCGGCCGCCCGCGCGGCGCGCTGGCCGGACGGCCGCTGTGGGAGGCCCTGCCCTGGTTCGGCCTCCCCTTCCACGAGGAACAGCTCCGTGCCGCGCTGCTCTCCGGCGAACCGGTGCGTTTCCTGGCCCGACCGGAGCGCGGCCGGTGGCTGTCCGTGTCGCTCCATCCGGGGCGGGACGGGGTCACCATGGTGCTGGTCCCCGAGGAGGACCCGGCGGGCCTCGGCGCCAGGACCCGCGGCGGCCGGCGGGCGGACGACGGGCTCGCCGCGCCCGGCGACCGGGCTGCGGCCCTCTACCGGCCGGTCGCCCTGGCGATCGCGCTGACCGAGGCGGTGACGGCGCGCCAGGTGGCGGCGGTGGTGACGGAGGAGCTGCTGCCGGCGTTCGGCGGACGGCAGCTGGCCATCTATCTGCTGAGCGACCGGCGCCTCTACCTGGCCTGGGAGACGGGGTTCCCGCCGGGGTTCCTGGAGCCCTTCGACGGCGTGGCCCTGGACACCCGGCTGCCGGGGGTGGAGACGCTGACCACGGGCCGGCCGCTGTTCTTCGAGTCGATGGAGCAGCTGGGCCGCGCGTATCCGGACCTGCCGATGGACGCGCACTCGGGAGCCCGGGCGTTCCTGCCGCTGATCGCCTCCGGGCGACCGGTGGGTTCCTGCATCCTCGGCTTCGACCGGCCACGCGGGTTCAGCCCCGAGGAGCGGACCGTGCTCACGGCACTCGCGGGCCTGATCGCGCAGGCCCTGGAGCGGGCCCAGCGGTACGACACGGAGTCGGCGGTGGCGCGGGGGCTTCAGGACGCGCTGCTCCCGCACCGGCTGCCGGTCCGGGACGGGGTGGACACGGTGGGCCGCTACCTGCCGGGCACCCAGGGCATGGACGTCGGGGGCGACTGGTACGACGTGATCGAGACGGGGCACGGGCAGCTCGCCCTGGTCATCGGGGACGTGCAGGGCCACGGTGTGGCGGCCGCCGCCACGATGGGTCAGTTGCGCAGCGCCGTACGGGCGTTCGCGCTGGGCGGGCACCGTCCGCAGGACGTGATGCGGGGGACCAACCGGCTGCTGATCGACCTGGACCCCGGGCAGTTCGCGAGCTGTTGCTACGTACTGCTCGATCCGGAGACGGGCGACGTGCGGGCGGTGCGGGCCGGGCATCCGCAGCCGCTGCTCCTGCGGCCGGACGGGGTGACGGAGCTGGTGGAGCTGGCGGGCGGGGTGGTCCTCGGGGTCGACGACCGTGCCTCGTACCCCGTGACGCGGCTGCGGCTCGATCCCGGCGCGGTGCTCGCGCTGTTCACGGACGGTCTGGTCGAGCGGCCCGGCCGGGACATCGACGAGGGGATCGAGCACTTGCGCGAGGCTCTCGCCGCGACCGGTTCACTGCCGCTCTCGGAGGCGGCCGACCGGCTGATCAGGGAGGCCCGCCAGGCCACCTCGCGCCCCGACGACATCGCGCTGCTGCTCGCGGCCCGCTGGGCCGACCACGTCTGAGGACCTCACGACCGTTCACCCGGTCGGGCCCGTGGCGCTGGTCGGTCGTCGTCGGCACGGGGAGGCTGGAGGAGTGCCGTGCCGAGAGGGCCCGGACAGGTCTGGGCGGCAAGCCCGAGGAGGACACGTGCAGCAGGACAAGCAGCCCGAGTACGGCCCTGTGGTCTTCCGCGACCGCTCGGCCGGGTACGCCTTCCTCACCCGGTCCACGGCGACGAGCGACCGGACGATCGAGTGGGACGACGGCGAGACGTACCCGGTGATCGACGTCGAGATCTCGTCGGAGAGCCACCCGTTCTATACCGGCACGGCGCGGACCGTGGACTCGGAAGGCCGGATCGCCAAGTTCGAGCGCCGTTTCGGCGAAGGGAACTGAGGCTTCCGGCATCCCGCTCGTGAAACTGGCCAGAAGGTGGCCAGTTCGCCTTCCAGGATGAGGTCACGAGGACGGCGGAGCGCATCCGCTCCGCCCCCGACTCCCTGGAGGGGACTGCTGTGATCGTGGTGACCGGAGCGACCGGAAACGTCGGACGACCGCTGGTGGAGCTGCTGGCCGCGGCCGGCGAGGAGGTCACGGCGGTGAGCCGCCGGCCGGCCGGGGACCTGCCCGCCGGGGTGGCGCACCGGCCGGGTGACCTGGCCGATGTCGACGGTCTGAAGGAGTTGTTCGAGGGCGCGGAGGCCGTGTACCTGCTCGTCGCGGGCCTCGGCGAGGAGCTGAGCCCGGACGGGATCGTTGCCGCGGCGGTGGCCTGCCGGGTGCGGAGGATCGTGCTCCAGTCCTCGCAACTGGCGGGGACCCGGCCCGATTCCGCGTCGCACGCGGTGCTGCGGGCCTTCGAGTCGGCGGTGCGCGGGTCGGGACTCGACTGGACGGTGCTGCGGCCGACCGGCTTCGCCTCCAACGCGTACCTCTGGGCCGAGGGGGTGCGCTCCGCCCGTACGGTCGCGGCCCCGTTCGCCGATGTGGCGCTGCCGGTCGTGGACCCGTCGGACATCGCCGCGGTGGCGGCGGCGGCCCTGCGGGATCCGGCCCACGGGGGGCGTACCTACGTGCTCACCGGCCCGGCCGCCGTGACTCCGCGCGAGCAGGCGCGGGCCCTCGCCGACGCGCTGGACGCGCCGGTGGAGTTCGTGGCGCAGAGCGCGGACGAGGCACGTGCGCAGCTGGTGCGGTTCCTGCCGGAGCAGGCCGTCGACGGGATGCTGTCGGTGTGGGGCCGGCCCAGCGCGGAGGAGCAGCGGGTGAGCCCCGACGTGGAGCGCGTGCTCGGCAGGGCGGCGCGGCCGTTCGCGGCGTGGGCGGAGCGGAACGCGCCCGCTTTCGCCTGAGGGACCGGTGGGCACGGCACCCGGCTTCGGGAGACACGGCGGAGGCGGGGAGGCGCGTCCGGTGGACGGCGCTCCCCGCCCCGGCCGGTGGGACGAGCGAGGGCGCGGGGCGCCCTCGGCTCAGCTCGGGAAGGCGATCAGGCCTTCACGATGCCGGACTCGGCGATCGCGACCTTCGCCTTGGTGGCGCCGGACGGGGTGCCCAGGCCCTCGATCTTCTTGACGAGGTCCTGGCCCTCGACGACCTCGCCGAAGACGACGTGCTTGCCGTCGAGCCAGTCGGTGACGATCGTGGTGATGAAGAACTGCGAGCCGTTGGTGTTGCGGCCGGCGTTCGCCATCGAGAGCAGGAACGGGCGGTCGTGCTTCAGCGTGAAGTTCTCGTCCGCGAACTTCTCGCCGTAGATGCTCTTGCCGCCGGTGCCGTTGCCGTTGGTGAAGTCGCCGCCCTGCAGCATGAACTGCGGGATGACGCGGTGGAACGGGGAGCCGGCGTAGCCGAAGCCGTGCACGCCGGTCGCGAGCTCGCGGAAGTTCGTCGCCGTCTTCGGGACGACGTCGTCGTACAGCTTGAAGACGATCCGGCCGGCGGGCTCGTCGTTGATGGTGATGTCGAAGTAAACGTTGTCGCTCATGGGGACATCCTGTCATTACTCGCGCACGCCGCGCGCACGGGCTGCCTCCTCCCGGGTCACGGCGTGCCGGTGCCCCGCGGTCCACGGGGGTCGCGGGGCACCGGTCGCCACCTGGGGATCGGGGTCAGAGCAGGCCGCCGGGGGCCTCGCCCTGGAGGGCGCCTTCGGCACCCTGGACGGTGTCGTGGAGGACGGTGGCGGCTCCCTGGTCCTCCTGGAGGAGACCGGTGGCGCCGCCCAGCGGGCTCTCGGCGGCGTTCGCCTGCGGCGGCGGGGTGACGAGAGCGGTGACGACGCCTGCGGCGAGGGAGGCGATGGCGAGCATGCTGCGCTTCTTCATGCTCGGGTCAACTGCTGAGAGGCCGATGGGTTACGGTCGGCCGCCGTCGGATCCAGAAGAGCAGCAGGAGCGAGGCGACGGCGGCGAGGGCGCACCACGTGGAGACGAACGCCTCGCTCCAGAGGACGGCGCAGACGACCGCCCCTGATCCCGTCACGATTCCGAGGACCCGGAGGATCCGGTCGCGGGCCAGCAGCAGCGCGCCGACGGTGGCGAGGAGGTAGCCGGCGAGGACGAGGGGCGCGTACGGCAGGTCGACGGCGTAGCCGAGGGTGTGGCCGCGGATCCCGGCGGAGACGGGACGGGTGGCCAGGCGGTACGCGAGGAAGGCCGCGGTCGCCGCGCCCGCGAGGAGCGGCGCGCGCAGTCGCGGCCGGTCGGCGGGGCGGGCGGCCGCCATGACGGCCGCCGGCACCCAGAGGGGCAGCAGGGGGAGGGCGATCACGGCCCAGGCGAGGGCGGCGGGTCCGGTGCCGCCCCCGTCGTGCCAGACGGCGGCCTCGACGATCTGATGGGCACCCAGGAGCAGGGGCAGGGCGGCGAGGGGCGCGTCGGAGGGGCGGCGTACGGAGGCGAGCGAGGCCACGCCGACCGCGGCGATCCCGAGGCCCGCCCAGAGGTCGGCCGTCGCACTCCAGCACATAACGCACTTTTACCTCAGAACAGGCGGAACCGTACGCTGGTGGTGGATGTCTCTGCCAGTGACACCACTGTCCCCGAGCAGGAGAAATTGGGGGACGTCATGCAGCACCGTCACACCCTCGCGGCCGTGGCCGCGGGAATCCTCCTGACCGCCGGAATCGGCGCCACGATCCCGGCAGGCGCCTCGAACGCCCCGTCCCGTGCCTCCACGACGCCGACGACGTCCCTGGTCGTCAACGCCCGCTGGGGCGGCCACGCGACCTTCGACCGGCTCGTGATCGACGTCCGGGGCGCCATGCCCCCCGTCACCGTGCGTCAGGTCGGCGCGCTCCACTACGACGGCTCGGGCAACAGGGTCCCGCTCGCCGGGAAGTACTTCCTGTCGATCACGCTCTCCCCCGCCGCCGCCCACGACGACGCCGGACGGTCCGTCTACCAGGGGCCCCGGCTGCTGAAGATCCACCTGCCCACGCTCAAGGGGGTCGCCCTGACCGGCGACTTCGAGGGCGTGGTCTCCATCGGCGCCGCCTTCGACGACAAGCCCGCCTACAAGACGTTCACGCTGCACTCCCCCGAGCGCTTCGTGATCGACATCGCGCATCCGGTCGGCTGCCGGTCCTGAGACGACGGCACGGCGGGACCGCCCGGAAGGGCGGTCCCGCCGTCGTACCCCTGGTGGCCCTGGTCAGTCCACGGTCCCTGATGGCCGTGGTCGGTCCACGGTCCCTGGTGGCCCTGGTCAGTCCGCGGCGGGACCGGTCTCGACGTACACCGTCGAGCCGGTCCTGCGGGCCCGGTCGATCTCGGCGAGGCGGGCGAACTCCGCCGGTTCCATCTCCCGCTCCCACTCGTCCAGGGTGCGCAGGCTGTACTCGCTGTGCTCGCCGGGGTCGAGGACGACGGCGGCGATCTGGTCGTCCGTCAGCTTCCCGCCGTCGAAGACGAAGCCGATGTGGTTGGCGGGCCAGTCCTCGCCCCGGTCCATGACGAAGTGGGTGCCGAGCAGGCGCGGTTCCCCCGTGAAGGTCATCCCGGTCTCCTCCCGGCACTCGCGCACCGCCGTCTCCCAGGGGGTCTCCCCCGGATCCATGTTCCCGCCGGGCCACTGCCACCGCGCGGTGCGGTCGCTGGCCCGCAGCTGGAACGGGCGGCCGGCGGTGTCCGTGAAGTAGAGGCAGGCGTACGCCGTCGCTCTCGGCAGGGTCGCGATGTACTCGACGGGCGGCAGCCAGGTGTTCGCCATGGGCGGCTCTCTCTCGACGGGCTGGTGGGATCGCCTCCATCCAAGCGTTCCCCGGAGCGGCGCCCGGCCGCTCGCGCGCGGATCACCGGATCGTGTGATCGTTCCGTCCGCCGCCCAGGGCCGGTCAGCCGGTGGAGACCAGACCCGCCTCGTACGCGATGATCACCAGCTGCACGCGGTCGCGTGCGTCCAGCTTGGCCAGCAGCCGGGTGACGTAGGTCTTCGCGGTGGCGACGCTGATGTGGAGTCGGGTGGCGACCTCCGTGTTGGACAGGCCCCGTCCGACGAGGGTGAGGACCTCGCGCTCGCGGTCGGTGATGCCCTCGACGCCGCGGCGCGGCGCGGGCGTGGTCCGCGGGCGGCCGGTGAACTCCTTGATGAGGCGGCGGGTGACGCTGGGCGCGATGAGGGCGTCGCCGGAGGCGACGACCCGGACGGCGGCGAGGATGTCGTCGAGGGCCATGTCCTTGACGAGGAAGCCGGACGCACCCGCGTGGAGCGCTCCGTAGACGTGGTCGTCGTCGTCGAAGGTGGTGAGGACGACGACCCGGGCGCCCGTCGTGCCGGCGGTGATGAGCCGGGTGGCCTCGATGCCGTCGGTGCCGGGCATGCGCAGGTCCATCACGACGACGTCGGCACCGGTCTCCTCGACGAGGCGCACGGCCTCGGCGCCGTTCGCCGCCTCGCCGGCGACGACGAGGTCGGTCGTGTCGGTGATGACCATCCGGAGCGCGGTGCGCACCAGGGGCTGGTCGTCGGCGAGGACGACCCGGACGGGCCGCTCCGCTGTGGTCTCGCTCATCGGGTGGTGGCTCCTGTGGGGAGGGGGATGCGGGCGGTGACGCGGAATCCCCCGCCGGGACGGGGGCCCGCGCCGAACTCTCCGTGCAGCACCGCGACGCGCTCCCTCATGCCGGTCAGGCCGTAGCCGGAGCCCGGGCCGGCGCTCGCGCGCGGGCGACCGGTGCCGGGGCCGTGGTCCTCGACGGTGACGGCGAGGGACCCGGGGTCGCGGCGGTCGACGGTGACCGTGCAGGAGTCGGCGCCGGAGTGCCGCACGACGTTGGTGACGGACTCCTGGACGATGCGGAAGGCGGAGAGGTCGATGTCAGGAGGCAGGGGGCCCGGGGCTCCGACCCTGCGGACGGCGACCCGGACGCCGGCGTTCCCGGTGAGTTCGGCGAGCCGGTCGAGGGCGGCGAGGCCGGGCATCTCGGGAAGTCCACGGAGTCCGGTGACGGCGGCGGTGCGGCCGGCGGTGTCCGGGCCGGCCTCGGACAGCGCCTCGGACCGCGCCTCGGAGGGGAGGGCGCGGGGCGTCCCGGCCGGCGCCTCCGCGTCCGCCGTACGCAGGGCGCCGACCATCCGTCGCAGGCCGGCGAGGGTCTCGCGGCTCGCCGTCTCGATCTCGGTGAGGGCCTGCCGGGCGGCTTCCGGCTGGGTCGCGATGACGCGGCGGGCTGCCCCGGCCTGGAGGGCGACGATCCCGATGCTGTGGGCGACCGTGTCGTGCATCTCGCGGGCTATCCGCAGGCGTTCGGCGCTGACGGCCTGTTCGGCGGCCTGCGCGCGGCTCCGTTCCGCGTACTCCCGGGCCTGTCCCTCCGAGCGGCCCAGGAGCCAGGCCACGAGGGCGGTCAGGGCGACCGCCAGGGCGCTGGTGGTGCCGGCGCTCCAGCCGGCGAGCAGGCGCACGCTCACGTAGACGACGAGCAGCCCGAGGGCCAGCAGGAGGGCCCGCCAGGCCTCGGGGCGGGGGCGTGCGGCGGCGATGGCGTAGAGCGCGACGTCGACCGCGAGGTACTGCGCGAAGGGGATGGCGGTGACGCCGAGGGGGGTGGAGGCGATCACCGACGCGACGAGGAGGTGGTGGAGGGCAGCGGTCGGACGGCGGGCGAGCAGGGCGCTGCCGCGCAGGGTGAGAAGGGTGGCGACGGTCAGCATGGCGAGGCCGTCCCAGCGCAGGATGACGAAGCCGGGCAGGACCTCCGGCCCCTCCTGGCCCGGCACGGTCATCCGGAGGAGTGCCGTGAAGGCGATGCCCGCACCCCAGGCGACGGCGGCCCACCCGCCGGGTGTGACCCTCTTGTAGAACGGTGCTGACGGGGTGACGGACATGCGGTGATCGTAGACGGCGGCCCCTGCCACGGGCATCGGACCGGGGTCGTACGACCTGGGGTGACAGGGCCGGCCGCCGACTGTCCGCTCCGGTCCGATGCCCCGCACGGGTCCCGGGCGGCACGGTGGTGCACATGATCGAAGTCAGGGAACTCACCAAGCGCTACGGCGCCACGACCGCTGTCGACACGCTCACGTTCACCGTCCGGCCCGGCCGGGTCACCGGCTTCCTCGGGCCCAACGGCTCCGGCAAGAGCACCACGTTGCGGATGATCCTGGGCCTGCACGCGCCGACGAGCGGGTCGGTGACGGTCGGCGGGCGTCCCTTCACCGACCGGCCGCGGGGTCTGCGACACGTCGGCGCGCTGCTCGACGCCGGTGACGCACACGGCGGACGGACCGCCCGGGCGCATCTGGCGGTCCTGGCGCGCAGCAACCGCGTCCCGCTCTCCCGGGTCGACGAGGTCCTGGAGGAGGTCGGGCTGGCCGGCGCGGCCAGGCGCCGGATCGGCGGGTACTCCCTGGGCATGCGGCAGCGGCTCGGCATCGCGGGCGCACTGCTCGGCGACCCGCCGGTGCTGCTGTTCGACGAACCGCTGAACGGCCTCGACCCGGAGGGCGTGAAGTGGGTGCGGGGCCTGTTCAGGCGCCTCGCCTCGGAGGGCCGCACGGTCTTCGTGTCGAGCCACCTGATGACCGAGATGGAGCACACGGCCGACGAGTTGGTGGTGATAGGCCGGGGTGCGCTGATCGCGGCGGAGAGCCTGACGGAGTTCGCCGCACGGGGCAGACGGCTGAGTGTGTCCGTCGGCTCGCCCGACCGGGCGGCCCTGGCGGCACTGCTGCTCGGCGAGGGAGCGGAGGTCGTGGAGGACGCCGGACTGCTGACGGTCACCGGGCTCTCGGCGGCCCGCATCGGCCGGCTGGCCCTGGAGCACCGGGTGCCGCTCGACCAGCTGACCACCCGTACGGCCTCCCTCGAGGAGGCGTTCATGGAACTGACCGCCGACAGCGTCGAGTACCTGGCAGGAGACGCCCGATGACGACCCTCGCCCTCCCCCCGGCCTCCGTGACGGAGCCCCCCGCCCGCTTCCGCGACCTGGTGGCGTCGGAGTGGCTGAAGCTGTGGTCGCTGAGGTCGACGGGCTGGTCGCTGTTCCTCGGCGCCCTGGCGGTGGTCGCCTTCAACCTCGGCACCGCGTGGGACCACTACCGCTACTGGCTCCAGTACGACGCGGGCGGCCGGGCCGAGTTCGTGGCGAACGACATGGCGCTGTGGGACGCCTTCACGTACAACGCGGCGCTGCTGCTGATCCTCGCCTCCGCCACCACGGGGGCGGTGGCGGTGGTCGGCGAGTACGGCAGCGGGCTGATCCGCACGACGTTCACGGCGGTGCCTGCACGGGGCTCGCTCATGGCGGCGAAGCTGCTGGTCGTGGCGGTGGTGCAGACCGGGTTCGGTGCGGTGGTCGCGGGCGCCTCGTTCTGGTCGACGCAGGCCGTGCTGTCGGCCCGGGACATCGGGCTGCCGATCACCCACCCGGGAGCGCCACGGATCGTCGTGGCCTCGGCCCTCCTCGCCCCGGTGTGCGCGGTGGCCGGTATGGCGCTGGGCGCACTGCTGCGGAAGAGCGCGTCCTCGATCGTCGGCGCCGTGGTCCTGCTCCTCCTGCTGCCCGCGGTGCTCTCCGACCGGCGTCACCTGACCGCGGCGCTCGCCCACGCGACACCGCTGCACGCCTGGGAGCGGCTCGCGGACGCGGGACCGCCCGCCGACGAGCCCTTCCCGTGGTCGGCGGGCGGCGCGTGGCTGGTGTACGCGCTGTGGGTGCTGGGCGCGGCGGCGGTGACGGTGCTCGCGGTGCGGCGCCGGGACCAGTAGGGGTCACAGGGAGATCCGCAGTCGGCGACGCAGCAGCGATTCGTGGATGAGGCGCCCGGCGAGGGCGCCTCCGTACACGACGAAGCCGACGCCGACGAGCCAGGACTGGAGCACGAGGACGGTGCCGAACTGCCCGTACGTCACCGCGTTCGAGGCGATCAGCGGGGAGAAGACGAGCTGCGAGAAGACCCGCAGCCCGAGGAGGCCGAGGGCGATGAGGGCGGCCCCGGGCGCCAGGGCGCGCCAGCGGATCCGGCCGCAGAGCAGGAACCGCTGGGACCACCAGAAGAAGAGGAAGGTGCCGACGAGGTCGCCGAGGGCGACGACGGTGGTGACGCCGGCCGGGGCGTTCTCGGGGGCGGGGAACGCGACGAAGAGCAGCAGGGACGCGACGAGGACGGCGAGCCAGACGACGTGCCGCCACATGGTGTGCCAGCGGGCGGTGGGGAGGTCCCAGACCCGCTCGTAGCCGGTCTGTACGGCGGATCCGAAGGTGACGCCGAAGGCGGCGAGGGCGGCGAGGCCGAAGGCCGTGGTGCGTTGCAGGGCCTGACCCGGCTGGCCGAAGAGCCGCTCGACCTCCTCCTGGGAGACCTCGGAGACGCCGAGGCCCTGGACGAGCCAGCGGGCGAAGCCCTGGCCGCTCGCGAGGTCCGCCGCGGCGATCACGATCAGCAGGGGGACGAGCGTGAGCAGGCTGAGTGCCGCGAAGCCCATGGCACGGTGCATGAGCTCCATCGCGCGGCCGCGGTTCCACGCCAGCCCGACGGGCGAGGCGACGACGCGCGCGTGGAGCCGCTGGAACCAGTGGCCGTTCTCGGCGGGGGCACCGCCGGGCGGCGGACCGGGGGGGGAGGACATGCCACGTCAGGTACCCGGCCGGGCGGCACCCCATCGCGGGGGTGCCGCCGAACGGGTGGCGGAGGGGAGCCGCTGCGCGGCGTGCTCGCCCGGCGGCGGGCGGCGGGCGGGCGCCCCGGACGGCGTCGTGGCCGGCGCTCGGGAGGCGTCAGACGGCTCGGCGGGGGCGGGCCGCGGGGCCCGGGCGGACGGTGACGTCGCGGGGCGTGAGGACGGCCTGCTCGTCGCCGTCGCACTGGACGACGACACGGACGGGGGAGCCGCAGGCGCCGTGCCTGATGTCGAGGACGGGCCCGTCGGGCTCGCCCGCGTGCGTGTCGCCCCACTGCTTGAGGGCGAGGAGTACGGGCCAGAGGTCGACGCCCTTGCGGGTGAGCCGGTACTCGTGGCGGGTGCGGGCGCCGGGTTCGCGGTAGGGCTCGCTGCGCAGGAGGCCCGCGGCCACGAGCTTGCGAAGGCGGTCGGCGAGGACGGCCTCGGAGAGGCCGAGGTGGTGGCGGAACTCGTCGTAGCGCCGGACTCCGTTGAACGCCTCGCGCAGGATGAGCAGGCTCCACTTCTCGCCTACGACGTCCAGGGTGCGGCGGACCGGGCAGTTCTCCGTATCCGTCTCCAGCCAGTTCATCCGCCCACTGTAGCCACCTGGCTCTGTCGTTGACAGTCAGCGGACGGGGGAGCTAGCTTCGCCGTACAGAGTCAGATGATCGGTGGAGCGGAGTGGTGATGGGGCGGTCACGAACGGTCGAGTGGGAGGACGCCGGGGCCACCGCGCGCGCCGCGATGTCGATGGCGGGCATCGACTTCCTGCGGGAGATGATCGCGGGCCGGCTCCCCGGGCCGCCGATCGCCGCGCTTCTCGGCTTCACCCTGGAGGAGGTCGGGCCCGGCCGCGCGGTGTTCGCGCTCGAACCCGGCGAGGAGCACTACAACCCGATCGGCAGCGTGCACGGCGGGGTGTACGCGACGCTGCTCGACTCGGCCGCGGGCTGCGCGGTCCACACCACGCTCCCGCGGGGCACGGCGTACACCTCGCTCGACCTGTCGACCCGCTTTCTCCGCCCCGTCACGATGGACACCGGCAAGATCCGCGCCATCGGCACGGTGATCTCCCAGGGCCGCCGGACCGCGCTCGCGGAGGCGGGGTTGTACGACGCCGAGGACCGGCTCCTCGCCCACGCGACGAGCACGTGCATGCTCTTCCCGGTCCCGTCGTAGGACCGCGAACAGGTCCTCCGGCCTTGCGGGCGCCCGCCCCCGGGCCGCGTGGGCGTACGTAGCCCGGGTCGCGTGGGCGTACATAGCCCGGGTCGCGTGGGCGTACGTAGCCCGGGTCGCGTGGGTTTGCGTACCCCACCGCCGTCGGCGGGCGCCTCCGGTGGCGGGCCTACGAACCCGGGGTTCGCGGGCGCCCTCCGCCGGCGCCTGGGCGACGAGGTCAGCGCGCGCCGAGGACCGGGAGGGTGCGGGTGCAGCCGTCCGGGGCGACGTCGGGAACGCCGTTGGCCTGGAGGGCCGCGCTCACCAGGGTGGCGAGCAGGTCGATGTCGGATCCCATGTCCAGACGGACCGTCACCCACCCCGATCCCGCGCGCAGGCGCACCGCGCTCGACCCCAGGAGGGCCGGGCGGAGTTTGGCGACCATGGCGCGGGTGAGATGGACGTCGGCCTCGTGCTCACCGTGGAAGTGGACGATTTCCTCCGTCGCGGTGCCCAGTCCGAGCTCGGCGCCGCAATGGGCGCGGCCGGGGGTCAGCGAAGACCAGCTCATCAGACGTTCACTGGCATGCCGGGCCGTGTTCATACGAGGAGCGTGCCGGGCGCCGGGGCCGTGCACAAGCGTCCTGCGAGAACAATCCCGCCGAGGGGCGAAACAGGTCCCCGACGAGGGCGGTGTGACCCTGCGTCACCGCGATTCGTGGGGAAGGAGTGACTTTCTGTCACGATGTGGGGCGTGCGCGGACGCGGGCCGCGAGGACCGCCACGTCGTCCTCCGCCCCGTGCGCGCCGAGACGCCGGAGGACCTCGTCCACGACCTCGCGGGGGCCGGACCCGGCCGGCAGCCGGAGGGCGGCGAGACGGGCGAGGGAGACGTCGATGTCCTCGTCACGCCGCTCGACGAGACCGTCGGTGAAGACCAGCAGGGTGTCGCCCGGGACGAGGGGCCGCGTGGCGGGTTCGTATCCGCCGACCCCGGTGCCGAGCGGCGGGCCCACCGGGAGGTCGACGAGCTCCGCGGAGCCGTCGGCGGCGAAGACGACGGGCGGCAGGTGCCCCGCGCTCGCGAAGGTCGCGCTGCCGCGGGCCGGGTCCACCCGGACCAGGAGGCACGTGGCCGGGCGGCGGGCGTCGTCCTCGGCGACCACCGAGTCCAGGTGCCGCAGCACCCGGTGCGGCGGCAGGTCCGTCGCGGCGACCTCGCGGAGGGCCGTGCGGTAGGCGTTCATGTCCACGGCCGCGGCGAGGCCGTGGCCCATCACGTCGCCGACGACGAGCAGGCTCCTTCCGAAGTGGAGCCGTACGGTCTCGAACCAGTCACCGCCCACCAGGGTCCGGTGCCCGGCGGGGAGGTAGCCGCCGGCGATCTCCAGGTTGGGGTGCGGCCGGCCCGGTTCCGCGACGAGGGCGCGCTGGAGGTGCAGCGCGGTGTCCTCCGTGGCGGCGAGCCGGCGCGCGTGCCCGAGGTGGCGGGCGGCGAGCCGGGTGGTGTGGCGGAGCAGCGCCACCTCACCGGCGGTGAACGGGGCGCCGCCCGCCCTCGTGACGGTGACCGTCCCGATCGGCTCCTCGTCGTGGACGGCGAGCGGCAGGGCGAGGCCGTCACCCGCGGCCCCGGAGCCGCCGGCGGCGACCGCACCCGCCCCGGCCCGGGAACCCACGGCGGCGTGGGCGGTCCCGGAGCCCGGCCCGGCGCCGTCCGATCCGGTGGTTGTTCCCGTCCCGCCCGGCCCGTCGCCGTCCGGTCCGGCGGCCGTCCCCGTGCCGCCCGCCGCGACGGCCGGCCCCTCGCCGGCGGGCGAGGTGGCCGCGGCGCGGCGGAGCGGACCTCCGGGTCGGGCGAGGAGGTCGACCGTGACGGAGGTGGCGTCCAGGTGGCGGGCGAGGAAGGAGGCGAGTTCGCGGCAGGTGGTCGTCTCGTCGAGGGTCGAGCCGATCTCGCCGATCGCCTGCTCCAGGGCACGCACCCCGGTCAGGAGGGCCTCGTCCTGTTCCGCCACGACACCTCCACCGCCCGCCCGGTCCCCCGGACGGCGAACCCGGTCCCCCCATTGCACCAGCGGGTGGCGCCCCGCGCACGGCACGGAGCCGGCGCCGGACGGTTGTGCGGCGGTGCCCGATCTGATCAAGTACGACTGATGCTACTGGCCAGTACGCCATTCCGCTCCCCGGGGGGACAGCCATGACCACCGCCACGACGACCGGATTCTTCGCCTCTGTCGACGACGTCGCCGAACGGCTCGCCACCACCGGCTATCTGGCGTCGCCGGCCGTCGCCACCACCGTCTTCCTCGCCGACCGGCTCGGCAAGCCCCTGCTCGTCGAGGGCCCCGCCGGGGTCGGCAAGACGGAGCTCGCCAAGGCCGTGACCGCGGTGACGGGCGCCCGTCTGGTGCGGCTGCAGTGCTACGAGGGCGTCGACGAGTCCCGCGCGCTCTACGAGTGGAACCACGCCAAGCAACTGCTGCGGATCACGGCGGGCCGCGGCGAGTCCTGGGACGAGACGCGGACGGACATCTTCGGCGAGGAGTTCCTGCTCCCCCGCCCCCTGCTCACCGCGATCCGCTCCGAGGAGCCGACGGTGCTCCTCATCGACGAGACCGACAAGGCCGACGTCGAGGTGGAGGGACTGCTCCTCGAAGTACTCGGCGACTTCCAGGTGACGGTCCCGGAACTCGGCACGATCACGGCGACGCGGCGGCCGTTCACCGTCCTCACCTCGAACGCGAGCCGCGAGCTGTCCGAGGCGCTGCGACGGCGCTGCCTCTTCCTCCACATCGGCTTCCCCGAGGAGGAGCTGGAGCGCAGGATCGTCGGCCTCAAGGTGCCCGGTCTGGACACCGCGCTCGCCGCGTCCGTCGTGCGGGTCGTCGGCGCGCTGCGGGAGATGGACCTGCGGAAGGCCCCGTCGGTGTCGGAGACCATCGACTGGGCCCGCACGCTGCTCGCGCTGGGCGCCGAACGGCTGGACGAGCGGGTCGTACGGGAGACCCTGGGGGTCCTCCTGAAGCACCAGGAGGACATCGTGAAGGCGGCGGCCAAGCTCGACCTGGACGCGGTGTGAGCACGGCGACCCCCGCCGGGGCGACGGCGGAACGCCTGGCCGGACTCGTCGCCGCGCTGCGCGCGCACGGATTCGGGATCGGCACCGGCGAGACGGTCGACGCGGGACGGGCGCTCGAGGCGGTCGGCTTCACGGACCGGGAGCGGGTCCGCGAGGCGCTGGCGGCGACGCTGCTGCACGGCGCGCCGCAGCGCCCGGTGTTCGACCGGGTCTTCGACCTGTACTTCCCGCTCGGCGGTGGCGCCCCGGGGAAGGCCGAGGCGTACGCGGGGACCCCGGCGGATCTCGTGGCGCTGCGGGACCGGCTCGCCGAGGCCCTGGCCACCGGTGACGGCGCCGCCCTCGACCGGCTCGCGGCCGAGGCGGTGGGCGGTTTCGGGGGCTTCGGCTCCGGTCCGGAGTCGGACGGCTGGTCCTCGTACCAGACCCTCTCCCGACTGCGTCCCGAGACGCTGCTCGCCCGGGTCCGCGACCGGCTGCGGGCGCCTCACGGCGCGGAGGACCCCGAGTTCACCGACCGGCTGGTCGACGACGAGATCCGGCGCCGCATCGAGGCCTTCCGGGAGCGGGTGCGGACCGAGGCGCGGCGGCGCGTCGCCGAGCGGCAGGGCCGCGACCGGGTCGCGCGGCGGGCGGTCGCGGGCACGGCGGACCGCGTGGACTTCCTGCTGGCCGGGCGGGAGCAGCTGGACGAGTTGCGCCGTACGGTGGGGCCGCTCGCGCGGAAGCTGGCCACCCGGCTCGCGGCACGGCGGCGCCGTGCCGCGCGCGGCGAGATCGATCTGCGGCGGACGCTGCGCGGCTCGCTGTCGACCGGCGGCGTTCCGGTGCGGCCCGTGCTGCGGCGCCGCCGTCCCCGGCGTCCCGAGCTGGTCCTGCTGTGCGACGTCTCGGGGTCGGTGGCGGGCTTCGCCCAGTTCACGATGTTGCTGGTGCAGGCCTTGCACGACCAGTTCAGCCGGGTCCGGGTCTTCGCGTTCGTCAACCGGGTGGACGAGGTGACGGACCTGATCGCCCGGGGTTCGACGGACCCCGCGGCGCTCGGGGAGCGGATCCTCGCCGAGGCCCGGCTGACGGGCTGGCACGGGCAGAGCGACTACGGCACGTCGCTCGGCGAGTTCGCCGAGCGGTACGCGGAGGCCGTCGGCCCCCGCACCGTGGTGTTCGTTCTCGGCGACGCCCGAACCAACGGCGCCGACCCCAACCTCGCGGCGCTCCGCCTCGTCGCCGACCGTGCCCGGCGGGTCCACTGGCTCAACCCCGAGCAGCCCTCGCTGTGGGGCACGGGCGACTCGGTGGCCCCCGCCTACGCCGGACTCGTCGAGATGCGCCCCTGCCGCAACGCCCGGCAGCTCGGCGCGCTGATCGGCCGCCTGTTGCCCGTCTGAAGGTGGTACGCGCGTGCGTGGCGCCCGGTCACCGCCCACGCCCGGTTGTACGAAAGCCGGACGGGCGAACTAGCGTGGCGTCCATGGAACTTTTGGGAGAGATCACGGCCGACCGTCCGCTGCTCGTCGTCGCGGTCAAGGAGGAGGCGCAGTTCCTCGACACGGATCTGCCGGTGCTGCTGACCGGCATGGGCAAGGTGAACGCGGCGACCGCCCTCGCGACCGTACTGGGCCGGGGGCCCCGGCCCGACGGCATCGTGAACCTGGGCACGGCCGGGGCGCTGCGGACGGGCTGGACCGGGACGCACGTCGTCGGCACCGTGGTGCAGCACGACCTCGACGGTGAGCTGCTCGCCACCCTGACCGGCGAGACGTACGGCGCGCCCCTGACGCTGCCGGACGGCGGCGACGTGGTGCTCGCCACCGGGGACGCGTTCATCGCGGACGAGGCCGCCCGCGTGCGGCTGGCGGAGCGGGCGGCGCTGGTGGACATGGAGGGGTACGCGCTGGCCACGGCCGCCGCGCTCGCCGGAGTGCCGCTGCGCATCGTGAAGCACGTCAGCGACGAGGCCGGCGACGGCGCCGCCCGCAGCTGGCGCGAGTCGGTGGCCGAGTGCGCGCGGGCGCTGGCGGACTGGGCGGAAGCGAACACTCCCTACCGTTCCTGAGACCGGGCGCGTACCCGCTCCTCCGGTCCGGGACCGTACCGCTCCTGAGACCGCGCGTACCCGCTCATCGGCACCGGGCCCGTTCCCTCTCCCGGGGTACGGGCCGTACGCCCGCCGTCTCCGTGTCCCGTGGGCGTCCCCGGTGCCGCCCTCGCGCACCGGGGACGCCCCGCGCACCCGCGTCCGACGGTCAGCGGTGCTGGAAGTGGACCTCCGGGTTCTCCGGCGACGGGCCGTCGAGGACGGGGCGCGGGAGTCCGCGCAGGTGCCGGTCGAAGAAGGCTGCCACGTAGGTCCGGGTCACGGCGACGGCGCGGTCGGTGGGCAGCGGGGCCTGGGGCAGGCCGAAGTGACGGGAGATCACGGGCCCGTCCGAGAAGGTGAAGTGCTCCGATCCGGCCACCGTGACCCAGCGCTTCCAACCGTCGAGCGCCGGCCACGTCCGGTCCCAGGTGGTGTCGGTCCCGCCGGGCACGTGCGTCTCGTCGTGGGTGCCGAGCATCATGAACGGACGGCCCCGCAGGCCCTCCGCCGGAAGGTCCTCCCAGAACGCGCCGTCCATGTTGACGCCTGCGTCGACGCGCGGGTCGGCGACCATCGCGGTGGCCGCGCTCGCCCCGCCGATGGAGTGGCCGGCCATGCCGACGCGGCTCGCGTCGATCACGTCGGCGTGACGCCAGGCGGGCCTCGGGCCGGTGAGCCGGTCCAGGACGTACCGCATGTCGGCGGCGCGGGTCGTGGTCACGACGCTTCCGTGCACCCCGCCCTCGTCGAGGGCCGTGCAGGCGACGCAGGTGAGGGTCCGGCCGCCGGGGAGGCTGATTCCGAAGGACTCGTAGGCGTGGTCGACGGAGGCGACGACGTAGCCGCGGGAGGCGAGGTCCTCGGCGAGATGGGTGAGCGTCCAGCGCGAGACGCCGAAGCCCGGCGAGAGCAGGACCAGCGGGCGCCGTCCGGGAGCCGGGCGCGCGTCGGACCTGCTGTGGGTGCGCGTCCGGGCGAGCACGTCGCCGTCGACGCCCGGCCCGAGCTGCTCGGCCAGCAGGCGTGCCTCCTCCCTGGTCGCGTACGGAGCCGGCCTGCCGCCGCCGGAGCGCGCGGCCGGGTAGTGGAGCGTGACCATGAGCGCCCGCCCGTCGGCGGTGGGTACCCACGGGTCGGTGCGGGACCGGTCGACCAGCGGCAGGACCGTGCTGCCGACGGCGTACGGACCGGTGGGCGCCGGGAGGACGACGGCCCGGGCCGACGGCGCGGCCGCCGTGGGGGCCGTGGTGTCGGGGGCGGTGGCCGCGGTGGCGGCCCCGGCGGATAAAGCGAGCGAGCAGGCGAGAACGGCGGCCGCGGCCGCCCGGGAGCTTCGGGTCATGCGGGCACGGTAGGCGGGGCGGACGGGCCCGCGCGTCCGCCCACGGGGCCACATCGGATCAGACCGGAGTCTGAGTCGGGATCCGGCCCCGCGGGGTGTCCCTCCGATCGGGCCTGTCCCGCGACGCCCGGCGCGCTCCCCGCCCCGGTCGGACGGACGGACCGGACGGCCCCTCGTCCTTCCGGACGGGCGTTCAACTCGCCCCGCGTCCGCGCCTCCTGACGTCCCGACCTCGGGGCACGCCGACAGGGTGTCCGACGGCCGGGAGGACCTTGACAGTTCGGAAGGCGGCCTGCCTATGGTGAGGAGTCGCCGTCCGTGCCCGGACGGGTCCACCACCGGGGGGAGGCGCACGTGCTCGCAGTGGTCGCCGTGTCGCCGCACACCCCCGCCCGGGCCGCCACCGGCCTGGTCTGCCGTCGTCACGTCGACTTCTGCCGTACCGCCTCGGCCATCTGTCCTTCCCCTCGCGCCTGACCCCGCTCCGCGTGGGTCCGCGCGTCCCGTGACGTCCCGCCGACCGGCCGCGCACAGCCGTGCCCCGCACCGCTGTCGTGCCGTCGCGCGCCCCCGACTTCCGGAAGGACCTCCATGCCCCGCCCCGCCCTGCGCCTGGCCGTCGAGATCGACGGCGAGGGCGCTCATCCGGCCGCGTGGCGCCGTGCCGCGCACGCCCCCGCCGATCTGCTGAACCCTCGGCGGCTCGCCCGGGTCGCGGCCGTCGCCGAGAACGCCGGCTTCACCCTGGTCACCCTGGACGACTCGATCCTGCCGCCGGCTTCCGGCGACGACGACGGTCCCGCGGGCCGGATCGGCTCCGTGGAACGGGCCGCGTTCGTGGCCGCTTCGACGAGCGTCCTCGGCGTGGCTCCGGTCCTCGCGACGACGTACGCGGAGCCGTTCCACGTCTCCTCGCAGCTCGCCTCGCTCGACCACGTCTCGGCCGGCCGTGCCGGGTGGGTGGTGGGGGTCGAGGCGGATTCCCGCGCCGCCCGCGCCTGGGGCCGCCCCGCCGTCGAAGGGACGAGCGCGCTGACCCGTGAGACCCACGACGGGCTGCGGGTCGTGCGGGATCTGTGGGACTCGTGGGAGGACGACGCGGTGATCCGGTCGGTGGCCACCAGCCGCTACCTGGACCGGTCCCGGCTCCACGCCGTCGACTTCGCCGGCGAGACGTACTCCGTGAAGGGCCCGTCGATCGTGCCCCGGCCGCCGCAGGGACGCCCCGTGGTGCTGGCCCGCCGGGGGCTCGTCCCGCCCGGGCTGAGCGATGTGGCCCTGGTCGGCGGTGCCGGCCCGGCCGAGGTGCGCGAGGCGGCGGCGTCCTCCGGCGCGCCGCTCGCCTTCGCCGAGATCGAGGTGGCTCTGGACACTCCGCGCGAGACCGCACGGGAGCGGATCGCCGGCCTGGAGCGCTCCGCCCCGTGGGTCGAACACCCGGACCGGCTGCGCTACTCCGGTCCGGCCGACGGCCTGGTGTCGCTCCTGGCGGAGCTCGCCGGTCACGTCGACGGCGTACGGCTCCATCCGCTCGTCCTCGACGAGGACCTGGCGGTGCTCTCCCGGCTGGTCCTGCCCGAACTGTTCGTCCGGCGGCTCGCGGCCAGGCCGCTGCCGGGCACGACCCTGCGCGCCTCTCTGGGCCTCCCCCGGCCCCTCAGCCGCTTCACGACCGACGGCGCCGCCGCACTCGCCCCGGAGGAGACCCGATGACCCGCGCCGATCGCGACGACGTCCCCCGCCCCGACGCCCGGCTGCACTTCGGGGTCTTCTTCCAGGGGGTCAACCACTGGACGATCTGGTCGGATCCCTCCAGTGGTTCCCAGATCGATCCGGCGTCCTTCCTGCGGGTCGCGCGAACCGCCGAACGCGGGCTCTTCGACGCCTTCTTCCTCGGGGACGGGCTGCGGCTGCGCGAGTCCGGGGGCGGCGGCATCCACGAGCTGGACGTGGCGGGCCGCCCCGACTCGATCACCCAGCTGTCGGCCCTGGCGGCCGCGACCGAGCGGATCGGGCTCGTCTCCACCTCCAACACCACCTACAACGAGCCGGGCGACCTCGCGCGGCGGCTGGCCGGGCTCGATCTGCTCTCCGGCGGCAGGGCCGGCTGGAACGTAGTGACCACCCACAACGCCTGGACCGGGGAGAACTTCCGGCGCGGCGGCTACCTCGACCACGCCGACCGCTACCGGCGCGCGGAGGAGTTCCTGGGCGTCGCGCGCGCCGTGTGGGACGGCTGGGCCGACGGCGCCGTGGCGGAGTCCGCGGACGCCCGCTCGTGGTCGGTGCCGGGCGCGGTGAGACGCGTACGGTCACGGGGAGCACACGTCGACGTCGACCTGGCTCCGACCCTGCCGCGCAGCGCCCAGGGCCACCCGGTGATCTTCCAGGCGGGTGACTCGGGCGAGGGCAGGGACTTCGCGGCGCGCCACGCGGACGTGATCTTCTCGGCGCACGGCACGGACTTCGACGACGCCCTGGCCTTCGCCGAGGACGTCCGCGGCCGGCTGCGGGCGGCGGGGCGGCCCGAGGACGCGCTGCGCATCCTGCCGGGCACGGAGATCGTCATCGGGGCGACCGAGAAGGAGGCGGAGGAGAAGGCCCGGTGGGTGCGCCTCGAACAGGTCACGCCCGCGGTGGCCCTCGGCCTCGCGAGCCGGCTGTGGGGCATCGACCTGTCGGACCGGGACGCCGACGGGCCGCTGCCCGCCGAGGACCCGGCGGTCGCCGGGGACACCGGCAGGTTCGGCACCCGGTGGGTGGAGGACCCGCGGGCCGTGGTGGCCGAATGGCGGGCGAAGGCCGGGGCCAACGGCTGGTCGCTGCGCGAGACCGTCATCGAGCTCGGTCCGCAGCGCGGGCACGTCGGGACCCCGGCCGGACTCGCCGACACGTTCGCCCGGTTCGCCCGGCACGGCGCCCTCGACGGCTTCAACATCTCGCCGTACCTGGTCCCGGACGGACTCGACGACATCGTCGACCTCCTCGTGCCCGAACTCCAGGAGCGGGGCGTGTACCGGACCGCGTACACGGGGACGACGCTGCGGGAGCACCTGGAGCTGCCGCCGGTGGCGTGACAGGCGGGCGGGGCGCGCACCCTGCCCGGTGCGCGCCCCGCCCTTCGTACGGCCCTGCGGGCTCAGCCCAGGGGCAGTTCCAGGAACGACGGCCCGTCCTCGGGCGAGCCCACGGCGGTCTGCGTCCACGTGACGGAGGCGTCTCCGTACAGCGGGTCCTTGCTGTCGACGACCAGCATCAGCCGGTGACCGGCGGGGATGTCGTACGCGGCCGCCTGGAGCTCCCAGGTCACGGTGGTGTCCTGTTCGGGCGTCAGGTCGTACACGTTCAGCGGTTCGTGGGTGACGATCCGCGCGGTCTCGTCCTCGGCCACGTCCAGGAGGTGGGCGACGAGGCACGCCGACGTGGTGGTCGAGCGGACCGTCAGACGCAGGCGCGGGATGCCCCGGACCCGGCGACCGACCGGGCCGTCCCCGTCGGGGGCGGCGAGCGGAGGGGTGGTCCATGCCACGGAGTGCCGACGGTCGATCTTGGGGTTGCCGGCGCACTCCGCCTGACCGGTGGTCATGAGCGGCAGGTCCGTGGCGGTGGCCTCGGTGTCCACGCCCGCGACGAACGAGCGTCGCCAGCCGACGCCCTCGGGAGGCGTCACCCCGCCGCCGGGGACGAGCGCTCCGTCGGCGCCGCCCGCCCCGTCCCCGGTGAGGGCGAACGTCTCGACGCGGGTGGTGACCCCTCCCCAGTCGGCGCGGCTCTCGCGGACCGCGGGCTCGACGACGCGGTTCTCCCCGGTCGGTTCGCCCGTCCCGGGACCCAGGACCGGCTCCGTCACGTAGGTGAACATCACCTCGCTGCAGACCTCGTCCCACTCGGCCACCCCGTTCGCCTCGCCCTTGAGGTGGTGGTCGAGCCAGGCGTACGCCTCCGCGAGCGGCCGGTTGACCTGGCCGGGCCGCGTGCCGACGAGGCCCGCGCCCTCGGGCGCGGCGTGGTCGCCGATCCAGAGGTTGAGGCGCTTGGGGACCTCCAGGCCCTGGAAGGCCGTCAGGACCTGGTTGACCGGGAAGAGGCTCTCGTGCCAGGTGTGGGAGAGGAAGGGTGGAGGGGAGCCCGGCGTGGCCGAGCCCGCGGGGCGTGTAGGCGACGACGTGGTAGCCCTTGCGTGCCAGGACAGTGTACGCCCAGAGGAAGACCGGCCAGCTGAAGGCCATGCGGACGCCCGCAAGCCTCACTCATCGGACACAGAGCGACCAGAGCGCACGAACAGCGCACAGATCACGGAACCGGACGCGAGCGACACAAGCCGCCCAGAACTCGATGTTTGCGGGCACCCGGAGGTGTGGAGACGGTCAGCCGGGCTCCGGCGCGCGGACGACGAGCACGGCGGCCACGTCGTCGTCGAGGCCGTCGGTGCCGTAGGCGGCGAGATCGCGGTGCAGGAGTTCGGGCAGTGCGGTGGCCGGTTCCCGCACCCAGCCGCGCATGCGCGTCTCCAGCGGGTAGAAGGTGCCGGTCCGGTCCCGGGTCTCGCTCACGCCGTCGGTGTAGAGGAGCAGGCGGTCCCCCGGGCCGAACGGGACCTCCTCGATCCGGTGGTGGTGCTCGGCGAGGCCCGCGAGGTTGACGGGGACGGAGGGGTCGGCGAAGGCGACCGGCTCGACCGCGGTCCCGTGCTGGAGCAGTGGGGCGGGGTGGCCGCAGCTGAGGAGCAGGGCGACGTCGCGGTCGTCGGGGAGTTCCACGAGGACGACGGTGGCGAAACGCTCGGCGGCGTCGGAGTCCGGGTCCCAGCCCCCGTAGCGGGCGAGGCCCTCGTCGAGGCGGTCGGCGAGGGTGGCCAGGTCCGGGGCGTCGTTGACGGTGGCGCGGAAGGCTCCGAGCAGGACGGAGGCGGTCTCCACGGCGCTGAGGCCCTTGCCCTGGACGTCGCCGAGCATGACCCGGACGGCGCCCGGAACGCGTACGGCCTCGTAGAAGTCGCCGCCGATCCTGGCCTTGGCCGCGGCCGCCAGGTACAGCAGGTGCAGCTCGAAGCGGCCGAGGCGCTCCGGGAGCGGACGCAGGACGACCCGCTGCACGACCTCCGCCACGGCGGTGACCTCGCGCAGATCCCGTTCGTAGCGCATGCGGACGTGGCTGACCCAGGCCGCGGCGGCGGTGACGGCGGCGAGCACGACCTCGCTGGCGAGCAGTTCGGGGACGACGGCCTCGTCCCGGCTGAGGCTGAGCAGCCCGCGCGCCGCCATGGCGAGCAGTCCGATGCCGACCGTCCCGCGCACGCTCCAGGTGACGGCGGCGAGCGCGGGCGCGGCGACGAGCAGGCGTTCGAAGCGCTCCCTGTCGGGGGTGAAGAGGTCGGCGACGGCGGCCAGGAGCAGGATCAGGAAGGGCAGGGCGCGACCGAGATGGAACTGGGTGCGCGCCGCCGCGCCGAGGGGGCGCCGGTGACCAGCAGCGGGCATCTCATGATCGTACGCAGGTCCGTTCCCCCGGCCCGGGTGACTCCGCCCCCGGGCGTGTCCCGGGCTCCTCCCGGCGCCCGGCGCCCGGCAGGGCGAGCGCGGCGGGAAGGGCGAGGGCCGCGATCGCCGCCAGGGCCGGAAGGGCGATCCCCCGGGCCGGGACGAATCCGCCCTGCGGAACCAGCGCGAGGAGCAGGGTCGCGGTGGCGACGCCGAGCGCCGGTCCGACGTTCATCACGGTCTGCTGGAGGCCGCCCGCGACTCCGGCGTGGGCCTCCGGTGCGTGGTGGACGACGACGGAGGTCGCGGTGACCATCAGCGTGACGAACCCGGCCCCGAGGAGGGCGGAGGCGCATCCGACGGCGCCGGCGCCCGCGGTCTCGTCCAGCCGGGAGAGCAGCATGACCCCCAGCGTGAGCAGCGCCGCGCCCGCGGTCGCGGTGCGCCGGGGTCCGAAGCGGCGCTTGAGCGCGGGGCAGAGGGGGGCGCCGAGCACCATGAGGACGGCGAGGGGCAGCACGCGCAGCGCGCAGTGGAGGGGGTCGAGCCGCTGCACGTCCTGGAGGAAGTACGTCGCCACGAAGAGGGATCCGAAGAGGGCCGCCGAGGCGGCGAGGAGCACGCCGAGACCGGCGACGACGGGCCCGCTCCCGAGGAGTTCGGGCGCGAGGAGCGGCCGCGCGGTCCGCCGTTCGTGCCGCGCGAAGGCGACGCCCGCCGCGCCGCTCGCCAGGCAGGCGAGCGCGGCGGTCCCGGCTCCGCCGGGGCGGGCCGCCTCCACGAGCCCGTGGACGAGCAGCCCCAGGGCCGCGGCGAGCAGCAGCGCGCCCACCGGGTCGAGCGCGGAGAGGCCGTCCGCGGTGCGGCCGGTGCGCGGCCGCTCAGGATGCGGGAGCCGCGGTGTGCCGGGGGTCGGGGGCGGCACGGGGTGCGGTTCGCGGGTCGTCAGGGCGATGAGGCCGATCGCGAGGGTAGGGGGGACGCCGAGCAGGAAGACGGAGCGCCAGCCGTACGCGGAGACGAGTGCGCCGCCGACGAGCGGCCCGGCCGCGGCGGCGAGCCCGATGGCGGCGGTGCGCACGGCGATGGGGGTCGCGAGCCGCTCGGGCGGGAAGGCGGTGCGCAGCATGCCGAGGGTGGCGGGCTGGAGGAACGCGCCGCACACGCCCTGGAGGACGCGCAGCAGGATCACCGCGCCGATCCCGGGTGCCAGGGCGATGCCGGCCGACGCGGCGGCGAAGCCGAGGGCGCCGAGGGCGAAGACCCGGCGGTGGCCGTACCGGTCGCCGAGGCGGCCCGCGAAGACCAGCAGGCTCGCGACGGCCACGAGGTAGCCGGTGCTGGTCCACTGGACCTGGCCGACGTCGGCGTGCAGGTCGCGCTGGAGGGCGGGTTGGGCGACCGTGAGGACGGTCCCGTCGAGGGCGACGACGACGGCGCCGACGATGCTGCAGGTGAGGACCGGGGTCCGCGGCCGGGTCACGGCGTCGGCTCCGAGGGCCCGAGGTGGGCGTCGAGGGCGGCCTCGACGAAGGGCGCCGGGTCGTCGCCGCCGGTGGCGAGCCGGAGGCTGCCCCAGTGCCAGAGCTGGGCGATGCCGTGCAGGTTGGCCCAGAGCGCGCCGGCGACGACGGCGGCGTCGACGCCGGGCCGGACGCGGGCGACGAGCCCGGTGAGGTGGGCGAAGAGCGGCAGGCTCGTCTCGCGCAGCCCCAGCCGGCCGCTCTCCAGGAGGTCGTGCCGGAACATCAGTTCGTACATCCCGCGCCGGGTCGCGGCGTAGTCGAGGTACACGCGGGCGAGGGCCCCGATCCGTGCGCGCGGCTCGGCGGTCTCCCGGTCCTCGGCGGTGACGCGGGCCGCGAGTTCGGCGAAGCCCTGGCGGGCGATGGCCGACAGGAGGTCGAGGTGGGTCGGGAAGTGGCGGCGGGGCGCCCCGTGGGAGACGCCGGCGCGTCGGGCGATCTCGCGCAGCGACAGGGCCTGGGCCCCTTCGGTGTTCACCAGCTCGACGCCCACGCGGACGAGCCGCCCGCGCAGCCCGTCCTCGGTGTCGGCCGTCTCCGGCTCTCGGTTCGTACCTGTTTCGTCGTCCATGGACACTGTCTACCAAGATCGAGTAGACAGTGTCTACTCCCTTCTGTACCGCCTGGACGTCCGGGAAGGGGGGCGGGCCCTCGCGGCCCGGTCCGTTACACTGGGTGGCAGCGAAGGGGAGTAGCCCCGCGAACCGGTCGTCGACACACTGGAGCCCCCGGGCTCCCGGTGACCGGGTCCGCGTGCGACACGCGGACGGGCGAGACCTTCGGCCAGGCAACAGCCGCGTCCGCGTACCCGTGGGCGCGGTCCGTCATGCCGGGCCGAGTGGTCCTCCCGTCGCCCGAGGCGCCGTGCGAAGTCCATGGGCCCGGACCGAGCAGAGAGCCCCGGTATGCACCTCGACCCCTTGGCGATCCTCACCGCCTTCGGGCTGATCTTCCTCGCCGAGCTTCCCGACAAGACGATGTTCGCGTCGCTCGCCATGGGCACGCGCATGCGTCCGCTGTACGTGTGGATCGGCACCTCCACCGCCTTCCTGGCGCACGTCGCCATCGCCGTGGGCGCCGGCAGCCTGCTGGGGCTGCTCCCCGGCTGGTCCGTGAAGCTCGTCTCGGCCCTGATGTTCGGCTTCGGCGCCTTCATGCTGCTGCGCGGCGGGGCCGACGACGAGGACGCCGACGCGGGCGGCCGGACGGTCACCGGCTTCTGGCCCGTCTTCTCCACCGCCTTCATGGCCGTCTTCATCAGCGAGTGGGGCGACCTGACCCAGATCACCACCGCCAACCTCGCCGCCACGAACGGCACCTGGTCGACGGCCGTCGGCTCCCTCGCCGCCCTCGTGAGCGTCTCCGCCCTCGCCCTCGTGGCCGGCCGCTTCATCGCCAAGCGCGTACCGCTCAAGACCGTCCAGCGCATCGGCGGCGTCTGCATGGCCGCACTTGCCGTCTGGTCCCTCACCGAGGTCTTCACCGGCTGACACCGCCCTCCCCTACCGTCCGCGCCGCATGCCCCCACCCGTGGGGGTGTGCGGCGTTCGACGTCCGGTGAGCGCCGGCGCGGCTCACGACGGTCGAGGTCTTACAAGCGCCGCAACAGCCCATGACGTCCGGTGTCCGGTGTCCGACGTCCGGCGGACACCGACGCGATCTCTTGATGAAGGAGTGAATCACTGCTTCACTCCTTCCATGCCCTACCGACGCACCCCCGCCGTCCAAGCCCGGCTCGACGCCCAGCGCGCCTCCGTCGTCGAGGCCGCGCTCGGGCTGCTGGCCGAGCAGGGGTACGCGGGATGCACGATGGCGGCGGTCGCGGCGCGGGCGGGGATCGCGACGGGAAGCGTCTACCGGCACTTCCCGAGCAAGGCCGACCTCGCCGTCGAGCTGTTCCGCACCGTGGTGCGCCGGGAGGTCGCGGCCGTCTCCGAGGCGGCCGGGAACCCCGGGCACCGAGCGGCGGCCGAGCGGGTGGTCGCCGTCATCGAGACCTTCGCGCAGCGGGCCCTGAAGTCGCCGCGCCTCGCGTACGCGCTGCTGGCCGAGCCCGTCGATCCGGCGGTCGACGCAGAACGGCTCGTCTTCCGGCGCGCCTTCCGCGACGTGTTCGCCGCCCGCGTCGCGGAAGGCGTGCGCACGGGCGAGCTGCCGCCGCAGGACCCGGCCCTGACCGCGTCCGCCCTGGTGGGGGCGGGCGCCGAGGCACTCGTCGGACCGCTGGCGGAGGGGGCCGTCGGGCCCGACACCGTACCCGCACTCGTCACTTTCACCCTGCGAGCTCTGGGAGTTCCCGATGCCGACCACGCATGAGGTCACCAACCAGGTACCGCCGCTGACCGGTTACGACGTGTCCGCCGACCCCGCGCTCCTGGAGGCGCTGCGCCGGGAGGGCGCCGGATGGGCCGAGGCCGAGGTCCGCGACCTCGGACGCCGGGCCGGCGGCGAGGAGGCCCAGGAGTGGGGGCGGCTGGCCGAGCGCCACTCCCCCGTCCTGCACACCCACGACCGGTACGGGCACCGGATCGACGAGGTCGAGTTCCACCCCCACTGGCACGACCTGATGGACGTCGCCGTCCGCAGCGGCCTGCACGGCGCGCCCTGGCGCGACGACCGGCCCGGGGCGCACGTGGCGCGCGCGGCGAAGGTGTTCGTGTGGGGACAGGCCGACGCGGGCCACCTGTGTCCCGTCTCCATGACGTACGCGGCGGTGCCCGCGCTGCGCGCCCAGCCCGAACTCGCCGAGGTGTACGAGCCGCTGCTGACCTCCTCCGCGTACGACTTCGGGCTGCGGGTGCCGACGCAGAAGCGCGGGATCATCGCCGGGATGTCGATGACCGAGAAGCAGGGCGGATCGGACGTCCGGGCCAACACCACGCGGGCGGTTCCGACGGGCGAGCCCGGCCTGTACGCGCTGACCGGGCACAAGTGGTTCACCTCGGCGCCGATGTCGGACGTCTTCCTCACCCTCGCCCAGGCGCCCGGCGGCCTGTCCTGCTTCCTGGTGCCGCGGGTCCTGCCGGACGGCAGCCGCAACGCGATCCGGCTCCAGCGGCTCAAGGACAAGCTGGGCAACCGGTCGAACGCCTCCTCCGAGATCGAGTACGAGGGCGCCCTCGGCCGGCTGGTCGGCGAGGAGGGGCGCGGGGTGGCCACCATCATCCGGATGGTCAACATGACGCGGCTCGACTGCGCGATCAGCTCCGCCTCGGGCATGCGCCTCGGGCTCGTCCAGGCCGTGCACCACGCCACGCACCGCGAGGCGTTCGGGGCGCGCCTGGTCGACCAGCCGCTGATGCGCAACGTCCTGGCCGACCTGGCGGTCGAGGCCGAGGCGGCGACGGTCGCGGCCCTGCGGCTCGCCGGGGCCGTCGACCGGGCGGCACGCGGCGACGCGGAGGAGGAGGAGCTGCGCCGGCTCGGCCTCGCGGTCACCAAGTACTGGGTCTGCAAGCGGGCACCCGCGCACGCGGCCGAGGCCCTGGAATGCCTGGGCGGCAACGGGTACGTCGAGGACTCGGGGCTGCCGAGGCTCTATCGCGAGTCCCCGCTGCCCTCGATCTGGGAGGGCTCGGGCAACGTCGCCGCCCTGGACGTCCTGCGGGCCATGGCCCGTCAGCCGCAGGCCGTCGAGGCCTACTTCGCGGAGGTCGACCGCGGCGCGGGCGCCGACCGGCGCCTGGACACGGCCGTCGCCGGCCTCCGCAAGGAGCTCGCAGGCCTGGGCGACGAGGCCTCGGCGGCGTACGGGGCCCGGCGGCTCGTCGAACGGCTCGCCCTCGTCCTCCAGGGCTCCCTGCTGGTGCGCCACGGCCACCCGGCGGTCGCCGACGCCTTCTGCGCCTCGCGGCTCGACGGTGACCGCGGCCTTGCCTTCGGCACCCTGCCGCCGGGCGTCGACACGGCCGCGATCATCGCGCGGAGCGCCCCGGACGCGGTGCACGCGGCCTGATTCCCGCCGGAGCCACCGGACGGGCGGCGTCGTGCCGCCCGTCCGGTGGCACGGCGGTGCGTGACCTGTGGCACGGCGGTGCGTCTGACCTGTGGCACGGTGATGCGTCACCCGTGGCATGGCGGGGCCTGACCCATGGCACGGTGATGCGTCCCCCGTGGCACGGCTCCGCCGCCTTCCGGAAGCCTCGGCGGGCGGTGGAGCCGGGTTCGGGGACCTTCGGTGTCAGGAGCCGGTGAGGACGACGAGTTGCCGGGTCGCGCGGGTCATGGCGACGTAACGGTCGACGGCTCCTTCGACGCCGTCGCCGAAGGCGTCCGGGTCGACGAGGACGACGAGGTCGAATTCGAGGCCCTTGGAGAGCGACGGGGTCAGGGAGCGGACGCGGGACGTCTCGCGGAAGGCGGGATGGCCGATGACGCAGGCGACACCCTCGGCGTTCTCGGCCAGCCAGGTGTCGAGGATCGCGTCCAGCTCGGAGACGGATCCGCGGACGACGGGGAGTCCGCTGCCGCGGACGGAGGTCGGCACGTTGGCGTCGGGGATCGCGGCCCGGATGACCGGCTCCGCCTCGTTCATGACCTCCTCCGGCGTGCGGTAGTTGATGCTCAGGGAGGCCACGTCGATCCGGTCGAAGCCGTTGCGCTCCAGCCGTTCCCGCCACGACTCCGTGAACCCGTGCCGGGTCTGGGCCCGGTCTCCGACGACGGTGAAGCTGCGGGAGGGGCAGCGCAGGAGCAGCATCTGCCACTCGGCGTCGGTCAGTTCCTGGGCCTCGTCGACGACGATGTGCGCGAAGGGGCCGGCGAGGGGTTCCGGGTCGGCGACGGGCAGCGCGGCGTCGTCGACCAGGCTGTCCTTCAGGTCCTGTCCGCGCAGCATGGTGACGGCGCCCTCGCCGTCGTCGTCGGCCGCGAGCACGTTGTCGATGACGTCGGCCATGCGGGCGCGCTCGGCGTCGACGGAGGCCCGGTGGCGGCGCTTGCGCGCCGACGCCTCCGGGTCGCCGAGCCGCTGCCGGGCCGCGTCGAGGAGCGGCAGGTCGGACACCGTCCAGGCCCGGGGGTCCGCGCGCCGCAGCCTGCGCACCTCGTCGGGGCCGAGCCAGGGGGCGCACAGCCGCAGATAGGCGGGGACGGTCCACAGGTCGCCGACGAGGTCGGCCGCTTCGAGCAGCGGCCAGGCCCGGTCGAGGGTCCCGGTCAGCTCCCGGTCGAGGAGCAGGGACTTGCGGAACAGCTCGGGCGGGACGTCCGCGTCGTTCTTGTCCGTGAGGATCGCGAGCAGCTCCTCCAGGATCTGGTCGCGGGCCTCGTTGTGCGGAGTGCCGGGCTCGACCGACCGGAACGCCTCGGCCCAGTCGTCGGCGCTCAGCCACACGTCGGACCAGGCCGTGGTGACCGTCATGCCCTCGGTGGGGGGCTCCTCGTAGAACCGTACGGCCGTCTCGATCGCCCCGACCATGGCGACGGTGGACTTCAGGCGGGCCACCTCCGGGTCGGTCTCGACCGACGCCCGCGCCCCCTCGGCGACGAGGTCGCGCACGGTGCAGGTCTGCACGCCCTCCTCGCCGAGGCTGGGGAGGACGTCGGCGACGTAGTTCAGGTAGGGCTGGTGGGGACCGACGAAGAGCACTCCGCCGCGGCGGTGTCCGAGGCGCGGGTCGGCGTACAGGAGGTAGGCCGAGCGGTGCAGGGCGACGACCGTCTTGCCGGTGCCGGGACCGCCGTCGACGACGAGCGCGCCGCGGGATCCCGCGCGGATGACGGCGTCCTGGTCGGACTGGATGGTGGCGAGCACATCGCGCATCCGGGCGGACCGGTGGCCGCCGAGGCCGGCGATGAAGGCGGACTGGTCGTCCAGGGCGGCGTGTCGTTCGAGGCCGTCGGCGGTGAACACCTCGTCCCAGTAGTCGGCGATCCGGCCGCGGGTCCACCGGTACCTGCGGCGGCTCCGCAGACCCATGGGGTGGGCGTGGGTGGCCGCGAAGAACGGTTCGGCGGCGGGGGAACGCCAGTCGACGAGCAGCCGCCGTCCCTCGCTGTCGGTGAGGCCGAGGCGCCCGATGTAGAGGTGCTCGCCGTCCGCGCCGACGACGTGCCCGAGGCACAGGTCGAGCCCGAAGCGGCGCAGTGCGCGCAGGCGGCCGGTCAGCCGGTGGATCTCCAGGTCCCGCTCCATCGCCGCCTGCCCGGCTCCGCCGGGCGCCCTGCGCTCGGCGTCGAGGCGCTCGGACAGTTCGGCGACGGCCTGCTCCAGGGCGGCCTCGATGGCCGCGAAGTGCTTCTCGTCTCCGGCGATCAGTGCCGGGTCGGCCTTGGCAGCGAGGCTGTCGGGCAGGTCGAAGGCGCTGGTGGTCTGCAGGTGCATGTCTCCCGTTTCCGCAGGTCGTGGCTACGAGGAGAGATTGTGCGGCCTCACGGGGGTCTTGCCGCAAGCCCCCCGGTGCGCTATACGTTAAGAGTGGCGGAGGATGTGTCGTCTCCTCGCGCCGCTGCGGGTCGTGACGAGACCGGCCCCCCTCCCCCTCCCTCCGGGCGCGTCCGCGTGTCGTGCCCTTCCTCTCCGACGATCCCGTGCGGTGGCAGGCTGGTGGCGCACGCGTCCCAGTGGCCACGGTGTCGACCGTATCGAGAGGGAGTCGTCGTTTGGACAGCGAGGAGATCCACGACGAACTGGACCGGCGGGCGGACGTGGTGGCGGAGCAGGTGATCGCCTGGCGGCGGCATCTGCACCGGCATCCGGAGCTGTCCAACCGCGAGGCGAACACGGCGCGGCTGGTCGCGGACCGGCTGCGGGGCCTCGGCCTCGACGAGGTGCGGACGGGCATCGCCGGGCACGGGGTCGTCGGGGTGCTGCGCGGCGGGGCGGCGGGTGAACGGGTCGTGGCGCTCCGGGCGGACATGGACGCGCTTCCGGTACGGGACCTGTGCGGGGCGGACTTCGCCTCCGAGGTGGTGGACGCCGACTACCCGGGCGGTCCGTTCCCGGTGTCGCACGCCTGCGGTCACGACTGCCACACCGCGATGCTGCTCGGCGCGACGACGGTCCTGGCGGGGGTGCGCGACCGGCTGCCGGGCACCGTCCTGTTCGTGTTCCAGCCCGCCGAGGAGGGACCTCCGGTGACCGAGGACGGCGGGGCGCGGGCGATGGTGGACGCGGGTGCGTTCGCCGCCCCGGTGCCGACGATGGCCTTCGGCCTGCACGTGACGCCGCATCCGAAGGGGTACGTGGGGTACCGGATCGGCAATCAGTACGGCGCCTCCGTCCTCGTCCGCATCGTCGTCACCGGCAAGCAGACGCACGGGTCCACGCCCTGGGAGGGGATCGACCCGATGCCCGCGGTCGGCGCGGTGCTCACGGGCGTCGGCCAGCTGTACCGGCAGGTCTCGGCCTTCGCCCCGGTCACCGTCTCCATCGGGCACGTGGAGGACGTCGGGCGCTTCAACATCGTCGGCCAGACGGTGACCCTGTGGGGCACGGTCCGCTGCGCGGTGGAGTCGGACATGTCGGAGCTCCGGCGCCGGCTCACGACGCTGGCCGAACACTCGGCGGCCGCGTACGGGGCGACGGCCTCCGTCGACTACCTCCAGCCCGTGCCCCCCGTGCACAACAGCGGTCCCTGGGTGGCCGCCGCACTGCCGACCCTCCGCCGGGTGGTCGGCGAAGAACGCCTGGTGGAGACCGGCGGGACCCTCGGGTACGACGACGTCTCCGAGTTCGTGAGCCGGTTCGGCGGCCTGTACGTGATGCTCGGCGTCCAGGACGCCACCCTGGACCGGGCGGGCCGGCCGGTGCCGCTGCCGGGTGGGCGCGGGCTCGTCACCAACCACAACCCGCACTTCTACGCCGACGACGACACCCTCGTCACCGGCGTCCGCCTCCACGCGCACGTGGCGTACGACCATCTGACGGGGGCGCTGCTGCCGTCCGACGCGCCCTGAGAGGTCTCCCGCCGATATCAGGCCGAGGCGGCCGTGCCGACCGCGGTCACGAAGGCCCTGAGCAGCTCGGACTCGGCGGCGGTGGACCAGACGAGGCCGTATTCGAGGGGCGGTGCGTCGCGCAGGGGGACGTAGGCGATGCCGGGGCGGGGGTGGTAGGCGGCGCCGCGTGCCGCGCCGGGGGAGGCGCCCCGGCCGGCGGAGACGTGGGAGAGGAGCTCCTGCCAGGTGGCGGCGGCCGGACCGCGCCCGACGGGGGCGCCGGAAGGGGTGCTGCGGGGGTAGTGGTGGTCGGTCCAGTAGTCGGGGGTGTCGCCCTCGGGGGCGATCAGCGAGAGGCCCGCGAGGTCGTCCAGGCAGAGGGACGGCCGGGCGGCGAGCGGGTGGGCGGCGGGCAGCAGCAGCACCCGGTCGTCGGCGAAGAGGACGGGGCCGGAGGTGAGGCCGGGCTCGCGGACGGGGAAGGCGACGAACTGGACGTCGAGCGTGCCGTCCCGCAGGGAGCGGGTCCCGCCGTCGAAGGGGGTCTCGCGGACGGTGACCTCGCAGTCGGGGTGACGGGCGAGGAGGATGTCGGCGGCGGCGGTGAGGAGTTCGCCGCCCCAGGCGGGTCCGAAGCCGGCGCGCAGTCTGCCGTGGAGTCCGCGGGCGGAGGCGGTGGCGCGTTCCAGGGCGGCGAGGAGCTGCCGGTGGGCGGGGAGGAGGTCCTCGTACAGGGTGCGGCCGACGGGGGTGAGGCTCACGCTGCGGCTGGTGCGGGTGAAGAGGGGCGTACCGACGCGTCGCTCCAGCTTCTTGACGGTCTGGCTGACGCGGCCGGTGGAGACGCCGAGGCGTTCGGCGGTGCGCCCGAAGTGGAGCTCTTGGGCGAGCGTCAGGAACGCCTCCAGTTCGTACCGTTCGAGCATCGCCCCTCCAGCGATCGTTGAGTGTGGCTCAACGCCGGTTCGATGATCGCATCTTGTTCGACGGGGGGTGCGGCGGGAGTCTGGAGCGGTCCGCCTCCCCCGTACGGAAGAGAGTCCGTGGAGCCGAGTTCCGTCGCCCCGCCCGCACCCGCCCGCCCGCTGAACGTGCCGCTCTTCGCGCTGGCCGGCGCCGTCACCGTCGCCAACCTCTACTTCCCGCAGCCGCTGCTGGCCGCCGTGGCACGCGGCCTGGAGGTCTCGGAGCGGACGGCGGGGCTGATCGCCCCGGCCGCCCAGGTCGGCTACGCGCTCGGCCTCCTGCTGCTGGTCCCACTGGCCGACACGGCACGGCTGCGCCGCCTCGCCACCGTGCTGCTCGCCCTGACCAGTGCGGCCCTGCTCGTCGCCGCGGCGGCACCCGACGTGGTCACCCTCACCGTCGCGACGCTCGCGCTCTCCACCACGACGGTGCTGCCGCAGGTCCTCACCCCGGTGGCGGCGGTGCTGGCGGGTCCGCCGCGCCGGGGCCGGGCCGTGGGCCTCATCGGCCTCGGCCTGACGCTCGGCTCGACGCTCTCCCGTACGGTCTCGGGCGCCGTGGCCGACGCGACCGGCAGCTGGCGGGCGGCCTACGTCGTCGCCGCTGCGGCGACGGCGGCCCTGCTGTTCGTACTGCCACGCCGGCTGCCCGAGCGGCTGGGGTCACGGGGCGGCACGTCGTACGGCGGGCTCCTGGCCGGTCTTCCCCGGCTCCTCGTCACCCATCGGGAGCTGCGGGTCTCGGCCGCGCTCGGGGTGTGCGCGTTCGCCGCGTTCAGCGTCTTCTGGGCCGTGCTCGCCTTCCATCTGGCGGCCCCTCCGCTCGGTTACGGGCCGGGGACGGCCGGCCTCTTCGGGCTGCTGACGCTTCCCGCGGCGCTGCTCTCGGCGACGGCGGGACCGCTCGCCGACCGGTACGGGCCGGGGACGGTCAACGCCGGCGGTCTCGTCTGCGCGGGGCTGGGGCTCGGGGCGGCCGCCCTCGCTCCCGCCTCCCCCGTGGCGCTGGCCGCCGGTGCGAACCTGCTGGTGGTCGGCGTGAGCTCGTCCCAGGTGGCGGCGCAGGCGCGGATCTTCGCGATCGGCCAGGCGGTGGCGGCACGGGTCAACACGGTCTTCATGCTGGCCACCTTCGGCGGCGGCGCGCTCGGTTCCCTGCTCGGCTCCTGGCTGTACGCGGTCCACGGCTGGACGGGCGCGCTGGTCGCCGCGCTGGCGTGCGTCGCCGCCGGGCTCCTGGTGGCGGCCGGGTCGGCGCGAGCGGCGGCCCCGAGTTGCGTCCCGCACGCCAACGGGGAGGCTGGGGTTATCCGTCCGCACACCTCGCCGGAGAGAACCCCGCAGGGAGAGACATGACGCTTGACCTCACCGCGCTCGCCGACGAGCACATGGCGGCGGCCCGTACGGCTCCGCACGGGCGCAGCGCCCATCTGATGCTGCACGACGGGGCGCTCCGGCAGAGCGTCATCGCCCTGACGTCGGGCACGTCCCTCGACGAGCACAACGCGCCGCCCGCGGCGAGCATCCAGGTGCTGCGCGGCCGGGTGGACCTGACGACGGCCGGCTGGACGGAGGCGCTGCCGGCGGGCACGCTCCGCATGATCCCGAAGGAACGGCACGGCCTGACGGCCCTGGAGGACTCGGTGGTGCTCCTGACGGCCGTGAACGACTGACGCCGGCGACGGACTCGACGGCCGGCGCACGCGACGGGCTCCTCGCACCGACCGGATGACCGGGCGGTGCGAGGAGCCCGTCGCGTCCCTCACCCCGCGCCGGTCACCAGGACCAGCGGGGCGCCGCCGCAGGGCACGAGGCGGAGGCCGTCGGCGTGGTGCTCGGCCTGGGGTCCGGCGAGGACGGTGGCGAAGTCCGGTCCCCTGGTCAGGGATCCGGCGAGGTGGGCCGGGTCGGTGGAGGCGGCGACCCGGCCGCGGGCGTTGACCAGCCGGGCCGGGACGGGGAGCCGCTGGAGTGCGGGCAGCACGGCGGCCTCGAAGTGGCGCAGGTAGACGTCGGCGGCAGCCACGCCGACGAACCGGCCGGAGTGCGTGACGGGCGCGGAGAGGGTCAGGCCGTACTCGTCGGAGCAGAGGTAGTCGACGTAGGGTCCGGCGACGGCCCGCCGGCCGGTCTCACGGGGCAGGGTGTACCAGTCCCAGTGGGTGTAGTCGGAGTAGGCGGAGTGCTCCGGGTCCAGGTCGAGGAGGAGCGGGCGTACGGCTCCGCCGGGCCCGCGCTGCCACCATTCGAGGCAGCCGGGGACGTCGGCGAGGAGGCCGGGCGCGGCGACGAAGCCCACGCCGGAGACGAGCGGGAGGGCGGCCAGGCGGCCGTGCAGACCGGGGCGCAGGGCCGCCAGGTCGGCGGCGACGGGCGCGCGGTCCGCCTCCGACACGTCGGCGAGGAGGGCGCTCGTCTCGGCCCCGGTCTCGGCGACGGCGGCGAAGACCTGTTCGAGCGCGTCCCGGACCCGGCGCACGACCTCGGCGACGGGGTCCGCGTCGGGCGTCGCGGCTCCGTCGTGCGCGTGCCCGGCCGGCGCGGGTGCGGGCCCGCCGGCGCCGGGGGGCGCGGCCGGCGTCCGGGCGGCGGCTCTCCCGGGCCCGGCCGTCCCGTTCCCGGCGCGCGTGGTGTCAGTGGTGGCCTCTGCGGGCCCCGCGAGCCCGGTGCTCCTGGCCATGCGTGTCCTCCTCGGACCGAGGCTCGGCGGCGCGGCCGGGGGTGGCGAGGCGCAGCGCGATCAGCCGCTCCACCGACTCCCGTACGCATGTCTCGGCGAGCGTCCTGGCCCGCTCGTCGGCCTCATCCTGCACGGCGGAGATCACGGCGCGGTGACGATCCGACAGAACGGCGAGATGTGCGGGGTCGTCGAGGACGAGGCAGAGCAGGGCGCCCAGGTCCGTCTGGAGGGCGATCTCCTCGCGGGTGAGGCGCGCGGACTGCGCGGCGGCGGCGAGTTCGACGTGGAACCGGCCGTAGAGCCTGCCGCGGGTGGCCGGGTCCGCGGCGGCGGCCAGCTCGTCGACCGTACGGGTGAGGGGGCGCAGGTCGCCGGGCTGGGTGCGGCGGGCCGCGAGCAGGGCGGCGGCGCCGGAGACGGCGGCCCAGTGGTCGCCGAGGTCGCGCAGCTCCTCGGTGGACCAGTCGGCGAGGCGGGCGCGCAGCCGCTCCTCGGGCGGGCTGTCGGGCAGGGTGACGAAGCTGCCGCCGCCGCGTCCGCGGCGGGTGGTGACGAGGCCCTGCTGCCGCAGGGCCATGAGCGCTTCGCGCAGGGTCACGGTGGAGACGCCGAGCTGTCCGGCGAGCTCGGTCTCGCCGGGCAGTTGCTCTCCGTCGGCGAGGAGCCCGAGTTCGATGGCGTCGGCGATGCGGCGGACGACGGTGTCCACGCGCGCGCGGGTGTCGACGGGGGTGAAGGCGGCCTTGCGGGCGGTGCCCGCCCGGGCCGCGCGGTCCCCGCCGTCCCGCATGCCGTTCGGTCTCACGGTTAACCACCTCGCGCGTCGAGCTTGAGCGTTGACTCAGCCTTTACCTTAAAGGGGTCTTGAGATTTGAACTATGACTTCATATGTTTACGGCCACGCCCGACGAACGCTCCACCGCACCAGAAAGGTTCCCGCCCATGGAGGGAATGGCGATCCGGCTGACGGGACTGCGCAAGGCCTACGGCCGGACCGAGGCCGTGGCCGGCGTGGACCTGGAGATCACGGACGGCGAGTTCTTCTCGATGCTCGGCCCCTCGGGCTCCGGGAAGACCACCGTGCTCCGGATCATCGCCGGCTTCGAGACTCCCAGCGCCGGCACCGTCGAACTGGCCGGCCGGGACGTCACCCGCCTCGCGCCCTTCGAGCGGGACGTGCACACCGTCTTCCAGGACTACGCGCTCTTCCCGCACATGACGGTCGAACAGAACGTCGCCTACGGCCTCAAGGTGCGCGGAACGCCCCGCGCCGAGCGCCTGGTGCGCGCCCGCGCCTTCCTCGCCCGCGTCGGGCTCGACGGGCTCGGCCGGCGGCGGCCCGCCGAGCTCTCCGGCGGCCAGCGCCAACGCGTCGCCCTGGCGCGTGCGCTCGTCGGCCGCCCCCGGGTCCTGCTGCTCGACGAACCGCTCGGCGCGCTCGACCTCAAGCTCCGCGAGCGGATGCAGGTCGAGCTCAAGGAGATCCAGCGCGAGGTCGGCATCACCTTCGTGTTCGTCACCCACGACCAGGAGGAGGCCCTGACCATGAGCGACCGGATCGCGGTCTTCCACCAGGGCCGGATCGAGCAGGTCGGTACCCCCGCCGAGATCTACGAACGCCCCGGCAGCCCGTTCGTCGCCGGCTTCGTCGGCACCTCGAACCTGCTCAGCGGCGACACCGCCCGCCGGGTCGTCGGGTCACCGGGCACGTACAGCATCCGTCCGGAGAAGATCCGGATCGTCGGCGACCCCGACGTCCCCGCCGCTTCCGGCCTCGTCTCCGCCGCCGGCACGGTCGCGGAGGTCGTCTACCTCGGCGACTCGACCCGCTTCCTGGTCGACCTCGACACGGGCGGCCGGCTCACCGCCGTCCAGCAGAACCTGGAGACCTCCTCCGCCGACCTCGCGGGCTTCCGCGGCGCCCGGGTCGCCCTCCACTGGCACCCGAGCCACGCCGTGCGCGTACCCGAAACGCCCTGACACCCCCTGGGGCCCGCCCGGAAAGCCCCGCCCGGCTCGACCGTCCGGACAGGCCCCGGACCCCCCTCTCCCCAGGACCCCCGGTCCCCTCACGCAACGGAGAACCACGTGCGCCCGCACCGCTCCCTCCTGACCGCAGCCGCCGTCTCGGGGCTGCTCCTCGTCACCGCCTGCGGCTCGGCGGACCCGGCCGGGTCCGGCAAGTCCGGCGGCCTCAACCCGCCGGACCTGAAGGCGCCCACCGCGCTCGGCGAGGCCGAGGGCGAGGTCAACCTCGTCGCCTGGGCCGGGTACGTCGAGGACGGCTCCAACGACCCGAAGGTCGACTGGGTCAGCGCCTTCGAGAAGCAGACCGGCTGCCAGGTGAACACCAAGACCGCCGCGACCTCCGACGAGATGGTCTCGCTGATGAAGACCGGTGCGTACGACGCCGTCTCCGCGTCCGGCGACGCCTCGCTGCGGCTCATCGCCTCCGGCGACGCGGCTCCCGTGAACACCGCGCTCGTACCGAACTACGCCGACGTCTTCGCCGGGCTCAAGAACAAGGACTGGAACTCCGTCAAGGGCGTCGCCTACGGCATCCCGCACGGCCGCGGCGCCAACCTCCTCATGTACGACACCGAGAAGGTCAAGCCCGCCCCGGACTCCTGGTCCGCCGTCTTCGACAAGGCCTCGGCGCACTCCGGGAAGGTCACCGCCTACGACTCCCCCATCTACCTCGCGGACGCCGCCCTGTACCTCAAGGCCACCAAGCCGGAGCTGGGCATCCAGAACCCGTACGCGCTCGACCAGAAGCAGTTCGACGCCTCGGTCGCCCTGCTCAAGGAGCAGAACAAGCACATCGGCGAGTACTGGAGCGACTACCTCAAGGAGATCTCCGCCTTCAAGAGCGGCGACTCGGTCGTCGGCACCAGCTGGCAGGTCATCGCCAACCTCGCCGAGGCCGAGGGAGCGAAGATCGAGGCGGTCCTCCCGAAGGAGGGCTCCACCGGCTGGTCCGACACCTGGATGGTCTCGGCCAAGGCGAAGCACCCCACCTGCGCCTACAAGTGGCTGGACTGGATCGTGTCCCCGAAGACCAACGCCCAGGTCGCCGAGTACTTCGGCGAGGCCCCGGCCAACGCGAAGTCCTGCGCCGAGACCGCCGACAAGAACCACTGCGCCACCTTCCACGCCACCGACGAGGCCTACTGGAAGCAGGTGCACTTCTGGACCACGCCGATCGAGCAGTGCCTCGACGGGCGCACGGACGCGCGCTGCGTCCCGTACGCGAAGTGGGTCCAGGCCTGGAACGAGATCAAGGGCTGATCCCGGCGCCATGACCACGCTCTCCCCCTCCCCGCACGCCACCGGCACCGGTGGCGCCGCCCGGCCCGGGCGCCGGGGCCCCCCGCCCGCGCGGGGCCGGCGGGCCCCCCCCCCCCCCCCCCCCCCCCCCGCCGGGGGGCCGCGCGGGGGGGCGGCGCGCGGCCCCCGGCCCCCCCCCGGCGGCTCGCCGGACTCCTGCACCGCCGCCCCCGGCTGCGGCTCGCGGCCCTGCTCACCGCACCCCTGCTCTGGCTGGTCCTCGCCTACCTCGGCTCCCTGGCGGCGCTGTTCCTCTCCGCCTTCTGGACGACCGACAGCTTCACCTCCGAGGTCGTACGCGTCTGGTCCTCGCGGAACTTCGAGGAACTGGTCACGTCCCCCGTCTACCGGACCGTCGCGCTGCGCACCGTCGGCGTCGCCCTCGCGGTGACCGCGCTGTGTGCCGTGATCGCCTTCCCGCTCGCCTTCTACACCGCCCGGGTGGCCCGTCCGCGACGCCGGCCGCTGTTCGTGGTCGCGCTGCTCATGCCGCTGTGGGCGGGCTATCTCGTCAAGGTGTACGCGTGGCGGCTGATCCTGTCCGAGGGCGGCCCGCTGGACTGGGCACTGAAGCCGTTCGGCCTGAGCGGTCCGGGATACGGGCTCACGGCGACGGTGCTCGTCCTGACGTACCTGTGGCTGCCGTACATGGCGCTGCCGATCCACACCGCGCTCGTCCAGCTCCCCGACAGCCTGCTGCACGCCTCCGCCGACCTCGGCGCGCGAGCGGGCCGCACCTTCGTCTCCGTCGTCCTGCCCAGGGTGTGGCCCGCGGTGGCGGCCGGATCCGTCTTCACCTTCTCGCTGAGCCTCGGCGACTACATCACGGTGCAGATCGTCGGCGGCAAGACCCAGCTGATCGGCAACCTCGTCTACTCCAACGTCACCCTCAACCTGCCGCTGGCCGCCGCGCTCGGCACCGTGCCGGTCGCCGTCATCGTGGTGTACCTGCTCGCGGTCCCTCGACTGGTGGGCGGCGGCCTGGGACAACGAGGGCGCCCGCGCGGCCCTGTGGACGTCGGTGAAGGCGGGGCTCGCGGCGACGGCGGTGGCACTGGTGCTCGGCACCCTCATCGCGTTCGCCGTGCAACGCCACTCGTTCTTCGGGCGCGAGGCCGTCTCGTTCGCGGTGGTGCTGCCGATCGCGCTGCCCGGCATCGTCACCGGCATCGCCCTCAACTCGGCCTTCGGCACGGTCCTCGAACCCCTCGGCGTGGGCCTCGGGATGTTCACCGTGGTGGTGGGCCACGCGACCTTCTGCATCGTGGTGGTCTTCAACAACGTGGTGGCCCGGCTCCGCAGACTCCCCGGCTCGTACGAGGAGGCCGCCATGGACCTCGGCGCACACACCTTCCGCACCTTCTGGGACGTCACGTTCCCGCTGCTGCGGTCGGCGCTGCTCGCGGGCGGTCTGCTCGCCTTCGCCCTCTCGTTCGACGAGATCGTGGTCACCACGTTCACCGCGGGCCCCGGCGTCCAGACCCTGCCGGTGTGGATCTTCAACAACATGACCCGCCCTCAGCAGGCCCCGGTGGTGAGCGTGGTGGCCGCGGCGCTCGTCCTGCTCTCGGTCGTGCCGATCTACGCGGCCCAGCGGCTCTCCTCGGACCCGGCGGGCGGCACCCGCGTCTGACGGCCCGGCACCGTGGCCACCGCCGCGCCCGCTCGCCCGGCGGTCGGCGGCGCCCCGGCGGCCATCGGATACGCGGTGCCGGCCACCGGCGGCCTCTGAACCGACGCGAGGAGTCACCCCGGATTCAGCGGGTCTTCCTCTCCCATTCGAGCGTCACCCGCAGGCTCGCGTTCGCGGTGCCCTGGACGACGAGCGCCGTCAGCCTGCCGGCCTCCAGGCCGAGCTGGCAGCCGAACTCGACGGTCGCGCGGTCCGGAGCCGCATGGTGGAGCGCCTCGCCGATCTGCCCCGCGAAGGAGGACAGGGCCTCGGTGACGGCGGAGAGGTCGGGCAGGCGGTCACCGAGCCCCTCGAGTTCCGTGTCGGGTCCGAGGCGGCGCGCCTCCACGAACAGCGTCGCGTCCCCGACCTCGACCTGGGTGACGTCCGGCATCGATGCTCCTCGCGGTCGGTGGGGCGGGCAGGACGTCAGTATCACCGAGGTGTGCGGGGCAGGAGGCCTCCACCGGAGCGATCGGCGTGGCGCGGCGGGCGTTCACGGTGCCGACCGTTCACAGCGCTGTCCGTTCTCAGCGGCGCGCGTTCACAGCGCCGGGCGTTCTCAGCGGCGCGCGTTCACAGCGCTCCGCGTCCGCGGAGCTGCCCGTTCAGAGCGCGGTCCCTTCACAGCGCCGGGCGGAGGGCGCCGGCGGAGGGCCCGGCCGAGCCGACGGCGGCGCCGGGGGCGAGGGCGCTGCCGCGGCGCCACTCGGGCCAGCTGAGGTTCCAGTCGCCGAAGCCGTTGTCGAACGGCGTCATCGGCGGCCCGTACCCGTGGATCACACGCACGAGGTCGCCCTCGCGGACCAGGCCGAACAGCCAGGCGGCGTCCTCGGTGCTCATGCCGGTGCAGCCGTGGCTGACGTTCTCCGCGCCTTGCGCGTCCACCGACCAGGGTGCGGCGTGCAGGTACTCCCCGCTCCATGTCACCCGGGTGGCCCAGTGGACCTTGAGGTCGTAGAAGTCGCGGCTGTCGCGCGCGATGCCGATGGAGTCGCCGCGCATGCGGACGAGCGGCTCCTTGCCGAGGACCACCTTGGTGCCGCCCCGGGTGCGGTAGCCGGCCTTGCCGGTGGTGACCGGGAAGACGCGGAGCGGACGGCCGTCGCGGAAGACCGTCATCGTGAGGGTGGCGACGTCGGTGACCGCCTCGACCCGGGCTCCGGTGGTGAAGGTGAGGGGGCGTGAGGGGCCGCCGTAGAGGCCGTCGGTGATCCGTGCTCGGTCGAGGCCGCTGTGGACGCGGACGGTGGTGTGGGCGGGCCAGTAGACGCGGGGCCGGTAGTGGAGGGTGGTCGGGTCGACCCAGTACCAGGCTCCTTCGACAGGGTCTTCGGTGCGCACGTCGAGTGCGCGTTCCACGGTGCGGCGCGCCCGGAGGTCGTCGGCCGGCACGGGGTGGCTGAGCTCGGCCGTGATCGGCTGCCCCACGCCGTAGACGCGGCCGTCGGCGGGTCCGAAGGCGACGGTGAGGCGTTCCCCGGCCGGTACGGAGGGGGTGTGGAAGTCGAGGCGGGCGAGGTCGCGGTGGGAGTCGCGGCCGCCGGGCCGTTCGACGGCGAGGCGTGCCGTGAAGCGGGACCCCGAGGGCAGCGCCACCGCGCTGGTCCACCGGGTGCCGTCGGCGCTCGGCGTTCCGGCGACCCTGCGGCCGCGCTGGTCGGTGACGGTGACGTCGGCGAGGACTCCGGGGGTGCGGAGCTCCAGTTCCACGGGGCCCGACGCCCCTGCGTCGAGCGCGAAGGGAGCGCCGGTGAGCACGGGGCCGCCGCCGAGCGTGACCGTGTGCCGGGGCACGGAGCACAGCCCGGCGCCGCCGGCGGAGCAACCGTCGACCGTGACGACGGCGGTGGGGTCCGGGACGGCGATGAGCCGCTCCCGGGTCGCGGGCGACTGGGCGGCCGTACCGACGAGTACGGCTCCGACCGCCAGGGACAGCGCTCCCCATCCCCGTGCGTACCTGCGTGACGACACGTCGGACACCTCCCCTTCCGGACGACGACGCCGGCGGACGATGCCGACGTAAGCATCAAAACGGATCAGAGGAGGAAAAGATGATCAAGGCGATGGGCGTGGCGGGCGAGAGGCGGGCGGGACGACTCGAATGGGTCAGCGGGCGGGCTCGGGGAGCTCCTCACCGGTCTCCAGGAGCGACTTGAGGCTGGCGATCAGCGCGGGCCACCCCTCGCCGATCAGCTCCTTGATGGTTCCGTCGGGCTTCAGGTCGCCGTGCGTGACGGTCAGTTCGACCATGTCGCCGGAAGGCTCGATCGCGAAGGTCACGTGGGACCGGGGCTCGGCCGCGAGCCGTTCGTAGACCGCGCGGTCCAGGCCGACGGCCTCCGCCCAGGCGGGCGTGAACGTGTGCCAGGTGTACGAGAGGAGGCGGCCCGGCTCGGCCGCGAGGACGACCTGCTCGGGGTCGGCGGTACGGCGTCCGCCCTCGTTCCAGACCATCGGGGAGCCGGTGGTCCACTCGGTCTCGAAGGCCACGCCCCAGTAGCGCCGGGTGAGCTCGGGGTCGGTGAGCGCCTTCCACAGCTCGTCGGGGGTCGTCCGGATGTAGGTGGTGTAGACGAACGAGTCGCTGTCCATCGCGCTGCCCCTCGGATCTGCTCCCCCACGGCCTGCCCCTCTCCCAGCCTAGGCAGGCGCCGGACGGACGTGCCAGCGAAGGACACCCGTCCGGCCCGCGGGGTGTCGTATCGGTTGAATAGGTGCGGAGGAAACTATTCAACATGCTGCTAGCGTGTCCGGATGTCGCTCAAGCACGCCGTCCTCGCAGCTCTCCTCGAGGGCGAGGCATCCGGATACGACCTGGCCAAGATCTTCGACGTGTCCGTCGCCAACTTCTGGGCCGCGACCCCGCAGCAGCTCTACCGCGAGCTGGACCGCCTCGACGAGGCCGGGCTGATCACGGCGCGCGTGGTGGAGCAGGAGCGGCGGCCGAACAAACGGATGTTCAGCCTGACCGAGCCGGGGCTGCGCGACCTGGCCGCGTACACGTCGACGCCCCCGCGCCCGAGCGCCGTGCGTGACGAGCTGCTGGTACAGGTGCAGGCCTGCGACGGGGGCGACACCGCGGCGGTACGCGGCTTCGTGGCGCGGCGGATGGAGACGGCCCGGGCCAAGCTCGCCCGCTACGACCGGATGCGGGACCGGATGCTCGACGGCCGGGACGAGGACACGTACCTCGCCGAGGCGGAGCGCGTCGGCCCCTATCTGACGCTGATGCGCGGCCGGTTCTTCGAGGAGGAGAACCTGCGCTGGGGCGGGCGGGCCCTCGCGGTGCTCGACCGCCGCGCCGCCCTGCGGAACGGGGTGACGGAAGGCGCGGAAGCGGCTCGCCGGGGCTGAAGTGGTCCCGCCCTGCGGACCGTTCGCCCACCCCTGCGCGAAGGCCGCCCCTACCCTGCGGTAACGTCACCGACCGGCCATCGGAGGCACCGGTGGCGTCGCGGGCAAGGATCGGGGACGGACTTCCATGAACGTCGGTGACCTCGTCGAGGACTTCAGCCTTCCGGACGAGACGGGTGCGGCACGCTCCCTCACCGGCCTCCTCTCCGAGGGGCCGGTCGTCCTCTTCTTCTACCCGGCGGCGCTGACGCCGGGGTGCACGGCGGAGGCCTGTCACTTCCGTGACCTCGCGGCCGAGTTCCGCGCCGTCGGCGCACTTCCCGTCGGGATCAGCTCGGACGCCGTGGAGCGGCAGCAGGAGTTCGCGGAGCGGCACTCCCTGGGCTACCCCCTGTTGTCCGACACCGACGGTGCCATACGCGAACGGTTCGGCGTGAAGCGCGGTTTCTCGCTCGCCCCGACCAAGCGCGTGACGTTCGTGATCGGCCAGGACCGCCGGGTGCGCGAGGTCGTCCGCAGCGAGCTGCGCATGAGTGCCCACGCCGACCGCGCCCTGGCCGCCCTGCGCCAGGGCTGAGCCGGCGACGGCGGCTCCGACGGCCGCGCCGGGGCCCACTCCGCCTGCGCCCGTCGGCGCCGCCGGCGTTCCGCGGCCACCATCCGAACACGGCGGTGCGGCCTGCGCACGCCGAGCCGCCAGGAAATGCGGAGCCGCGAGGGCTGGGTGAGACTCACTCCAACGCCAGGCCTCTCCCGGCCGGGCGGGAACGGAGTGTGCAGGAATGGACGACTACCCCCTCCTCAACGTCTTCTGGACCATGCTGTGGTTCTTCATCTGGATCATGTGGCTCTTCCTGCTGTTCAAGGTGATCACGGACATCTTCCGGGACGACTCACTCAACGGCTGGGGCAAGGCCGGGTGGCTGATCTTCTGCATCCTGCTCCCCTATCTCGGGGTGCTCGTGTACGTCATCGCCCGCGGCAAGAGCATGGGGCAGCGTGACGTCAAGCAGGCCCGGGACAGCGAAGCCGCGTTCCAGGACTACATCCGCAAGACGGCGGGGACGACGTCCGCGGGCGGCGGAAGCGCCACCGACGAGCTGGCCCGGCTGGCGGCCCTGAAGGACAAGGGCGCCATCACGGCCGAGGAGTTCGACAAGGCGAAAGCCAAGGTCCTGTCCTGACCTGACAGGGGAAGGGCGGCCGTGGCGCGGAGGAAGGGGGCCGAGGCGGCGGCCACCGGACTCGCGGGCTCCCTCTGCGGGAGGTCTCGGCTGGGCCCGGCAGGTTCCCGGAAGCCCTGGCCCCCTTCGCCCTGCGCCGCCTGGGTCCGGGCGCGGGGCGCACCGTCGAGAGCCTGCGGGCCGCCCGCCCGGAGGCCGACGCGGCGGCACTGAGAGCCCTGATCGTGGCGCGCGGGCGCCGGAGGGTGACTGCCGAAGGAGCTTTCGTCGGCGGTCCCTTCATGCTGTTCGTCCCCTTGAACCTGGTGATGAGGATGGCCCGCCTCCTCGGGCTGCCGACACCGGGCGAGGGCACCGCGCGGTGGTTCGTCCGGGTGGCGCAGATCGCGCTCGTGACCGCCGTCTTCCTCGTCGGCCTGGTGCCCCCTCGGATGACTGCCGCACCTGGCCGTCTCGTACTGGCGGGCCACCACACGGATGGATGGACCGGGCCACGCTCTTCCACGTCGGTACCGTCGACCTCCGCGCCCCACGCGCCGTCCGGGTCGGCCCGGCCATGGGTGTGGCACTGCTGCGCGCCGTGGGCTCCCTGGTCGTACCCGCGGTCCCGCGGTCGCGGTGTTCGTGGTCGTCACCGCGGACCTCCGGATCGCGGGCGGGCGGTGGCCGGTGCTCGGGCTCGTGCTGATCTCCAGCCGCCGGTTCACCGGCGGCTGGTGGCTTTGACGGCGCCGGAAGCGGCGGCGCGAACCCACCCCTTAATACGTACTTCGAATACCGCTTTGATACGGTCAGCGCGTGAGGCTGACGAAGTTCACCGACCTGGCGCTCCGTGCCGTGATGCGCCTGGCGGTCACCGCACCGGAGGAGTCCGTCACCACCCGCGAGGTGGCGGAGTCGATGGACGTGCCCTACGCCCACATGGCGAAGGTGGTCACCCGACTCCAGCACCTCGGCGTGGTCGAGGCGCGACGGGGGCGCGGTGGCGGTCTGACCCTGACGGAGCTGGGCCGGCGCTCCTCGGTGGGATGGCTGACCCGCACCCTGGAGGGCGAGGAGGAGGTCGTCGCCTGCGAGGGCGACCCACCGTGCCCGCTGCGCACCGCGTGCCGGCTGCGGGGGGCGCTGCGCGAGGCCCAGGAGGCGTTCTACCGCGCGCTCGACCCGCTGACCGTGGCGGAGCTCGTGACCTCGCCGACCGGTCCGCTGCTTCTCACCCTCACCCCACGCCCCAGCCCCTGAGCCGTGGCCCCCCTCGGGGCTCCACCCGAACTCTTCACGCCTTTTAATACGCAGATCATTTACCAGATTGAGGTTCACATGCTGTCCGAGCAGGCCGTCCCGGTCGTCCGCGCCACCCTGCCCGCCGTCGGCGGCGCGCTCGACCAGATCACCGAGCGCTTCTACGGGCGCCTCTTCGCCGCCCACCCCGAGCTCCTGCGCGACCTGTTCAACCGGGGCAACCAGGCCAACGGCGAGCAGCGGAAGGCGCTCGCCGGCTCCATAGCGGCCTTCGCCGTCGCTCTGCTGGAGAACCCGGACAGCCGACCGGACGCCATGCTGTCCCGGATCGCCCACAAGCACGCCTCGCTCGGCGTGACCTCCGAGCAGTACAAGGTCGTGCACGAGCACCTCTTCGCCGCGATCGTGGAGGTGCTCGGCGAGGCGGTCACCCCGGAGGTCGCCCAGGCCTGGGACGAGGTGTACTGGCTGATGGCGAACGCGCTGATCGCCGTGGAGGCCCGGCTCTACCAGGAGTCGGGTGTGCCCGAGGGCGAGGTCTGGCGGTCGATGGAGATCGCCGAACGCCACGAGGAGACGGCCGACACGGTGTCCTTCACCCTGCGGCACGCCGACGGCACCCCCACCGCCGCGTTCCGGCCCGGCCAGTACGTGAGCGTCCGGGTCGCGCTGCCCGACGGCGCGCGCCAGATCCGCCAGTACAGCCTGTCCGCCGCGCCGGGGCACCCGCAGTGGCGGATCACCGTGAAGCGGGTCGACGGCGACCCCGCGGGCGAGGTCTCCTCCTGGCTGCACGCCCACGCCCGCCCGGGGGACACCGTGGAGGTGTCGGTCCCGTTCGGCGACCTGGTGCTGCCCGACGGCGACGGCCCTCTCCTGCTCGCCTCCGCCGGTATCGGCAGCACGCCCATGCTGGCGATGCTCGACCACCTCGCGGCCACCGGCTCGACCCGCCCGGTGGTGGTCGTGCACGCCGACCGCTCCCCCGCGTCCCACGCGCACGCCGCCGAGCTGCGGCGGCTGGTCGAGGACCTGCCGCAGGGAACGCTGCACCTCTGGTACGAGGAGCCGGGCGACTCCGGCGCCCACCCGGGCCGCGCGGACGTCACGTCGCTCGACCTTCCGGTGGGCACGACCGTCTACCTCTGCGGGCCGCTGCCCTTCCTGCGCGCGGTGCGCGGCGACCTCCTCGCCAGCGGCACACCGGCGGCCGACATCCACTACGAAGTGTTCGGCCCCGACCTCTGGCTCGGCGCAGAGAACTGACCGCAGAACCTTCGATCCCTGTGCACCATGGCGCTCCTGCCACTGATACTGCATAGTGAGGTCCGTGTCGGCCTCGCAATCAGCGGGTCCGTGGGGAATGGACGGAAGCGATGGGATCGATCGGGTCGACAGTCGGGGACCGGGGCGCGGGGCGACCGGTACGCGGGATCGCCCTCGACATCGGCAGCTCCCGCACCCGGGCCTGGGCCCCTGGTGCGGGCGTCTTCGCGGACGTGCCGAGCGGTCCGGTGCGGCGCGGCCGCGTCACCGACGCGGCCTCCCAGCTCCGGCTGCTGCGCCGGCTGACCGCTTCGGCCCCCGGCGACGGAACGCACGACACCGTCGTGATGCTGACCCACCCCGTGCTCGCCGCACCCGAGGAACGAGAGGCGGCACGCCGGATGCTGGACGGTCTCGGTCCGGCGCGGGTGATCGCCGTGGACAGCGCCCGCGCCGCGGCGGCGTACGCGGCTCCGCCCGGCGGCGGCCCGCTGCTCGTGGTCGACCTGGGGGCGCAGCTGACCGAGGTCACCCTGGTCGTGGACGGCCTGGTCGAGGACGCCCGGCTCGCCGAGATGGGCGTCGACGACGTGCCGGAGTCGGGCCGCGTACCGGACGCGATCGCCGGGACGGCCGCCGACATGGTGAGCGACCTGTGGCGGCACGACCGCACCGGCGCCGTTCGCGGGGCCTTGCGCCGCGGCGTACTGGTGACCGGCGGCGGCGCCCTGCGCCTCGACGTGACGGGACGCCTCGCCCACCTCCTGCGGGCCCGCCTCCGCCTGGCGAACGACCCGGCGACCAGCGTCGTCCGGGGCGCCGGACTGATGCTCACCTCCGTCCTGCGCCACCCGGCGGGCCCTCCCACCCGCTCCTGAAGCCTGGTGTCGGTGGTTGCCGTACCGCCCCTCGGGCCGGTCCGGCAACCTTGCCCGAGCCACTCAGCAGCCGGCCGCCCACGTGTGGGAGTCGCCGCGGTCGTTGGCGGCACCGTTGTAGCCGACCTCCTGGCCGGGGGCGAGGCAGATGGTCATGCTGCCGCCCTGCCAGGCGCTCTCGTAGACGCGGACGTGGTCCTTGATCCCGGGGCCGGAGATGCCGTGGTTGACCCACGAGGAGTCGGTGTCGGAGATCCAGCTCTCCCACCAGCCGTCGTCGCCGCTCCAGTTGGCGCGCTGGCCGCCGAAGTTCGCTTCCTGCCAGACGCAGAACTCCCCACTGGGACATTCGGCGGCTCCGGCGGAGCCGGCGAGGGCGAGGCCCGCGGTGGTGGCGAGGAGCGCGGCGGCGGCGGTGGCGAGAAGTCGCTTCACGAGGGGTGGTGCCTTTCTACGGGTGGTCCGGACGCGGGCAGTTCGGCTGCCCGCCGCAGTGCGCGGTCGCGCAGCTGCCGGTATGTGGTGAGTTCGTCCCGGTGCAGCGCGCGCACCTCGACCATCTCGGCGGCCTCCAGCCGCTTCCGCACGGCGTCGAGTCCGCTCTCGCGGTCACAGTGCGCGGCGACGGCCGGGTCGGGGCGGTCGGGACGGGGCCCTTGGGAGGGAGTGGCGCACCGGGTCCAGCGGGCGAGCGCCGCCCGGTGGGCCGGGTCGCTGCGCATGCGCGCCTGGGCCTCGGCGCGGAGGTTGTCGACGGTGACCTGGGCCCGGAACCAGCGACGCTGGTCGCCGTAGAGCCGCAGGCGGGCGGTGGCCAGGCACCCGTCCTCGTGGGCGGTGACGGTCGCGCCCGTGGCCAGGGTGACGGACAGTTCGCGCGGTCCGGCACCGAAGAGCGCCGCCTGGAGGACGCGGTCTTCGTCGGGTGCGCGGGGCCTTGCCGAGAGGGCGATCCCCCGGTCCCGCAGACAGTCGACGACGAGCCGGTGCTCCGCGGACCGGAGCAGCTCGTCCTGGGCGGCCCGGGTCACCGGCACGGTCGGGGCCCCTCCCCCTCCCGAAGCGACCACGGTGCACCCGGAGAGCAGCAGCGAGGCGGCGGCGGTGACGACTGCGCGGCAGGCGCGCGCGGCGGTGCGAAGCATGGCGTCCCCCTTGGATCATCCCTGGTCGGAGCGGCCTTCCGATGATCGTCAGGCGTCCCGGGGTGATCACTTCCCGGCGACTCGGCCACCATGCCGAAGCTCACTCGAACGGGTCGAACGCGCCGGGGTGCGCGCCCCTCGGGCGCCGTCGGCGTGCCGTGCGTTGGGGTGCACGGAGGTCCGGGGTCCGCGTGCGCGGAGGGCCGGTGGCCGGAGTCCGGGTCGGGATCCGGGTCCAGGTCTGGTCTGGGTCCGGGTCCAGGTCTGGTCTGGGTCTGGGTCCGGTGGCACGGAGCCCGGGTCCGGCTCCGGGTCCGACATCGGACATCGGACATCGGACATCCGACCATCCGGGTTCGGGTACGACAGAGCCCCGGTTGGACGGGGGATTCCAACCGGGGCCGATTGCCGTGACGGGCGAAGAGCGGTCACCTCATGGCGGGGGACCCTGGGGACCGGACCCCTTCACAGTCACATACGTATGAACGGTAAACCTTTCCCGAATGTTCCGAGAGGTCCCGAGTGGGCGATGTGAGGCACCTCACCCGGTTTCGCCAGGTGACCTCAGTCCTTCTCGGGGCGGTAGACGGTGCCGGGCTCGGCCTTCCCGGGGGCGAGCAGCTCCGGCACCGTCACGAAAGTGAAGCCGCGGCGCTTGAGCTCGTCGATGATCGACGGGACGGCGGGGACCGTCCCGTCGTAGATGTCGTGGAGCAGGATGATGCCGTCACCGTGCGCCTGTTCGAGGACGCGCTGCCGGATGAGGGCCGAGTCGGTGGTGGAGTAGTCCTTGGCGGTGATGCTCCAGAGGATCTGGGCGAGGCCGAGTTCCCGGCTGACGTCGGACACGGTGCCGTCGGTCCTGCCCTGCGGCGGGCGCATGAGGGTGGGCTTGCGGCCGGTGATCTTCTCGACGGCGTCCTGGGTGCGCACGAGCTCGTCGCGGACCTCGGCGGCGTCGAGGTCGGTGAGGATCCGGTGGGTCCAGGTGTGGTTGGCGACCTCGTGCCCCTCTTCCGCGATCCGCTTGACCACCTGGGGATAGCGGTCGACGTGCTTGCTGCCGAGGAGGAAGAAGGTCGCGGGGACCTGCTTCTCCTTGAGGATGTCCAGGAGCCTGGGAGTGTCCTTGCCCGGCCCCGCGTCGAAGGTGAGCGCGATGCACTTGACGCGGGCGCAGTCGACCCGGCGGGCGCCGGCGCGCGCCGCTTCGTCGGCTCCGGCGTCTTCCCGGGCGTCCTGCGGCGTGACCGTGCTCGTCCCGCAGGCGGTGAGCGTCGACATCAGCACCGCGGCGGCGAACAGGGCGGCGACCGTTCCCCCGCGTCGGCCCGTCCTGGATCGGAACATGGTGGAACCCGCTTTCCCCGTAGTGGCCTCGGTACAGCCGCGGCCGCCTGGTCAGGGCGGGGCTCGCGACCGCCAGGAACTCTACACACGGTGTATACCGAAGGAGGCGGCGGGGTCCCCGGGACGCGCGGAGGCACATGTGACCCCGGGCGGAGCCCGTCCGCTCCGTCCGGGGTGTTCGCGTCGCCTGCTCAGCGGGAGGCGAGCAGCAGGCGGGCCTCGGTCTCCTGGTCGCCGGAGACGGCCTGCAGGGACTGGATGTCGAATCCGGCGGCGAGCACCTTCCGGACCTCGTCGACGGCGTGGTACCCGCCGCTCAGGGTGGCGCCCACCGAGGCGGTCAGCCGAGAGGGGCCCACCTCCTGGCGATGCCCGCCGGCCGTGTCGAAGGTGGCCGTCCAGACGGTGGGCGCGGGGCCCGTGACCGCCTGCGGATTCGGGGTGGCCGTGTCCTCCAGCTGGTAGACGCTGTCGAGGACGTCGAAGACGGCCTGGGCGTCCTCCCGGCTGCAGTCGCACAGCTGCACGGTGACGTCGGTGTCGATGTGCAAGTCGTACACGTCGCTCATCTCCTCGCGGCCCGCCGGTCGCTCGTGGTGCCACGCGCTCATCGTGTCGGGCGCTCGTCGTGCCACGTCTCCAGCATCCCTCGCGTGACGGCGTCCCGCGATGTCCGCGCCCCCGGCGCTCAGACGCGGCCGATGACCGTGGCGACCGTGTCCGCCTCCGAGGCCGGCTTGTCCGGGCGGTGGCGCACGACACGGGCGAAGCGGAGGGTGACACCGGCCGGGTAGCGGGTGGACCGCTGAAGGCCGTCGTAGGCGATCTCCACGACCAGTTCGGGCCTCACCCGCACGGTGAAGCCGTCGTCCGACACCGCCAGTTCGCCGAGGCGCTCGGTCTGCCAGCGCAGCATCTCGTCCGTGAGCCCCTTGAAGGTCTTGCCGAGCATGACGAACCCGCCTTCGGGGGTCCGCGCACCGAGGTGGAGGTTGGAGAGCAGCCCGGTCCTGCGGCCGTGGCCCCGTTCGACGGCGAGGACGACGAGGTCGACGGTGTGGACGGGTTTCACCTTCAGCCAGGTGCGTCCCCGCCGCCCCGCCACGTAGGGGGCGTCCAGCGCCTTCACCAGAACGCCTTCGTGCCCGCCGGCCAGCGTGTCCGTCAAGAACCGCTCGGCCGCTCTGATCTGCGCCGGGTCCGCCGGGTCGGTGACGACGGTGCGGCCCACCCGGTGGGACGCCGGAAGCAGCCGGGCCAGCACCTCGTGCCGCTCCCGTTCCGGCCGGTCGATCAGGCCGTCGCCGTCCACGGCGAGGACGTCGAAGAAGACGGGCGTCAGCGGAAGCGCGGCGTGGGCGCCGGCCACGTCGGTCCGGGAGCCGACCCGGGACGCGATGTCCTGGAAGGCCACCGGGCGGCCGGTCCCGGGATCGAGCGCGATGACCTCGCCGTCCAGGATGAACCGGTCGGCCGGCACGGCCCGGCCGACCGCCACCACTTCGGGAAGCCGGTCGGTGATGTCGTCGAGCGAACGGGTGTGGACGCGGACGTCGTCGCCGTCGCGGTGGACCTGGATGCGGATGCCGTCGAGTTTCTCCTCGACGGCGCACGGCCCCAGAGCCGCGATCGCCTCGGTCACGGAGCCGGCCGTATGGGCGAGCATGGGCTGCACGGGGCTGCCGACCCGCAGCGTGAACCGGTCGAGAGCGGCGGCGCCCTCGGCCAGCACCGCCTGGGCGACCGACGGCAGCGAGCCTTCGAGCATCACCGCGCGCCGCAGCTCCGCGGCGGGCACGGTGGCCGCGCGTGCCACGCCCTCCAGCGCCACGGCGTCGAGGGCCCCTTGCCGCACCTCCCCGGTCAGCAGCCGCAGCAGGAGCTCCTGTTCGTCATGGGTGGCAGCGGCGAACAGACCGTGGACCAGCCTGGCCCGCTCGGCCCTCGCCCCGGCACCCGAGACCGCGGCCAGCGCCGTCATCGCGGCGTCGACCCCGCTCAGCGTGAGACCGGGCCTCTCGGCCGGTGGGACGGCCGGCGGGACGACCTCCTTGAGCACGCTCCAGCCGACACCGATCCGCCCCTGCGGGAGCCGCCCCGACAGATACGCGATGACGAGCGGGCTCTCCTCCGGGTCGGCCTCGGCGAACAGTTCCGCGAGCAGCACGATCTTGCGGGACCGCGCCGAGGTCGCCGCGACCTCCCGGGACACCTCCGCGACATGGGCCAGCAGCATGTGGTCCATCCTCCCCACACCCCGCCCCCACCGCACCCGGGCCCGCCGCCCTCGTGCCCGCCGCGGGCCACACCCGGCCCGCAGCCCATGCCTACCCCCGTCTCACGGCCACGACACCGGCCTCCTCCCCCGCCGGGCGTGCCCCTCTCCGGCCCTTTTCCTGCGGCGCAGGCGGTCAAGAAGCCCGGTCCGCGCGGGACGACCGGCGGGCCGGACGCGCACCGCCGACCGGCTCGACGGAAGGTCGGCTTCCGCCGGATGGCGAGGGCCGGGGGCGGCGAGGCCCTGGAGACCGGACTCAGGAGCCGCTCGTTCATCGGGGCCACGGTCAGGAGCTGTACGCGGCTCCTCGACGACCGGTCCAGGCAGGGCGCCACTCTGAGGCACGCGCGGCGGAGCCGTGGGGGGCATCGGTGGAGGGAGCAACATCGTCGGGATCCGCGTTTCGCCCCCGGAGTCCGTCCTCCGCGCGCGACGGGCCGGCGGGCCGGGCGTCAGGGCGTCGGCCCATCCGGTGGCCGTCGCGGTCACGGCGGCCCCGGACGCGGTCGCGGCCCTGACCCTGGCCCCGCCCGGGGCCGTGGACACTCCGGGATCCAAAGCCCCACCCGGCGCCGTGGACACGCCGGGGTACGCAGCCCAACCAGGAGCCGTGGACACGCCGGAGTACCCAGACCCGCCGGGAGCCGTGGACACGCCGGGGTATCCAGACCCACCGGGGGCTGCAGACACGCCGGGGTCCACAGACCCGCCGCCCGGGTCCGGAGACAGACCGCGTTCCGCAGTCCCGCCCGGGGCCCCGGGCCCGCCCGCCATCGCAGTGGCGCCGACCGCGGGAAAGGGGCCGGGGTCGCCGGGACACGGGGCCTGCTGTCGGGCGCGTGCTTCGTCGAGGGCGAGGGCGAGGCTCATGCGGTGCCAGAGGATCTCGTCGGGTTCGTCCGCCCGCGTGAGTCGCTCGGCGACGTCGTGCGCGGCGGCCGCCACCGGCATGCCGGGGGGCGGCGGTGGGCGCAGCCGGTCCAGGTACGCGCGCTCGTGGGGGTCATCGACGACCTCGGCCACCTGGACGGGGTCGAGGAGGGACGCGACGGCTGCGGCGCGGGCCCACGGGTCGTCCGTGGCCCGGAGCAGCAGTCCGAGCCGGCGGGTTCGCCAGTTCCTGGGCCGCCGGTCCTCATGCGCGGCGAGACGCTCGCGCAGTTCGAGCGGGAGCCGTCCGGTGAGCAGGGCCGGACATCGGCGGCCGAAGTCGGATGCCTCCGCCGCCAGATACGTCCAGACCACCGCGCGGTAGCGGTTCAGGGTGAACCGCACGGGACTGAGGTGTCCCGTGCGGGCCAGCCTGGTGAAGCGTTCCGGGGTGATCGACAGGAGTGCCGCGGCCTCGCCCGTACCGACCGTGCGCACACGGTCTCGCAGACCGGTCGGGAAGTCGGGCGCTCCGCTGAGGCGGTCGAGTTCGCGCCGCTCGACGCGCCTCCGCCCGCCTTCTCCCGTCGGCACCGTCCTCACCAGTCCGAGCTGGACCGCAAGCCGGAACTCATCGCGCCTGAGTTCCAGTTCCTGTGCGGCCCGCGCCGGTGTGACCGTGTGCGTCCTTTCGTCCACCGTCATCGTGTGGCCCTCCCCCGTACGTCCGTGCTCTCTCCGTGCCGTGGATCCCTCGGACCCACGAAAGAGAACGTAACGCAGAGTGACGACAGTCGCACGACCTGTGGACAACGGCCTGTGGACAACAGAGGACCGGGAAGGGCTCCTGCCCGCTGGACCCGACCGTCAACGACCGTCCGTGACACCCCGAACCCAGCGCCGCGGCCGTCAGCGCCCGGTCGCGAAACCCTGGACGCCACACCCCGGACGTCACACCCCGGACGTCACACCCGGGACGTCAGCGCCTCTTTCGTCAGAGCGCGCCGCCGGGCAGGCCCGGATGCCGTGCCGCCACGCCCAGGTGCTCGCCGACGCGGTTGACCAGCAGGGTCATCTCGTAGGCCACCTGGCCGACGTCCGCCTCCGCCGCACTGAGGACGCACAGGCAGCTGCCCTCGCCCGCCGCCGTCACGAAGAGCAGGGCCTCGTCGAACTCGACCATGGTCTGCCGCGCCCGGCCTGCCCGGAAGTGCCGGCCCGAGCCCCTGGCAAGGCTGTGCAGCCCGGAGGAGACCGCTGCCAGGTGCTCGGCGTCCTCTCGTGCGAGCCCGCTGCTGGCACCCGTCACGAGTCCGTCGTTCGACAGCACCAGCGCGTGCCGTATGTACCCGACCCGCTGCGTCAGGTCGTCGAGGAGCCAGTCCAGGCCCTTGTCCAATGCCATCAGTGTTCCTCCCCCTGGGTGGTGCGTCCCCGTCGACCCGGATTCCCGTGGTCCCCGTGCCTCCGTGGTCCGCCGTATCGCCGCAAGCCTTACGCACTGTCGTGAACAGGGCAAGCACCGCACCACGCCCGCGCGTGCCGCAGGATGGGGCCCATGACCAAGATGACCGAGGATCAGTGGCGGACCTTCGTGTCCACGGGGACCCGAACCGGCAAACTCGCGACCGTACGCGACGACGGCAGCCCCCACGTCGTGCCGGTCTGGTTCCTGCTCGACGGCGACGACTTCGTGTTCAACACGGGCAAGGACACGGTGAAGGGCCGCAACCTCGCCCGGGACGGACGGGCGGCGCTGTGCGTCGACGACGACCGGCCGCCCTTCGCCTTCGTCTCCCTGTTCGGCCGTGCCGAACTCGACGAGGATCCGGCCGAGTTGCGCCGGTGGGCCACCCGCATCGGCGCACGCTACATGGGTGAGGAACGGGCGGCGGAGTTCGGCGACCGCAACGCGGTCCCCGGCGAACTCCTCGTCCGGGTGAGGATCGACAAGGTGATCGCCGAAGGCGGCGTCTCGGACTGAGGCGGGTTGTCACCGGTCGCGTCGGCGTACTCGGGCGTACGGGCGGGGAGAGGCCGACGGTGTACCCCGGTGTGCAGCCGACGGTGTACCCCGGCGTGCAGCCGAGGGAGCACCTCCGAAGACAGCCCCCGGTGTACGCCGGGATTCGGCCCACGCTGTACGCCGGAATTCAGCCGATGGCGTACCTCCGGGGATCAGCCGACGCTGTCCAGGAGCCGGGCTGTGTGCATCCGTCCCGCGTACTCGACGAGGCGGATGAGCACTTCCTTCCCGGAGTCGCGGTCACGCGCGTCGCAGAGCACGACCGGCGTGCCGCGGTCCAGGTCGAGAGCGAGGGAGACGTCGGCCGCGCCGTACGTACGCGCGCCCGTGAAGCAGTTGACGGCGACGACGAAGGGAATCTTCCGGTGCTCGAAGTAGTCGACCGCCGGGAAGCAGTCCTCCAGGCGGCGCGTGTCGGCGAGGACGACCGCCCCCAGGGCGCCCTGTGACAGCTCGTCCCAGAGGAACCAGAAGCGGTCCTGTCCGGGCGTCCCGAAGAGGTAGAGGGAGAGACCGGAACGGATCGTGATGCGACCGAAGTCCATGGCCACGGTCGTGGTGGTCTTCTGGTCGACTCCCCCGGTGTCGTCGACGGACTGTCCGGCGCGGCTGAGCTGTTCCTCGGTGCGCAGGGGGCGTATCTCGCTGACCGCGCCGACGAGGGTCGTCTTGCCCACGCCGAATCCACCGGCGACGAGGATCTTCAGGGCGAGGGCGGTGCTGTCCGCCTCGTCGCCGGCGCCTGTTCTCTCAGAGCGCTCGTAGGCCATCGATTACTTCCCTCAGGATTCTTTCGTCAGGGAGCTGCGCGGGCGGTACGGGCCTGCTGACGCGTACGAAGCCCGATTCGAGGAGGTCGCCGAGGAGCACCCGGACGACACCGACGGGGAGGTCGGCGTCGGCCGCGAGTTCGGCGACCGACTGCGTCTCGGCCCGGCAGAGGGTGAGCAGGGACCGGTGCTCGGGCCCGAGGAAGGCCTCGTCCGCCGGTCCGGGCGGGTCGTCGTCCACGACGACGAGGGCGATGAGGTCGAACCGCACGTTGCTGGGCCCCGGTTTGGTGCGGCCGCCTGTCATCGCGTAGGGGCGGACGAGTGGTCCGGCGTCGGCGTCGTACCACTGGCTGCCCGGCACGGACGGACCGTCGCCGGTGCTGTCCTCGTTCATGGAGTCTCTCCGGGTCAGCCGGCGGTCGGCGGTGTCACCGTGAGCCGCGGCGGGGTGTGCAGGTGCTCGCCGACGCGCTTGACGAGGCGGGCCATCTCGTACGCGATGAGGCCGATGTCGGCGCTCGCGGAGCTGAGTACGGCGAGGCAGGAGCCGTCCCCCGCCGCTGCGACGAAGAGGAAGCCGTCGTCCATCTCGACCATGGTCTGGCGGACCCCGCCGGTGTGGAACTGCCGGCCCGCGCCCTTGGCGAGGCTGTGGAATCCGGAGGCGATGGCGGCCAGGTGCTCGGCGTCCTCGCGGCTGAGTCCGCTGGAGGCTCCGACGGCGAGTCCGTCGTTGGAGAGCACCACCGTGTGCCGGACCTCGCGGACCCGCATGACGAGGTCGTCGAGGAGCCAGTCGAGCTCGCCGGACCGGTGGTGGGAGATCCTCTCGTGGTCGATCATGCGTCGTCTCCTTCGGTGCGGGTGTCGTCGAGGTGGGCCGTGCCGTGGTCGTGGCCGAGGCGGTGCACGGTGCCGAAGTCCGCGCTCGGGGCCGGGCCCTGGGGCGAGGCCGGGTGCGGGCTCGGGGCTGAGGCCGGGTACGCGCGCGTGGCGGGGTCCGCGTAGGGGCCGGTATGCGCCCCCGGAGCCGTACGAGGGTCCTCGTACGGGCCCGTGTGCGCCCCCGGAGTAGTACGGGGGTCCCCGCCGGGCTCGGTGGCGGATGCGGGACCCTGCTCGCCGCCGAAGCCGGTGCCGAGGGGACGCCGGATGCCGGCCGCGCCGCCGCCTCCCCGCTGCCACCCGTCCTGGTAGGCCGCCATCCGGTCCCTGACCCGCTCCGGAGTACGGGCGTCCGGTCCGGCGGGCGCTGCGAGGACGGGCTGCGGCGCGGGTGCCTCGCGCAGCTGCGGGACCAGGCTCGCCTGGCGTACACGACGGGGCAGTTCGGCCTCGGAGTCGTCGTGCCCGCCGGGACCGGTCGGCGTACCGGACGGGCGGTCCCCCGCCGGCGGCGGTACGACGGGGCCGCGCCGGCGCAGTTCGGTGACCCCGGCGGGCGGCGGGCCCGCGGCCGGTCCGGCGGCGAGCGCGGGCACGGCGGCCGGGCGGGGCAGCGGCTGCGGCTGCGGGTGCGGCAGGGACTGCGGCGGGACCGGCGGCCGGGACGCGTCCGCCGACCGGGGTGGAGTGCCGGCCCCCGTGCCGGCCGCCGGCTGCGGAACGCTCCGGCGCGGTCCCGCGGCGGGGGGCACGGAGGGCCCGCCGGGCCCCGCCGGTGTGCCGGTCGCGACCGCCGGGGCGGTCGGGGCGGGCGTCCCGGCCCGCGCGGGCGCACGCGGCGCCGGTGGCCTGCCGAAGCGGCGGGCCTCGGCCCGCTGGGCCTCTTCGTGTTCCCGCGCGGCGCGCGCGCCGTCCGCCCGCGGGTCGCCGGTCTTCCCGGCCGCACCGGAGCCCTGGGTACGCGGGTCCCCGGTGTCCGAGGCTCCGGCGTGGGCCCTGTCGGGTGCCGGTCCGGTCGCCGGCGTGCCGCGGCCCGGCGGGAGTGCGCCCTGGAGCAGGTCGGTCGGGAGCAGGACGACGGCGGTGGTGCCGCCGTACGGGGAGGTGCGGAGGTGGACCTTGATGTCGTGGCGGGCGGAGAGGCGGCTGACCACGAAGAGCCCGAGGCGATCGCTGTCGAAGAGGTCGAGGGCCTCGGACCGGGCGATGCGGTCGTTGGCCTCGGCGAGGGTGTCCTTGCCCATGCCGAGCCCCCGGTCCTCGATCTCCAGGGCGTATCCGTTGCCGACGGGTTCGCCGCTGACGCGCACCTTGGTGTGGGGCGGCGAGAACTGTGCGGCGTTCTCGATGAGTTCGGCCAGGAGGTGCGTCAGGTCGGCGACGGCCCCGCCGACGACGGCCGTCTCGGGCAGTCGCCGCACCTCCACGCGCGCGTAGTCCTCGATTTCGGAGACGGCCGCGCGGACGACGTTGGTGAGCGGGACGGGCATGCGCCAGGCACGGCCGGGTGCGGCGCCGGACAGGATGATCAGGCTCTCGGCGTGGCGCCGCATGCGGGTGGTGAGGTGGTCGAGGCGGAAGAGGTCGCCGAGCTCGTTGGGATCGTCGGCGCGCCGCTCCATGCTGTCCAGGAGGTTGAGCTGGCGGTGGACGAGGACCTGGCTGCGGCGGGCGAGGTTGACGAAGACGCCGGAGATGCCGCTGGCGAGTTCGGCGCGTTCGACGGCCGCGGAGAGGGCCGCTCGGTGAACGGTGGTGAGGGCCTCGCCGACCTGTCCGATCTCGTCCTGGGAGACGGGCCCCGGCGGGGCCTCCGCCTGGACGTCGATCTCCTCGCCCGCGCGCAGCCGGCGCATGGCGGAGGGGAGTTTGCGACGGGCGATGCCGAGGGCGGTGTTGCGGAGGCTCACGAGTTCGACGACGAGACCGCGGCCGATCCTGACGGAGATCACGAGGGAGGCGGCGACGGCCGCGAGGCCGAGGACGACGGCGGCGCCACCCGCGCTGAAAACACCGCCGGCGAAGGGGTCGGTACGGTCGGCCGCCGCCGTGCGGGCGTCGGTCTCGATGCCGGTGAGGCCACGGCGTACGGCGGTGAGGGTGTCGTCCCAGTCGGCTGAGGTGACCGCCTGGGCGGCGGGGCGGCCGGGGCTCGCGGCGCGGATCCGGTCCTCGGCCCGGGTGAGACGGGCGTGGTCGCCGCCCGCGGCGAGACCGGCCCATTCGGCGCGTGCGGCGGCGGGCAGGTCGGCGGTGGCCGAGGCGGTGAGCGTGCGGCGGGTGTCGACGGCGCCGACGAAGGCGCGGAGTCGGTCGCCGGTGAGGCTGCCGGTGAGATGGGCGGAGGTGAGGAGGGCGTCCTCGCGGGACAGCATCTCGCCGGCCCTGCCGAATTCCAGGAGCACGCGCGCGTCGGAGCCCTGTCCGCCGTCCTGGATCCCGGTGAGGGCGCCGTCGACGGCGAAGGCGGCCGTGACCGCGGCGGTGTACTCCTCGTACACCTGGTCCCAGTCCGCCCGGCCGTCCGTGGCGGCGGTACGGAGCTTGGCGAGGCCCTCGACCTTGCCGACGAAGGCGCCCACCCGGCCGGCGACGTCGTCGGGCAGGTCCCCGGTGTCCCCGACGGTGTGCGCGTCGTCGAGGCGGAGCCGGTCGACGGCCTCGTCCGTGCGGCGGATCCGGTCCTCGAGTTCGGCGGCACGGGTGGCACCGGGCGCGGCGACCTGCCGTACGGCGGCGCGCCGTTCGTCCTGGAGTGCCGCGAGGGCGGTCGCCACGGGCTCCCGGATCTCGGCGTCGACGCGCTGGAGGCGGCGGAGCGCGGCGACGTCCTGGGCGGTGGTGACGGTGGCGAACCCCCACAGGGCGAGGAGCGAGACGACCGGGACCATCAGGAGCGACACGATCTTGGCACGGACCGTACGCGGGCGCAGGCCGTGGCTGACGCGACGCCCGGCGGCGGGTCCGTGCGGACCGGCGGGTCCGTGCGGGTGGGCCTGCCCGTGCGGGTGGGCCTGTCCGTGCGGGCCGGTGGCGTCGTGCGGAACCCCGGAGCCGTGCGGACCGGCGGCGGGCGGCGCGGCCTTGGCCGATGCCCCGGTGGAGGTGTCGCCGGGGGCCGGGGAGGCCTCGGGGGTCCGCTGCCCCGGTTCGTCGGCGGGCTGCCCGGCGTGTGCGCGCCGCCCGCGTGCGGCGGCCGGCGGCGGTGTCGCCTCGGCGCCCTTGGTCTTGCGGGGAGTTCGCATGGCCTCCTCGTTCCGGCTGCTTGGTGCTCTGGTGCTGTGGGTCGTACGGGGGTCGGGGCGCCGGGTCCGGTCGCCACGGTCGCCCGGCGCGTCTCCGGATGTGCTCGGACGGGCGGCGCGCGCGGGTCAGGTCCTGGGCACGGCGGTCAAGTCGTGGGCGTGCGAGCGGGTTCGGAGGTGCGGAAGCCGGGAGGCGCGACGTCCACGGCGCGCTCGTCCGGCTCCGTCAGACGTCCTGCGGAGGCGTACGCCGCCCGCTCCCTGGCCGTCGGTGAGAGGGCCACGAAGGCGGAGGTGATGAAGAGGTACGAGCCGAGCCCGACGGCGAGCGGGAAGATGAACTGCATGACCGTGGCGCCGGGGAGGACCTCGGCGGAGGGGACGACCTCGACCCCCACGGCGAACATCCCGGTGTAGTGCATGCTGCTGACGGCCGCGCCCATCACCAGCGAGGCGACGGCGACCGCGGCCGGCGCGTGGATGTTGAGGGCCGCCCAGAGCGCCGCGGTGGCGGCGACGACGGCGATGAGCACCGAGAGGCCGACGAGGACGGGGTCGTACGTGACCCGGCCGTGGAGCCGGAGCGCGGCCATGCCCATGTAGTGCATGCTCGCCACGCCGACGCCCGTGGTGAGTCCTCCGATCAGGAGCGAGCGGACCCGGTCCCGTCCGTAGCCGACGGCGAACACCCCGACGCCGACGACGGCCATCGCGATGACGAGACTGAGGATGGTGAGCGGCACGTCGTAGCGGATGTCGGTGCCGGTGACGCCGAAGCCGAGCATCGCGACGAAGTGCATCGTCCAGATGCCGGTGCCGATCGCGGAGGCGGCTGTCAGGAGCCAGTTCCGTCGCGAGCGACCGGTGGCGTCGAGCGCCCTTACGGTGCAGCGCAGGCCGAGGGCGGCGCCGATGCAGGCCATCGCGTACGACAGCGCGGGTGTCAGCCAGCCGAAGGTGGCGTGGTCCAGGTGTCCCATGGCTCCGGGACGCTAGTGCGCACTGGGGGGCGCACCAGGGGCGCATTTCGAAAGCTGATGGAATATGACAGAGAGATGGTCCCGAACGATCGCGCCGAGTTCGAACGAGCACACAGAACGCTCACCCTTCCGAGTGCGCGATCATGAGCTCATGAGCGATGACCCCACACACGTACGAGAGTTCTTCGGTGCCCGCGCGGCCGACTGGGACAGCAGGTTCCCGGACGACGGGCCCGCGTACGCCGCCGCCGTCGAAGAGCTGGACCTGCGCCCCGGGGACTCCGTGCTCGACGCCGGCTGCGGGACCGGCCGGGCCCTGCCGCCGCTCCGCGCCGCCGTCGGCCCCACCGGCACCGTACTCGGTGTCGACCTCACTCCCGAGATGCTCGAACAGGCCGTCGCCGCCGGCCGCGGCGGCCGCAACGACGTGAGCGACCGGACCGCCCACGAGGGCGTCGCGACCCTGCTGCTCGCCGACGTCGGCCGGCTCCCGGTGCACGACGGCGCCCTCGACGCCGTGTTCGGCGCGGGACTCGTGTCCCACCTGGCCGACCCCGTCGCCGACCTGCGCGAACTGGCCCGTGTCGTACGCCCCGGTGGTCGGCTCGCACTCTTCCACCCGATCGGCCGCGCCGCGCTCGCGGCCCGCCACGGCCGGCAGATCACCCCGGACGACCTGCGGGCGGAGCCCCGGCTGCGCCCGGTGCTCGCCGAAGCGGGCTGGCGGCTCGTCAGCTACGTGGACGAGGACGCGCGCTATCTGGCCATGGCCGTACGGGAAGCCTGAGCCGCCCTCCGAACCGGCGGTCCGGCCGGGCGCGGCGGGCAGCATGCCGGGGCCGCCCCGGGCGACCTGCCCGTCCCCGGTGCCGCTTCGTGACCGCGGGCGTCAACGCACCCTTCTGTCACGGCACTTCACTGATTACCGTGGACATGCCGGGCAGTCGTGCCCGGGAGAGGCGGCGGGCCGTGGCACGAGTACCGGAAAGACTGCGCAGACTCCTCCCCTCCGCACGGCGGCCGCCCTCGGCCGCCGCGCCGGCGCCACCGCGCGCCCGGCAGGGGCACAACCTCTTCGAAGCGGCGGCGGCGTACGTGGTGGCGTGCGCCGAGGACGACGCGGCCCGCGCGGAGGAGGCGTCGACCCGGGTCTCCCCCGACATGCTGACCTTCGGCGTCAACGAGCTGGCCTGCCGGGCCGTCCTCACCCTCGCCCGCGAGCGCAACCAGTCGCCGAGCGCCGTCGCCCGTTCGCTGCTCGGTCTGCGCGAGGAGACCCCGGCACCGCCGGCGAGAGACGCCTGAAGGGCGGAACCCGAGGTCCCGGGTTCCCGGGCGAAGCCCCTCGACGCGCGGGTTACTCACTGGTTAAGGTGCGCCGACGACCGGATGGGGAGGATGCCGTGGCTGGGACGGACCCGAGCGCCGAGGCAGAGGCCGACGGCGACGCGGACGCGTTGTTCGTGCTGACCGCGGCACTGCTGACGCCCGAGCGCTTCCTGAGCGTGCTCGGCGACGACTATCCGGCGGCCTGCGCCGCGCTCGGCCTCCCGCCGTACGCGGAGGGGTACGGGCTCGTGTTCGGCCAGGACGGGCTCGGGGCGCGGTGGACGGTGGTCGTCGACGACGTGTCGCTGGTCGCCGTGGCCATCTCGTCCTGGGACTGCGGCATGGCGTACGACCTCTCCCCCGACGAGCGTTCGGTGGTGACCGGGCTGCCGGGCTGGCCCCTCGACCTGGCCTCCCGCGCCCCGGGGGTACCGGCCCCGCACGACCCGGAGCCGCAGGAAGGCGACCCCGATCCGCTGGTCCCGCCCTCGGGGACGGAGTGGGGTCCGGCGCAGCGCCGTCTCGGCGCCGACGAGGTCGCGCTCCAGTGGGCCGCCTGGCGGTCCCGGGCGGGCGACGAATCGCCGGCAGACCCGGCTCCGTCCGACGGGGCCGAGTCTCCGGGGGTCCCGGCTCCGACCGCGGAGGCTCCGACCGCGGCCCCGACTCCTGTTACGGGCGAGAACCCTCCGCTGTCCACGGAGCCCGATGCCTACGACGGGGTCAGGAAGGCGCTGGCCGAACTCCAGGGCTACCTGGAGGAAGCGCCGCCGGTCGGGCGCGTGCGGTCCGACGGCGGCCCGGAGGGCGGCCCGTGCACCCTGCGCGCGGACGGCCCCGGCTGGTCGCTGACGGCCCGCACCGGCGACATGGCCTTCGTCCTCCTCGACGAGCTGCCCCACGAGGTGCTGCCGGTACCCCGGAGCCCGAAGCTGACCGCCCTCCTCGAAGGGCTCGCGGCGATGGCCGTGCGCCCGTAGTGAGCGCGTACGGACCCCAGGGGCGCCCGGAGAGCCCCGCCTGGCTCCACTTTCCGGAGGCCCTGGGGGTGCCGCGCCCCCGGGGTCACGTGACGGCGTGCCCGTACTCGGAGGCCAGTCCGGCCAGCTCCGGGTCGCCGTAGACCGCGCGGAAGGTCCGGAAGGCCGCGGCCTTGTCGTCACCGAAGCGGCCGACGGCCGTTTCGTAGGTCTCGGGGGACACGAACCTGGGCGGCGTGCTCTTGCTGTGGAACTTGTCGGCGTACATCACCAGGCGCTCTTCGGGGGAGACCGCGACGTAGTCGGCCGGCGGCAGCGGCAGCCCCTGCTCGAGGACGTCCTCCTTGGTCAGCCCGACGCCGGTGTGGCACGAGCAGAAACGGCACAGCGCCTCCGGCAGGCCCTCGGACGCGAGGATCTCGTGGCCCAGCATCCCGTGCAGCAGGTAGCTCCGGCCGTCCCGCCGACCCTCGGCGTCGTACAGGCGGTAGACGCCGATGTCGTGGAGGAGGCACCCGGCGCGCACCAGTTCCGGGTCGACGCCCCGGTCCGCGCGCGACATCAGCTGCTGGGCGACCTTCCACACGATCTCGCAGTGGGTGAAGACGCGCTCGAACGCCGCTTCGTCGGGGGCGTACTTCAGGTGCAGGGCGCGGATGTCGTCCGTGGTGGGAATCTCCATCCCCGCAGGGTAGCGAGTGCGGCCGCCGGGGAGCGGCCCGTCCCGCACCCACATGAGGCGCAGGGCCGAGGTGTGGTTCCGAACCATGGTCCGGCGGTGGGGGCCCACCGCACGATGTGGCGCTGTACACCGTCACGTCGTCCCCTCGGAGGCCACCATGCGCCTGTTCCCAGGCGTCTCCCTGTTCGCCGCGCTGCTGACCGTCACCGCCCTCGCGCCCGCGAGCCCTGCCGGGGCCGCGGAGGAGGCCACCGCGCACTGCGCGCGGCAGGCCCGGCTCCATGTGCCCGGTGCCGAGCACCAGGAGACCGCGTGTCTGGAGGACCTGACCACCGCGGGGCTCGCCGGCACGCCGTACACCGACATGGCCGACCAGGCGGGCCTGGCCGCGAAGGGGACCCGTAACCCGTCCGGGGTGCCGGGCGTCCAGATCGACGGCTACTTCCCCGACGAGTCGCGGCTCAACGCCACCCACGGCTGGTCGCACGACGCGCAGTTCGTCATCCGGCTGCCGGACCACTGGAACGGCGGGCTCGTCGTCACCGGTGCGCCGGGCACACGGCGCCAGTACTCGACGGACGCGCTGATCTCCGACGAGGTCCTCGCCAAGGGGTTCGCCTACGCGGCCACCGACAAGGGCAACACCGGCCCGAACTTCTTCACCGACGGGCAGGCTCCGGGTGACGCGGTCGCCGAGTGGAACCGGAGGGTGACCGAACTGACGCGGGCGGCCGGGAAGGCCGTGCGCCAGCGGTACGGGAAGGCGCCCGAGCACACGTACATGACGGGCATCTCCAATGCCGGCTACCTGACGCGCTGGCAGCTGGAGAACCGGCCCGAGCTGTACGACGGCGGGGTCGACTGGGAGGGCGTGCTGTGGACCACGCACGGCCCCAACCTGCTGACCAGCCTGCCGGTCACGGTGGCACGGTCGCAGGGCCTGGCCACCGACGACGACCTGATCGCGGCGGGCTTCGCACCCGGCTCGCGGTTCCTGTGGCCGTACCACGAGAAGGCGTACTGGGGTCTGACGCAGAAGATGTTCCGGGCCGAGTTCGACCCCTCGTACGACCCCGCCTGCCCCGGCGCCTCCATCGGCGGCACGGTGGAGCAGATCCTCGCGCCCTGCGCCTCGGACGCCTCGTACGACTACGTCTCCCGGCCGGGGGCCGTGCACCGCGCGGTCGCGAAGGTCGCGCTGACCGGCCGGATCGGCAAGCCGCTCATCACCCTGCACGGCGACCTCGACACGCTGCTGCCCATCGCCACCGACTCCGACGTGTACGCGGGGATGATCGACGCGCGCCGACGGGGCGGTCTGCACCGGTACTACACGGTGGAGGGCGGGACGCACACCGACGGCCTGTACGACACCTACCCGGACCGGCTGCGGCCGATCCTGCCCTGCTACCGCTCCGCGTTCGACGCGCTGACGCGCTGGGTCGAGGAGGGTACGGCTCCGCCCGCGGACCGCACGATCGCGCGGCCGGCGGGCGGTGACGTGATCAACTCCTGCGCCCTGGCGGGGTAGGGACCGAGGGCTCTCGGCGGCGTCCCGTCCTCGATCGGGGCCGGCGTGGGCGCCGATCCGCAGGAGCGGGCAGGCCGAGGAGGTCGATCCCGCGGGCCGTGATGTTCTCGCCGAGGTCACCGGGCGCGACCTCGAAGCCGGCGTCCGCGACCCCGTCGAGAACATCGCGCCCCTGACGTGGCGCCCCTACTCGGCACCCTCGGAACGGAGCGGCGCGCCCACCTCGTGCAGGTGGCCGAGCGCCTGGCGGTACGAGTCGAGGAAGCCCGTCTCGGTGTACGGGACGCCCAGCCCGGCGCAGTGGGCCTTGACGGCGGGCTGGGCCAGCCGCAGGTGGGGGCGCGGCATGCTCGGGAAGAGGTGGTGCTCGACCTGGTAGTTGAGCCCGCCGAGGAACCAGTCGGTCAGGGCGCCGCCGCGGATGTTGCGCGAGGTGAGCACCTGCCGGCGCAGATGGCCCCAACTGGCCCCGTCCTCGTGCTCGTCCGGCCGCTCCATGCCCTTGTGGTTGGGGGCGAAGGCCATGCCCAGGTGCACGCCGAGGAGCATCTGGTGGACGAGGGCGAACACGAGGGCCTGTGCGGGGGTGAGGAGGGTGAGGAGCAGCGTGGCGTACCCGGCGAAGTGGGCGAGGAGCAGACCGCCCTCCACCAGCCGGTCGCGGCGGGTGCGGCAGGGGCCGTCCTTCGCGAGCAGGGCCTGGACGCCGTAGACCTTGAGGGCGATGCCCTCCAGCGTGGTCAGCGGGAAGAACAGCCAGGCCTGGTGACGGGTGAGGAACCCGCGCAGTCCGGTGCGGCCCGTCGTCTGGTGTTCCGCGAAGACGAGGATGTCCGCCGCGACGTCCGGGTCCTTGTCGAGGTGGTTCGGGTTGGCGTGGTGACGGTTGTGCTTGTCGTTCCACCACTCCCGGCTCATGCCGAGGAGGAGGTTGGCGTGGACGAGCTGGATGATCCGGCTCGCCCTGCGGTCGGCGGTGATCTGGGCGTGGCCGGCGTCGTGGCCGACGAACGCGGCGCGGGCGGACAGCAGGGCCAGGGGGACGGCGAGGAGGAGTGCCCACCACGAGGGGCCGATCAGGGCGAGGCCCGCCACGACGGCGGCGATGCCGATGAGGTTGACGGCGATGCCCCGGGCGTACCAGCCGGGGCGGTGTTCGAGCAGGCCCTGTTCCCTGACCGTCCGGAGGAGCGGGGTGAACTCGCTGGCGCCCCTGGCGCGGCCGGGCTTCCCGGTGGTGACCTCGGGGAGCGGCACGGTCGGTGCGGGGGCCGGGGGCAGGACGGTGGCCTGGGACATGTGGGGCTCCGGTTTCTCTCGGTCGTACGGGGCGGCCGGGGGTCCGTCGTCTTCGCCGGGTGCGGTGGCGAGCGGTCGCCGGAGCCCTACCGAGAACGTACGGATCCGTGATCGTCCGGGGCCATGGCGTCACCACCCGTCCCGGGCAGGGGGTGGCCCGGGGGGCGGGGGTGGGGGCAGCCCCACCTCGCGCCGTGTGAGGCGGATCACGGCTGTTGATGGCACGTCAGACGGGTGCGGTGGGGTAGCCTCGGCGGCTCGGTCCCCAGGTAGTCAAATTTGAGGAATGCGTTGTCGCTGTCGTACGGACCCGATGATTCGGCCCGCGAACCCGCTCCCACTCCCGGCCGGGAACCCGCTCCCGACACCTCACCCGAGCCGGCCCCCGGGCTCGATCCCGCCCTCGCCCGGCATGCGGCCGTCTTCCTCCCCGCCGATCCGCCGCGCGCCGGCCGGATCGCGTTCTGGTCGCCGGAGGGCGAAGCCCTCCCGGACGGCGGCGCTGCCGAGGACTCCGCGTCGCACGTCGAACTCACCGTCGTGGACGGGGACGGCCACCGGCCCGTGACCGTCCCCGCCCACGCCGTCCCCGTGCGGGACGTCCTGCCGCTGCTCCTGCGCGCGCGGTTCGCGGACGGCGCGTCCCCGGCGGCGTCCTTCTGGGGCGCCGCGTCGCTCCTCGCCCTCGACCTCGTCTCCCGTGGCCTCCTCCTGCCCGGGCTCACCGCCGCGGACCACGACGCGTGGCGCGTCGGCCCGCTCGGCCCGGAGGAGCTGGCGGACCTGCGGACGCTCGCCGCCTCGATGCCGCCCGTGGCGCACGCCGTTCCGCTCTCCTTGGACGAACCGCTGCTGCTGCCCGCCCCCGAGGCGCTGCTGCGCGCCTTCGCCGACGCGGTCGCGGACACCCTCCCCCGTACCCCGGCCGCGCCGATCGCGGCGGGTGGCCCCGCGTTCGCCGCCGACGCGCCGCAGCGGATCCCCGAGCAGCGGGCGTGGGCGGCCGACGTGGCGGCCGTCCACGACGCGGGAGTCCGGCTGTCGCTGCGGCTCGAACTGCCCGGCTTCACCGCCGACGCGCCCGACGCACCGGCCTTCCGCGCCGTGCTCCAGCTGCACGGAGTCGCCGATCCGACGCTGGTCGCGGACGCGGCGGAGGTGTGGGCGGGCGCGGCTCCGGCGGGAGCCTTCGGGCCTCGTGCCCGTATGGACGCCCTGCTCGCCCTGCGCCGGGCCGCCCGGGCCTGGCCCCCGCTGTCTCCGCTGCTCTCCGCGGCCGTTCCCGACAGCGTCGAGCTCGCCGACGAGGAGGTCGCCGAACTCCTGGGCCCGGCGGCCCGCGCCCTCGCGGCGACGGGCGTCCAGGTGCACTGGCCGCGCGAACTCTCCGACCGGCTGACCGCCCGCGCGGCGATCGGGCCCGTGGACACGGGGCTGCGAGGAACCGGTGCCGACGGTCCGGCCGAGGACTCTTCCGACACCTCCCTTCCTTCCGCCGTCCACGCCTCCTCGCTCCCCTCCTTCCTCTCCGCCGACGCCCTGCTCGGCTTCCACTGGCGCTTCGCCGTCGGCGACCGCGAGCTGACCCGGGCCGAGCTCGACGCACTCGCCGAGGCCGGCCGGCCGCTCGTCCGGTTGCGCGACCGCTGGGTCCTCGTGGACCCGGCGGAGGTCCGCCGGGCCACGTCCCGGCAGGACCGCGAGGTGACACCGGTCGACGCGCTCGCGGCCGTGCTCACGGGCACGACCGAGGTCGACGGACAGTCCGTCGAAGTGGCGGCGACCGGCTGGCTGGAGCGGCTCCGGGAACGGCTCGCCGACCCCGAGGGCGGCCGGCCCGAGATCTCCCAGCCCGCCGGCCTCGCCGCGACCCTGCGGGACTACCAGCTGCGCGGGCTCGACTGGCTGCACCGGATGACCTCGCTCGGCCTCGGCGGCTGCCTCGCCGACGACATGGGCCTCGGCAAGACCATCACCGTCATCGCGCTCCATCTGCACCGCCAGGCCGACCCCGCCGCCGCGGGCCCCACGCTCGTCGTCTGCCCCACCTCCCTCATGGGCAACTGGCAGCGCGAGATCGAGAAGTTCGCGCCCGGCACACCGGTGCGCCGCTTCCACGGCGCCACTCGCGATCCGGACGGGCTCGCCGACGCCGGCTTCGTCCTCACCACGTACGGCACCATGCGGCTCGACGCCCAGCGGCTCGCCGCACGGAACTGGGGACTCGTCGTCGCGGACGAGGCACAGCACGTCAAGAACCCGTACTCGGCGACGGCCAGGCAGCTGCGGACCATCGGGGCACGCGCACGCGTGGCGCTGTCCGGCACGCCGGTGGAGAACAACCTCTCCGAGCTGTGGGCGATCCTCGACTGGACCACGCCGGGGCTGCTCGGCAGCCTGGGGGCGTTCCGGACCCGGTTCGCCGCCGCCGTCGAGGGCGGTACGGACCCGGCCGCCGCCGAGCGGCTCGCGTCCCTCGTCCGTCCGTTCCTGCTGCGCCGCCGCAAGTCCGATCCCGGCATCGCACCCGAACTGCCGCCGAAGACGGAGACCGACCGGGCCGTCTCCCTGGCGCCGGAGCAGGCCGGACTCTACGAGGCGGTGGTACGGGAGACCCTGGAGGCGATCGCCGCCGCCGACGGCATGGAGCGCCGGGGCCTCGTCATGCAGTTGCTGACCGCCCTCAAGCAGATCTGCAACCATCCCGCCCAGTACCTCAAGGAGGAGCGGCCCCGGATCGAGGGCCGCTCGGGCAAGCTGGAGCTGCTCGACGAACTCCTCGACACGATCCTCGCCGAAGGCGCGCGCACGCTGGTGTTCACCCAGTACGTGGGGATGGCCCGGATCCTGGAGACGCATCTGGCGGCACGCGGGGTGCGGACGCAGTTCCTGCACGGCGGCACGCCGGTCTCCGAACGGGAGGCGATGGTCGCCCGCTTCCAGGACGGGGACGTCCCCGTCTTCCTGCTCTCCCTGAAGGCCGCGGGAACGGGGCTCAACCTCACCCGGGCCGAGCACGTCGTGCACTACGACCGCTGGTGGAACCCGGCCGTGGAGGCGCAGGCCACCGATCGCGCCTACCGGATCGGGCAGGACCGGCCGGTCCAGGTCCACCGCCTGATCGCCGAAGGCACGGTCGAGGACCGGATCGCGGCCATGCTCGACCGCAAGAAGGAACTCGCGGACAGCGTGCTCGGGACGGGGTCCGACGCCCCACGGGAGCTGACCGAACTGACCGATGCCGAACTGGCCGAGCTGGTACGGCTGAGAGGGGACGGACGATGAGCGGGGCGGGAGACGCGTACGGGCAGGGAGACGGACCGCTCGGCGGGCAGGGGGGCTCCCCCGGGAGCGGGCCGGGGGGCGACGAGCGCACGTTCGCGGCCCTGCCGCCGACGAAGGGCACGTCCTTCGCCCGGACCTGGTGGGGTCGGGCGTGGCTCAAGGCCCTGGAGGACACCGCGCTGGACACGGTGCAGCTCAAGGCCGGCCGCCGCCACGCGCGCGCGGGGGCGGTGGGCGCCGTGACGGTGCGGCCCGGCCGGATCACGGCGGTCGTCAAGGACCGCGACGGCACGGCGTACCGCAGCGACGTCCTGGTGCGGGAGCTCTCCGACGGCGAGTGGGAACGGTTCCTCGACCTCGCCGCGGACAGCGCGGGGCACATCGCGGCCCTCCTCGACCGCGAGATGCCGCCCCATCTGGTGGAGGACGCGGCTGCCGCCGGGCTCGATCTGCTGCCCGGCATCGGCGACCTCGACCCGGAGTGCGGCTGCGAGGCCTGGGACCACTGCCCGCACACGTCGGCGCTCTGCTACCAGGTCGCGCGCCTGCTCGACGAGGACCCCTTCGTCCTGCTGCTGATGCGGGGGCGCGCCGAGCGCACCCTGCTCGACCAGCTCCAGGCGCGCAGCGTCGCGCGTGCCTCCGCTCCGTCGGCTCGCGGCGGAAGCGGCGAGGACGGCGCCCCGACCGCCGAGGCCGCGGCGGGTGTCGGCGGCATGCCGGGCGTCTCGGCCGCCGACGCGTACGCGGAGGGGTTCCTCCTGCCGCCGCTGCCCGCACCGCCGCTCGTGGCCGCCGCCCCGGGCGTCCCGCCCGCCCTGGACACGGACACGGACCCCGCGCCGGGGGTGGACCCGACCGCCCTGGAGTTCCTGGCGACGGACGCGGCGGCCCGCGCCCACGGGATGCTGGCCGCCGCCCTCGGAGCCGTACAACGAGATGCGGCGAGGACACGTCTGACGGCCGATCAGGACGCCGTACGGCTCGCGGTGGACTCACCGGCGCCGTGGATCACCGCACGGCTCGGCTCCGGATCCGGCCGGACACCGGACGAGCTGGACCTGGCCACGCGCGCGTGGCGGCTCGGCGGGGCCGCGGCCCTCTCCGTACTGGAGGAGGAGTGGGCTCCTGACGGGGAGAGCCTCGCCCGGGCCGGCACGCTCCTGTCGGAGGCCTGGGAGGACGACGAGCGGCCCGTGCTGCGCCGGTCGGGCACCCGGTGGACGGTGGTGGGCACGCGGGGACAGCTCCGGCTCGGCGCCGACGGTCGCTGGTGGCCCTACGCCGGAGAGGGCGCTCGCTGGGAGCCTGCGGGGCCGCCGGACCGGGACCCGGCCGTCGCCCTGGCGACGGCGCTGACGGCCGGTGCCACGGCCGACGGCGCGTAGGCACACCGCTCGTGGGGGTGGAGAACCGGTCCTCTACCGGGGTCGGTCCGCCGGGGCCGGCCTGAGGTGGGCCTGCCTGGGGGGCGGTCCGCCGGGGTCGGCCTGGGGGGGCGGCCTGGGGGGCGGCCTGGGGGGCGGCCTGGGGGCCGCCTCACCGCGGTGTCCCGCCACGGTCGCCCCCTCGGTCCTCCGTGCCGGCGTCACCCCCCAGGTCGCCCCACCAGGGCACCCCGCCGGGCCTCCGCCCCGGCGCGGCGGGGCAGGCGGCTCCTACAGGCCGAGCTGGCGCTCCGCGCCCTCGACGGTCTGGGCGAGGAGGACGGCGATGGTCATGGGGCCGACGCCGCCGGGCACGGGGGTGATGAGGGAAGCGCGTTCGGCGGCGGAGGCGAAGTCGACGTCGCCGACGTTGCCCGGGTTGTAGCCGGCGTCGATGACGACGGCGCCCGGCTTGATGTCCTCGCCCTTGATGAAGTTCGGCTTGCCGACGGCCGCCACCAGGATGTCGGCCTCGCGGACGACGGACGAGAGGTCCTGGGTGCGCGAGTGGCAGTAGGTGACGGTGGCGTCGCGGCCGAGGAGGAGCAGACCCGCGGGCTTGCCGAGGATCGCGCTGCGGCCGACGACGACCGCCCGCTTGCCGCTGAGCTCGACGTCGTAGGCGTCGAGGAGGCGCATGATCCCGCCGGGCGTGCAGGAGACGAAGCCGGGCAGGCCGAAGCCCATGGCGGCGAAGGACGCCGTCGTGACGCCGTCGACGTCCTTCTCCGGGGCGATCGCCTCGAAGGCGGCACGCTCGTCGATGTGCTGGCCGACCGGGTGCTGGAGGAGGATGCCGTGGACCTCGGGGTCCTCGGACAGGGCGGTGATGGCGGCGACGAGTTCCCCGGTCGTGGTGGCGGCGGGCAGCTCGACGTGCTTGGAGCGGATTCCCGCCTTCGCGCAGCGGTTCTGCTTCATCTTCACGTACGTCACGGAGGCGGGGTCCGCGCCGACGAGGACGGTCGCGAGACACGGCGTGACGCCGGTACGGCGGGTGATCTCGGCGGCGCGGGCGGCGGTCTCCTCGACCGTACGGCGGGCGAGGGCCGTGCCGTCCATGAGGGTGGCGGTGCTGGTGGACATGGCAACTCCTGGGCGTCGTCTCTGACCGGTGGTTCGCCCAGGCGCACGGCATCGGCGGACCCACGCCGTCACGACGCGCTCCACCGGGCCGCTCCCCGGTGGTGATCCACCTCAAGCGCCAGTCACGGCCCGAGCCCCACTCTACGTGAGGGGGCCGGGGCGGATCCCGGACAGGGTGCCCGTGCCGTGCCGTCCGGCCGCTTGTCGGCGGCCCGGTCGGGCACCACGATGGCCGGGACGGACCGTGACGACCTCGACGGGGAGGCCGAGTTGAGCGATGCCCGGGTGGCGGGGGAAGCGGAACCCGAGCCGGTCGCCGGGAGCGCACGGCCGCTGGTCGCCGCGTCCTGGCGGCGCTCCCTACGCGCGCGCGTGAGCCAGGACGGCGCCGCACGGGTCGAACTGGACGAGGACGAACTCGCCGCCCACCGCGAGGGCCATCCCCTGGCGGCCGCCATGCCCGTGATCCGCGAGCTGATGGGGGCGTACGCGACGGACGGGGAGCATCTGCTCGCGGTCTGCGACGCGGCCGGGCGGATGCTCTGGGTCGAGGGCCACCGGGACACCCTGCGCAAGGCGCGGCGCATGAACTTCGTGGCCGGGGCCAGGTGGTCGGAGTCCGCGGCGGGGACGAACGCGCCCGGGACCGCCCTCGCCGTCGACCGGCCGGTGCAGGTCGTCGCCGCCGAGCACTTCCGGCGCCCGGTCCGGGCGTGGACCTGCGCCGCCGCCCCCGTGCACGACCCGCGCACCGGGCGGGTCCTCGGCGCCGTCGACATCACCGGCGGGGCGGGGCTCGCGCACCCGCACAGCCTCGGGTTCGTCCAGGCGGTCGCGCGGGCGGCCGAGTCCCAGCTGGCCCTGCTCGCGCCGGCCCCGCGGTCCGGGCGGCTCCGGCTCTCGGCACTCGGCCGGGACGAGGCCGTCCTCCACGTGGAGGGTCGGCCGGTGCGGCTCAGCCGCCGTCACAGCGAGATCCTGGTGCTTCTCGCGCACCGCCCGGAGGGCGTCGGCGGCGACGGCCTGCTCACGCTGCTGTACGAGGACGAGTCCGTCACCCCGGTGACCCTGCGGGCGGAACTGTCCCGGCTGCGCGCGCTGCTCGGCCCGGACGTGCTGCGTTCCCGCCCGTACCGCCTGGCGGACGTCGTGGACGCGGACTTCACGGCCGTGGACCGGCGGCTGGCCTCCGGAGCCGTCGCCGCGGCGTCCGCGGCGTACGCGGGTCCCCTGCTCCCGGCGTCGACCGCCCCCGGGGTCGTACGGCTCCGGGAACGGCTCGCGGGACGGCTGCGGGCCGCGCTGGTGGACCGGGCCGATCCCGGGCTGCTCGCCGACTGGGCGTACAGCGCCTGGGGCGAGGACGACGTGGTGGTCTGGCGGGCACTGTGCGCGGCCGTACCGGCGACCCGGCTCGCTCCCGTACGGGCGCGGCTCGACGCACTGGAGGCGGAACTGTCGGCCGGTGCAACGGACTTGCAACGTAGGGGTCGGCACACTCGGCCGTGAGCGCCGGCCAGGGACGGCCGGCGCGTCCCAGGGAGGCCATGCCCATGACCCGTTACGCCGCACCCGGCACCGAGGGCGCGCTCATGTCGTACCAGGCCCGCTACGACCACTGGATCGGAGGCGAGTACGTCGCCCCGGCCGGCGGGCGCTACTTCGAGAACCCCAGCCCCGTCGACGGCCGGCCGTTCACGGAGGTCGCCCGCGGCACCGCCGAGGACGTGGAGCGCGCCCTGGACGCGGCGCACGCCGCTGCTCCGGCCTGGGGGCGCACCGCCGCCGCCGAACGCGCGGCCGTCCTGCTGCGGATCGCGGACCGCATGGAGAGCAACCTGGAGGCGCTCGCGGTCGCCGAGACGTGGGACAACGGCAAGCCCGTCCGGGAGACCCTCGCCGCCGACGTCCCGCTCGCGATCGACCACTTCCGCTACTTCGCGGGAGCGCTGCGGGCCCAGGAGGGCGCCCTGAGCGAGATCGACGACGACACCGTCGCGTACCACTTCCACGAGCCGCTCGGCGTCGTCGCGCAGATCATCCCGTGGAACTTCCCGATCCTCATGGCGGTCTGGAAGCTGGCCCCCGCCCTCGCCGCCGGCAACGCCGTGGTCCTCAAGCCGGCCGAACAGACCCCCGCCTCGATCCACTTCTGGCTCGGCCTCGTCGCCGACCTCCTGCCGCCCGGCGTCCTCAACGTCGTCAACGGCTTCGGCGAGGAGGCCGGCAAACCGCTCGCCTCCTCACCCCGCGTCGCCAAGATCGCCTTCACGGGCGAGACCACGACGGGCCGGCTGATCATGGGTTACGCCGCCGAGAACCTCAAGCCCGTGACCCTCGAACTCGGCGGCAAGTCACCGAACATCTTCTTCGACGACGTCTGGGCCGCCGACGACGACTTCCGCGACAAGGCCCTCGAAGGCTTCACGATGTTCGCCCTCAACCAGGGCGAGGTCTGCACCTGCCCCTCCCGCGCCCTCGTCCAGCGCGGTCACTACGCCGACTTCCTCGAAGCGGCCGTCGCCCGCACCGAGAAGATCGTCCCCGGCCACCCCCTCGACACCGACACGATGATCGGCGCCCAGGCCTCCGCCGACCAGCTCCAGAAGATCCTCTCCTACCTGGAGATCGGCCGGCGGGAAGGCGCCAGGATCCTCACCGGCGGCCAGGTCGTCGAGCACGGCGGCGAGCTGAAAGGCGGCTACTACGTGCAGCCGACCGTCTTCGAGGGCGACAACCGCATGCGCGTCTTCCAGGAGGAGATCTTCGGCCCCGTCGTCGCCGTCACCTCCTTCACCGACTTCGACGACGCCATCCGCACCGCCAACGACACCCTCTACGGCCTCGGTGCCGGCGTCTGGACCCGCGACACCAACACCGCCTACCGCGCCGGCCGCGCCATCCAGGCCGGCCGCGTCTGGACCAACTGCTACCACGCCTACCCCGCCCACGCCGCCTTCGGCGGCTACAAGCAATCCGGCATCGGCCGCGAAACCCACCGCGTGATGCTCGACCACTACCAGCAGACCAAGAACCTGCTGGTCAGCTACTCGCCGAAGAAGCTCGGCTTTTTCTAAGGGCACGAAAGAGGCGCCTGACCTGGGCTTTCGCCCGCCAGGCGCCTCTCGCTCGCCCCGTTTGACGAGGGGTCACGTCCACACCGGAACTCCCCGTTCATCCCACGTGCGACGGCCTGCCGCCTTCGGCGGGCGTACCGCGGACTCGATGACCGCTCCGGGACTGGACTCCCGACGGGCCGCGGAACTGATCGAGCGGGCAGGCACCGGTCAGGAGGGGATGACCGCCCAAGTGGTCGTCACCCCCCTGTCGAGTGCGGCCCCGGTGGAAGCCGGAGCGGCCGGGAACGGTACCCGGAGCACGTCCCCGGCTCGCCCCTGTCCGGGCCCAGGCGCCGAAGCAGTGATCTCCGCTCGCGTTCCCTCCAGGCGGCTGGAGGGCGCTCAGGAAGGCGAAGACGTCACCTCCCAACCGCTGGGTACGCGTTGCGGGCGAACCAAAGCCGGTCCGTAGGACGCCCGGCGCTCGGCGCGGGTGGCGCTCGTGGGCCGCGTCGCCCGTTCACGACTCCCACAGCGGAGAGCGAACAACAGGCGCGGGCGAGAGGGGCCGGGCGAGCAGCGGGTGGAGAGCACCGGTTACCTGTGCGTACTACATGGGCGAAACGTGACAGCGGCGACTGTCCCGGCCCTCCCGGCGCGTGACAACGTCGTTCCGTCACCGACCGAGGGAGAGCGTTGTGAACAAGGGGTACGCGGTCTACTGCGACGCCGACCGTCACTTCTACGACGCGCCCCACCGTCTCGTCTTCGCCGACGGAGCCGGCGGCTCCCTCTACCCGGCCGCCACCCTCCCCGTCCCCGACGGGTGGGCAAGCCATCGCACCGGTGACTGGCTCGCCCTGCGTCCGGTGGGCGGCACGCTCCCGTCGCAGGGCTGGAAGATCCACGTCTCGGCCTGTCTCGACAACGCGGAGCGGATCCTGGACAGGGTCCGGGAGTACTGCCTGCGCCACGAGGTGGCGTTCAAGTTCGTACCGAGCCGGTACCTGCTCCACCAGCGCAACGCGAAGTACGCGGACCGCACGGCCAGCGGCAAGTTCATCACCGTCTACCCGGCCGACGACGAGCAGTGCGAGCGCCTCGCGACCGACCTGGCGCACCTGCTCGACGGCGAGCCCGGCCCGTACATCCTCAGCGATCTGCGCTGGGGGCAGGGCCCCGTGCATCTGCGGTACGGCAGCTTCACCCGGCGCCACTGCTACGACGACCGCGGAGAGCTGCGGCCGGCCATCGAGGACGACTCCGGCACCCTTGTACCCGATCAGCGCGGGCCTGTCTTCCGCGTGCCCGACTGGATCACTCCCCCGCCGTTCCTGCGCCCGCACCTCGATGCACGAGCCGCCGTGACGGTCCAGGAGATGCCGTACGAGATCGAGAAGGCCCTGCACTTCTCCAACGGCGGCGGCGTGTACGAGGCGCGGCACCGGGAGACGGGGCGGCGGGTCGTCCTGAAGGAGGCGCGCCCGCACGCCGGGCTGGCCGCCGACGGCGCCGACGCCGTCACCCGCCTGCACCGCGAACGTACCGCTCTGGAGCAGCTCTCCGGACTCGCCTGCACACCGGAGGTCCTCGACAGCTTCACCCTCGGCGACCACCACTTCCTGGCCCTCGAATTCGTGGAGGGCAGGCCGCTCAACACCTTCTTCGCCCGCAGGCATCCGCTGATGGAGGCCGAACCGCCGGCGGATCGGCTCGCCGAGTACACGGACTGGGCCATGCGGATCCACGGCCTCGTCGAGCGGGCCGTGGCCGCGGTGCACGCACGGGGCATCGTCTTCAACGACCTGCACCTGTTCAACGTCATGGTCTCCGAGGACGAGACCTCCGTGGTGCTCTTGGACTTCGAGGCGGCCCAGCCGGCCGCGGAGGGCGGCCGGCAGACCGTCGCCAACCCCGCGTTCGTCGCGCCCGCCGACAGGCGCGGCTTCGACGTGGACCGCTACGCTCTCGCCTGCCTGCGGATCGCGCTGTTCGTCCCGCTCACCAGTCTGCTCGCCGTGGACCGGGGGAAGGCGGCGCACCTCGCGGAGGTCGCGGCGGCGCTCTTCCCCGTGCCCGGCGAGTTCCTGGACGCGGCGGTACGGGAGATCGTGCGGGAGCCGACCGGCATCCCGCCGCGCGCCGGCGCGTCCGGCGGCCGTGCCCCGTTCCTGCCGGTCGAGCCCGGAGAGTGGCCGGGTAGTCGTGACGCGATGGTGCGGGCGATCCTGGCGTCGGCGACGCCCGACCGGGAGGACCGCTTCTTCCCCGGTGACATCGCCCAGTTCGCCACGGCCGGGGGCGGCATGTCCGTCGGTTACGGCACGGCGGGAGTCCTGCACGCCCTGGACGAGAGCGGTGCCGCGCGGATCCCGGCGGCGGAGGAACGGCTCCTGCGATACGCCAAGCAGCCGGAGTCCGGCACGCCGCTCGGCTTCTACGACGGGCTGACCGGCGTCGCCTGGACCCTTCAGCGACTCGGACACACCGCCTCCGCCCTCGAACTGGCCGAGCTCGTTCTCGCGCAGGACCACGACGCGCTCGCGCCGGATCTGCACGGCGGGACCGCCGGAATGGGCCTCGCCCTGGACGCCATCGCCGCCGCCACCGGAGAGTCCGGCCTGCACGCTGCGGCCATGAGATGCGCCGAACTGGCGGCCCGCCCTTCCGTTACGTCGTCGCCGCCCGCAGGGCCGGGGACCGGGGGCCGGGTACGGACCGGGCTGCTGCACGGTGCGGCCGGCCGGGCCCTGCTCTTCGTACGGCTCTACGAACGCACTGGCGACTCCGCGCTCCTCGACCTCGCCGCCGAAGCGCTCCACGACGATCTCACCCGCTGCGTACGCGGCGCCTCCGGCACGCTCCAGGTCGACGAGGGCTGGCGCACGATGCCGTATCTCGGGGCCGGGAGCGTGGGCATCGGCATGGTGATCGACGACTACCTCCTCCACCGACACGACGAAACCCTCGACCGCGCCCGACACGAGATCGTGCAGGCCGCGCAGGCCACCTTCTACGCTCAGCCCGGCCTCTTCCGCGGTGTCGCTGGCATGGTCCTGCACCTCGCCCGCACGAACGCCGGCGGACCCGGCACGGAACCCGAGGACGTACTCCGTCAGGTCGGCTGCCTGAGCTGGCACGCGATGTCCTACGAAGGCCATCTCGCCTTTCCCGGCGAACAGATGATGCGGCTTTCGATGGACCTCGCCACCGGCACGGCGGGCGTCCTGCTGGCCCTCTCGGCAGCTCTGGGCGACCGCCCGGCACACCTGCCGTTCCTCCCGCCGCTCCGGCGGCCCCACGAACCGGCCCCGCCCCGGGGTCGCACAGCACCACCGTCCCCACACGAAAGGAAACGATCATGAACCTGTTCGACCTGCAGTCGCTGGAGACCCCCAAGGACGAGGCCATCGGCGACGTCGAGACCGGCAGTCGCGCGAGCCTGCTCCTCTGCGGCGACAGCAGCCTCAGCGTGACCACCTGCAACTGAGCCGATCCGGCTCCGCGAACGGTCCGTAGAGGCGCCGGCGCGTAGTCACGGTGCCCCGGGAGCCACATCCCGGGGCACCGACCATCGGGGCGAGCGCCCGGGGGGGCGCGCCGTGCCCGTCAGGAGAAGGAGCGTCGGGCGGCTTCTCGGGGAAAGGGCATCTGATGGCTTCTCGGACCGGGCCCGACGGGCTGCTGCGCGGCGCCGTACGGCACACTGTCGGACCTACGGCGGCGCTGCTCGTCTGCTCGGTCGCCGGAGCCGGCTGCGCACTCGCCGTCCCCGCGGTCGCCGGCCGCACCCTGGACCTCCTGTTACACCGGCACCCGGCTGCGGGGGCCTGGTTGACCTGGGTCGCCGTACTGCTCGCCGCCGAGGTGCTGTTGGAGACCGCCACCGTCCTGCTGACGCAGCTGACCAACGCACGCGCCACCGCCTGGATCCGCCTCCGCGCGACGACCGGGCTGTCGGCCACCACCCCCCACCGAGCCGAGCCGTACTCGGGCGGCGACGTCGCCTCCCGGCTGTGCGTGAACGCCACGGACAGCGGTGCCGCACCGGGGGCCCTCGCGACCTCGGTGTCCTCCGTCCTCGTCCCGGCCGGCGCGCTCGTCGCACTGGCCCTCATCGATCCCTGGACCGCGGCCGCCTTCGCGGCCGGCCTGCCGCTGCTCCTCATGGTCCTGCGGTCCTTCGCGCGCCAGTCGTCCGACTCCGTCGGCCGGTACCAGCAGGCGCAGGGAGCCGTCGCCGCCCGGCTGACCGAGGCGCTGAGCGGTGCGCTGACCATCACCGCCGCGCACACGGCACGCCGCGAGGAGGAGCGCATCCTCGCCCCGCTGAAGGACATGACGCGGTACGGCACCCGGATGTGGCTCGTCCACGGCCGCGCCGTGGCCCGCAGCGGCGTACTGCTTCCGCTGCTCACCACGGCCGTCGTCGCGGTGGCGGGGACGAGGCTGGCCGCCGGGGAGCTCGGCATCGGCGACCTGCTCGCCGCCTCGCGGTACGCCGCACTCGCCGCCGGGATCGGCTCCATCGCGGCGCCGCTCGGCGCACTGGTCCGGGCACGCAACGCGGGCCGCCGCATCGCCGCACTCGCCGATCTCCCGCCCATGACCCACGGCTCCACGGCCCTGCCGCCCGACGGGCTCGGCGCCCTGGAACTGAGGGACGTACGGGTGGTGCGCGACGGCGTCCCGCTGCTCACAGACGTGACGCTCACGATCGATGGCGGCTCGACGGTCGCGGTCGTGGGCCGCTCCGGCGCCGGCAAGTCCACGCTGTCCGCCGTCGCGGGCCGGCTGACCGACCCTGACGGGGGGCGTGTCCTCCTGGACGGAGTCGACCTGGCCCGACTCACGCGCGCGGAGCTGCGTTCGGCGACGTCCTACGCCTTCGCCCGCCCCGCCTTCGACAGCGGCGTCACGCCCACGGTCGGCAGCGCGATCGCCTCGGGGCGCGGGGCCGCCTGGGAGCCGACGGAGGGGGCGGGTACGGGTGCCGCGGGCGGTGCCAAGACGGGTGGTGGTGCCGTGAGCGCCGCGGAGTCGGGTCGTGGTCGCGTGAGCGTCGCCGAGACGGGTCGCGGTGCCGGGACCGCCGCCGGGACGGGTGGTGACGACGTGACCGCCGCGGCTCCTGGCCCCGCCGACGCCCTGGAGGAGAAGGTCCGCGACGCCGCGAGGGCCGCGAGCGCCGACGCGTTCGTCCGCCTTCTCCCGCAGGGGTACGACACACCTCTGGACGACGCGCCTCTCTCAGGCGGGGAGAGCCAACGCCTCGGCCTGGCGCGGGCGTTCATCGGGGCCGGGCGGCTGATGATCCTGGACGACGCGACGTCGAGCCTCGACACGGCGACGGAACGGCAGGTGGAACTCGCCCTCTCCACGTCACTGCGGCCGTGCACCAAACTCGTCGTGGCCCACCGGGTCTCCACGGCGGCCCGTGCGGACAAGGTGATCTGGCTGGAGGCGGGACGGGTACGAGGGTGCGGGCCGCACCGGCTCCTGTGGGAGGACCCCCACTACCGCGCGGTGTTCCTGGCCGAGCCGGCCTCGGCGTCGACGGCGACCGTCGCTCCGGTGGAGGCCGTCGCACGTGTGGAAACCCTCGCCCCGGCGAAGGCCGTCGTGGAGGCCGTCGCCTCGGCGAGGGCCGCGGGTGCGGCAGGGCCCGCGGGGGCCGTGGCCTCGTCGCAGGACGACCGGCGGGCCGAGCGGCCCACCCACGACGGACCCGGGAGCGACGCGTGACGTCGGCGGCGTACAGGGACCGGACGACGGGCCCGGGGCAACGGCCGTCCCGCGGCGGCCCCGGCCCTTCCGCCGAGCGGACGTCGCGGCGCGTCCTGGCGTCGGGACGGACGTTCCTCGGGCACCGCAAGGGGGTGCTGGCCAGGCTGGCGGCCTGGTCGGCGGCCGAGTCGGCGCAGACGTTCCTCGGCGGCTATTGCGTGGCCCGGTCGCTTGACGACGGATTCCTGCGCAGGAGCACCTCGGCGGGACTGCTCTGGCTCGCGGGGGCCGCGGTGGCCATCGTCCTCGGCGCGCCGGTCGTCCGGGGCGTCTTCGCCCAACTCCCGCACCTCACCGAACCGTTGCGCGACCAGCTGGCACGACGGTCGGTAGCGCGGGCGCTGCGCACGGCCACGGCCGGACGCGGAACCGTCGACACGACCGCCGTCTCCCGGCTGACGAGTCAGACGGAGATCGCACGGGACAGCTTCGCCGGGCTGGTGCTCGCGGCCCGCTCCTTCGTCTTCGTCGCCGTCGGGGCCCTGATCGGCCTGATGTCCCTGGCACCGCAGTTCCTCCTCGTCGTGTGCCCGCCGCTGGTCCTGGGCATCGCCCTGTTCACCGCCTCCCTGCGGCCCATGGCACGGGCCCAGCACCGCTACCTCGACGCGGACGAGGCCGTCGGTCGGCGTGCGGAGGTCACGCGTACCACCCTGCGCGACATCGTCGCCTGCGGCTCTCACGAACCCACCGCCGCCCGCAACCGCAGGGCGATCGAGGAGGCTGCCGCCGCCCAGCGCGCCCTCGCACGCTGGGCGGCGGTCCGTACGCTGTCCGTGGCGACGGCGGGCCAGTTGCCCGTCTTCCTGCTCCTGGCGGCGACCCCGTGGCTGCTCGGCCAAGGCGTCACGGCTGGCGCCCTCTTCGGTGCGCTCACCTACATCCTCCAAGCGCTGCTGCCGGCCCTTCACACGCTCATGACCGTCCTGGGCGCCGCGGGGGCGCGACTGTTCGTCGTTCTCGACCGGCTCACCGGGCCGGTCCCCGGCTCCCCCGCCGTCTCCGGCAGGCAGCCCGCTCCCGCCCCGCTTTCCGACACCGTCCCCGGCGAGTGGGCGCGCCCCCCGGCGACGGGGGCGACGGCCGCGCTGGAGCTGCGCCGGGTCCGGGTGGCATACGGACCCGGTGCCCGTGCCGTCCTCGACGAGCTGGACCTGACCGTCGAGGACGGGGAGCACATCGCGGTCGTCGGCCCGAGCGGCATGGGCAAGTCGACCCTCCTTCAGGTGGCGGCGGGCGTGCTGACGCCGGACCGGGGCGAGGCGCTCCTCTCCGGGCGCCCCGTCGGCGACCATCCGTCGCCCGAACTCGCCGCCCTCCGCGCCCTGATCCCTCAGGAGGCGTACGTCTTCAGCGGCACCCTGCGGGACAACCTTCGCTATCTGCGCCCCGACGCCCGCCGGTCCGACGTCGACGACTCCGTACGGGCCCTCTGGCTCGAACCGCTCGTCGAGCGCGTCGGCGGGCTCGACCGCCCGGTGCGGCCGGACGCGCTCTCGCTCGGCGAGCGCCAGCTGATCGCCCTCGCTCGCGCCCACCTCTCCCCCGCCCCTTTGTTACTGCTCGACGAGGCCACCTGCCACCTCGACCCCGTGGCCGAGGCCCGGGCCGAACACGCCCTGCGCGCCCGGCCCGGAACCCTGGTCGTCGTCGCCCACCGGTTGTCGTCCGCGTTGCGCGCGGACCGGATCCTCGTCCTCGACGGCACCCGCGCCCGGTGCGGCACGCACGAGGAACTGCTCGTGCGGTCGGCGCTGTATCGCGATCTGGTGGGGCACTGGAACGACATCCAGCGCTGACGGAGGAACCGCGCCCCCGCGGAGAGCTCACGCGGCGACACCGCGGAGACGTCACGCGGAGGTGTTCAGCCCCGGCCGGCGGCGATCAGGTCCACCCGGCTCCCTGGGCTATCCGGATGGCGTCCACCCGGTTGCGAGCGCCGACCTTGCGGATGACGCTCGCCATGTAATTCCGTACGGTCCCCTTGGAGAGACACAGCGTCGCGGCGATCTCACCCACAGGAGCTCCCTTGGCGGCGAGCGAGAGCACGCTCAACTCACGTCGGGTGAGGGGCATCTCAGCGGCCTGGAGGAAGCCGAGGGCGAGCGTTTCGTCGATGAAGCGCTCCCCCGCGGCGACCCGGTGGACCGCCTGGAGTAATCGGTTCTTCGAGCCGTTCTTGTCCACGAAACCGGTCGCCCCCGCCGCGTGCGCCCGGCGCAGCACTCCGGGCCGCTGGGCGGGGGTCAGCGCCAGGAGGACCGATCCGCCCGCCTCCAGTGACGCCGCCACCGACGTGGTCGGCGTGTCGGGCTCTGCCCCGGGGGGCGGCAGACACTCGGCATCGGCGACGTACACGTCCGGTGCGGGCACGCTCGCCGGCCCCTGCGGCCAGTGGGAGACCGCGGAGACGACCGAGACCTCGTCGTCCGACCGCAGCAGGTCCACCAGCGCGGCACGCAGCAGCTGTGCCTCGTACACGACCGTGACTCTGATCATTCCCACCCCTTCGGTCTGCGCCACGCCCCTGGGGCATGACGCGATCAGCCCTCACCCCTCTGCCCGTGTCTCCCGCGCGGGAACGCGGCATCGGGCGCACAGGGGGCGCACTTCGGGGCGCCGGGGCCGGATCCGTTCCCTGCGTACGAACGGTGCGCAGGCCGGCCGGATGGGGGTGCGCACGGCGCCGGTCGGGAATGTCCAGATCCGGTCGGCACCCCACCGTCGCCGCCGGGCAAAGGCCGCCGCCATGAGCGGGGACGGACGAAGACGGGCGGCTTCAGGCACCGGAGTGACGCGGGGCGGCTGCCGTCCGTCGCGGGGCGGATGCCTGGCGCGGGGCGGCCTGGGCCAAGGCGGCGTGGTGCGCCGGGGTCCGCTCGCCCGCGGTGGTCGCGCGGAGGCGTCGCAGCCAGTGGCAGGTGGCACCCAGCAGACAGATGAAGATCACCGCGAGCAGTACGGCGACCCACATCTGCCGGCTGCCCGGCTGCAGTCGGCCCGACCACACCGCGGCGCCCGCCCACAACAGGACGCCGACCGCGTAGAAGCCACGGACCCGGCGCAACTGCCGCGCGGCCCGCAAGGACATGAGGTGATCCGTCTTCTGTGCCATGCCGGCCCGAATACCCCGATCGGCGCGAACCATCGGGGGACGTACGGCCTTCTTGCGTGGCGGGGCGGGGGCTGGGTCCGAACGCCGGAGCGAGCGGCTCCTTCACCAGCGTGTACGCCCCTCAGCGCGATCATGGTGCTGCTGCGGTCGTACCTGACGTCGCCGGCCCCTTTCCCGGTGTCGCGTTCGCCGTGCAACTCGTGCGGAAGGTCCCGTACAACGTGTGTGGTGACTGTGCGGCTGGTGACTGAGTCGCCGCGCCGCCGCCGCGCGGAGGGGAGATCACCCCTCCGCGCACCGGCCCGCCATGCCCGGGTGCTCCCGGCCGGCGAAGGACGGCGGTGGCGCCGCCGGCCGTGCACACCGTCCTTCCCTCCGAGAACGGCGGTCACGCTCGCGGCGGCCCCGTCCAGCCGTTCCGCACGGCGTGGGCGCCCAGCTGCATCCGGGTCCGGACCCCGGCCATGTCCATGAGGTGGCGCAGGCGCCGGTGCAGCGTACGCGGGGAAAGGCCGAGCTGGGTCGCGGCCGTCAGGTCGGTGAGCCCGGCCAGGAGCAGCGCCAGGATCTTGCGGTCGAGTTCGGTCGGGCCTTGCGGACCGAACTCGACGGTGGCTTCGGATTCGTCCCCCGGGTCCGAGAGTTCGAGAGGGTGGGCCGTACGCCATACCGTCTCGAACAACGCGTCCAGCGCGTCCAGGAGGCCACTGCGGTGCAGGAGTACGGCGCCGGGCTCTCCCGCCGGTGTGACCGCGAGCGGGACCAGGCCGAGATCGGCGTCGGCCAGCACGAGCTTCATCGGCACGTGGTCGGCGACGCGTAGTTGCACGCCGTTGCGCAGGGAGTCGACGGCGTCGCGGACGATGCCGGGCTCGGCCAGCACCTCGCGGTCCAGTACGGCGCGGAAGAGCACTCCTCGGCCGAGGGCCATCGGCTCGGCCGTGTTCTCGTCGGGCGGCAGCGCGACGAACGGTGCGGTGATGAAGGAGCGGACCTGCGTCCGGGCCGCCTGCTGTACCTGGAGGAACCGGTGGCGGATGGCGTCGACGCCCGTGACGACCTCGATCAGGTCGGTGATGCTGCTGCCGGTCATCGCGGCCCGGTGTTCCTCGGCGAGGGTCGCCAGGGCCTGCTCGGCCGTGCGCAGTCCGTCCCGGCGCCGGCCGATGAGGGCGCCGAGTGCCATGGCCGGCGGCGCGGCGGTGAACCGGGCGTCCGCCGACCTGGTCGCCAGCCCCCACTCGACCAGGCGCGACAGGGCCTTGTCGACGTGGGCGTGGGGCAGGGCGAGTGCGTCCGAGAGAAGGGCCGCGGTGGTCATCGGCCGTCCGACCAGCGCCCTGTAGACGCGCTCCTCATCGGGTTCGAGGCCCAGGGCATCCAGCATCGACGATCGACTCTCTTCCACTTGCCGCAGCGGGGAGAGTATGCGCCATGGTGGCAGACCGTGAAAAGGCCCTGCTGGGAGGGGGTGCGAAGGGGAGGGCCCCGGGAAGTCGCCTTCCCGGGGCCCCGTGGTGCGGCTCATCGCAGGCCGTACGCCCGGATGATCTCGTTCTTCACGCCGTAGCCGCTGTCCGTCGCGGCGCTCGCCCGGACCGAGAGGAAGCCGCCGGGCTTCCCGGCCGTGTTGAACGCCCCCGTCCAGGAGCCGCCGGCACCCTTGGCGAGGGTCACCTTCTGCCAGGTGGCGCCGTCGTCGTACGACACGTCCAGCTTCACCGTGGTGACGTTGCCCGGCACGGTGCCGCCGTCCATCGACACCGGCTTGAGCGTGATCCGCTGGGCCGCACGGGACTTCAGGTCGCCGTGCAGGTCCGTCTCCAGCTTGTAGTCGAGGTTCAGGACCGAGAAGCGCTCGAAGTAGTCCGACTCGACGGTGTCGGACATGAACGTCCACTCCGTGTGGGTGCGCGTCGACAGGCGGAAGACGTCGGCGGGCCGTTCCACGTCGAGGACGGCGCGGTAGGGCAGGTTGCCCGCCGGCACCTCCACCCACTGCATGTCGCCGCTGACCGGGTTGTCGTCGATCAGCGTGTCGCCCTGGAACACCTGGAGGTGGGACGGTGTCTCGCCCCAGGGCAGGTAGCCGCCGAGCCGCATGGTGTCGCTGGCGGAGGCCCACGCCTGCACGTTCCAGGTCATGTAGTTCTGCCAGCGGGAGTTGTACACGCCGAAGGACTCGCTCTGGCCGGGCCGGGTCGCCGGCGCGAACCAGTCCAGCCGGGTGGTGCTGCCCTTGGCGTACGTGTTGCTGCCGGACACCATCGACCACGGCAGGGCTCCGTCGACGCCCTGCGTGTGGAACTCACGCCAGACCTGACCGGGGGTCACCCACTCGGTGCGGGTGCCGGGGTGCCATTCGAGCTCGGGGAAGTTGAGCGACGGGCTGAGGGTGAAGTCGGACCGGTATCCCTCCGATCGCCTGCCCTCCGTGGCCGAGTAGTAGCGGGCGTCGATCCGGGCGAGGTCGTCGTGGGTCGGCTTGTAGACCAGGGCGCGGTCCGGCACCCGGCCGGGGTAGTCCCGCGTCAGGTCGTAGACGTACGGCGTGTGCTCGGTCTGCTCCACGGTCAGCCTGAGCTTGCCGGCCTCGGCCAGGGAGGCGAGGGTCCTGCCCGCGTCACGGTGCACGGTGGCGACCGGGATGGTCGACGCGCCGACGTACTCCATGAGGGCTCCGGCGCCGTCGTTGACCACGATCAGCGCCTTCGCCCCGGCCGCGGTCGCCGCCTCGGTGCGCTCCTGCGGCGACACCTCGTCGCTGCGCTCGACGACGACGACCTTGCCGTCGGCGTTCACCTCGTCGTACGCGGCCGCCGCGCCGTCGCCCGCGTGGACGACGTCCAGCCGGTCCGTCGCGGTGCCCAGGGCGCTGCCCGGCTGGACCTTCGCCTCGAAGCGGAGCCGGCCGTCCGCGGTGCTCAGGCCCAGGAGCGGCTCGCCCTTGCGCCAGCGGGTGACGAGCATGAAGTCGCCGCGCGTCATCGGCTCCGTCGGCGAGACGTAGACGTCGTCGTACGTGGGCGGCAGCACGTACGCGCTGCGGTAGTCCAGGTACGGGTCGGTGCCCTCGTAGTGGATGTTGAAGTCGACCTTGCGCTGGCGGTCCTCGGTGCGCCGCGGTGCCTCGGTCTGCAGGAGGCGTGCCTTGCTCGCGTCCAGCACCACGTCCGCGGAGCCGTCCTCGAGCACGGTCTCCGGGTCGACGAGGACGGCGAGACCCGACCGGTCCGCCTTCTCGCCGGCCACGTCGAGGTACCCCGCGACCGTGTAGAGGCCGGGCGGCATGCGCATGGTGGTCGAGCCGTCGACGTAGACGCTCCACGGCCAGCTGTCGCCGGCCAGGTTGATCCCGACCCAGCCGGCTGCGGGCTTGCCGTCCCGGCCGACCAGCTTGATGTTCAGGTCGTAGCGCTCCTCCTCCTCGAGCAGCGCCAGCGAGGTGCGGGTCACCGGCTGCCCGGTGGCCGCGTCGGTGGCGGTCACGTAGCCGGTCTGGCGGCCTGTCGGGGCCGCCTGCGGGTCGCCGGTCACCGGGACGGCGGCGATGCCGCCCGCGGGGACGGTCACCGCGGTGGCTCCCAGCGTGAAGGGCCCGCCGTCGCCGCTCAGCGCCAGGTTCAGCGTGACGTCGGCGGCGCCGGTGTTCGTGAAGGTCAGGTTCTTCGTGACGGCGACGTCGCCGGGCTCGTGCGGCCAGGTGTAGTTGCCGAAGAAGAGCGATCCGGTGCCCCGGACGGTGGTGCGCACGGCGGCGGCCACGTCGAGACGGCCGGTGCCGACCTCGTACGGCGAGTACCCGGCGTCCAGCCCCTTGGCGGTGCTGGTCAGGTGTTCCTTGAGCTGCGCGCCGGTCCAGTCCGGGTGCTGCTGGGCCAGGATCGCCGCGGCTCCGGCCACGTGCGGGGTGGCCATCGAGGTGCCGCTGAGGGTGCGGTAGAGCCCCTCTCCCCCGCCGGTCATCGTCTGCGCCCGGGGGGCCGTGATGTCCACGCCCGGCGCCGCGATGTCCGGCTTCATGCCACCGGAGTAGGCGAGCGGGCCCGTGCTGGAGAAGCTCGCGAGCCGGTCCTGCTTGTCCGTGGCGGCGACGGTCAGTGCCGCGGCGGCCGCGCCGGGGGCGGAGATGCTTTCCGGGCCCGCGTTGCCGGCGGCTATGACGAACAGCGTCCCGTACTGGGCGGAAAGCGCGTCGACCGTCTGCGACATCGGGTCGCTGCCGTCCGTGGGGTAGGAGTCGCCGAGGCTCATGTTGACGACGTCCGCACCGGACTCGGCGGCCCACTGCATGCCGGCCATGACCCAGGAGTCCTGCCCGGAGCCCTCGGCCCCGCCGAGCACCTTGCCGACGTACAGGTCCGCGCCGGGGGCGACGCCCTTGTCGTCCCCTCCGGAAGCGGCGCCCGAACCGACGATCGTCCCGGCCACGTGCGTACCGTGACCGTTGACGTCGGTGACGCCCTCGCCCGGTACGAAGCTCGCCGTGCCGTCGATCAGGCCGGCGAAGTCGGGGTGGTCGACGTCGATGCCCGTGTCGAGCACCGCGACCTTGACACCCTTGCCGGTGTAGCCGGCCGCCCAGGCCTCGGGCGCGCCGATCAGCGGCACGCTCTCCTTCAGACTGGCCTTGACCCTGCCGTCCAGCCACAGCTTGGCGACGCCCTCGCCCAAGGTGGGGCTGCCCTGGGGCGCGAGGGAGGTCCAGAAGGTGCGGGCCTGCCGCTTGTCGGTGCTGAGCACCGCGCCGTGGATGCCTTTGAGTTCCCGGGTCAGCCTGCTGCCCCGGGGGGCCTTCGGCTGGGCGGCCGCGCGGGACGTCGACCGGCCGTACGTGGCGATCAGGGGTACCGCCGCCGACTTGGCGTCGTCGTAGCCCATCTCGATCAGGTCGGTGACGTTGAACAGCCGCCGGTCCAGCCGGTCCGTCGCGAGCAGCGACGCCGCCTCGTCCGGGATGACGAACAAGTCGCCCTGGAACTGCTGCATTCTGACGCCGCCGACGGCGCTGTCCGGCCGGTCGACGTCGGCGGACTGCTTGCCGTCGGCCGACGTGGTGACCGTGACGACGTCGCCGGTGACGAGGGTGACCTTGTGGGTCGCGGAGGGCTTGGCGGAGACGGTGGGCTTGACCGGCGCGGCTTGTGCGGGTGTCTGCAGAACTGCCAGACCCGACGCCAGCAGGGGCACCGCGGCGGCTGCCGAGAGCAACCTGCGGCGCCCGCGCCGGAAGGCGGAAGCATCAGAGGGGAAGGACATGGGACGGGTCTATCGACCGGCGACCGCCGCCGTGAAGGCTTCACCGCGGCAAGTCATCGCCATGGCAGATGCTTGCCAGCCGAGAACTCCGCGATTCCGGGCGTAAGGGCGCCCACGGCCGGGGTTCGGCGGTCCCTCGCCACTCGTTCGGTCGACGTGCGCCCCGGTCCCACCGGGGCCAGATTGGAGATATCCGACCCACCGGACGGCGACGGCTCGGCGGACACACCAGACGGAGGAGCCTGTCATGACGCCCCAGACGAGTGCACCCGGACGGCGAGAGGACACACAGCAGTGGCCGGCCGGTGTTCGCCGCCCTCGACGCCCTCGTCGTCCGGGGACCGTGCGTCGCGCCCCGGTCGATGATTGACGTCGGGGAGCGACGCCCATGGCACACGGAACAGTGAGCGGGGACCCGCCTGCACTGGTGCTCGTCGTCGGCGTCGCCGGGTCGGGCAAGTCGACGGTGGGGCGTCTCCTCGCCGAGCGGCTGGGCTGGGACTACCGGGACGGCGACGAGTTCCACTCCCCGGCCGCTCGCGCCAAGATGGCCGCCGGACACGCCCTCACGGACGGCGACCGGCGGCCGTGGCTCGCAGCGATCGGGAAGTGGATGGACGGGGCGATGGCGGCTCGTCGGCAGGCCGTCGTGACCTGCTCCGCGCTCAAGCGCGCCTATCGGGACGAGCTGCTGGCAGGGCGTCCCGGGGTCCTTCTGGTGTACCTGCACGGCTCGCCCGGCCTGCTGCGCTCCCGCCTGGCCGGGCGGGACGGTCACTTCTTCCCGGCGGGCCTGCTGGAAAGCCAGCTGGCGGTTCTCGAGGAGCCGGCGCCCGACGAGCATCCTCTGGTGGTGGAGATCGACCAGCCCCCGGAGGCCGTCGTCGCGGCGGTGTTCTCGCTGATGGACCGGGAACCCGCTTCCGGAAGGGGGGCGCCGGGAGCGGACGCGGAGCGGGGCGGCCACGCCGTGACGCGCGACGGCCCTACCGGTTCCCCGGGCCCCACGGGCGAGTCCTGGCGGCTGGTCCGCGGCGAGCAGAGCGCGGTGGTGGTCCAACTGGGCGGCGCCCTGCGCGAGTACGACGTGGCCGGCCGGCCGCTGCTCGACGGTTTCTCCCCCGGTTCCGCCGTCACCGGCGGAAGGGGACAACTGCTCGTACCCTGGCCGAACCGGGTGGGCGGCGGACGCTACGACTTCGGGGGCAGGAGCCTCCAGCTCCCCCTGACCGAGGCCGAGAAGAACAACGCGATCCACGGACTGCTGCGCTGGACCCTGTGGAAATTGCTCGCCCGCACCGACGACGCGCTGCTGCTCGGCACGACGCTCTGTCCCCAGCCCGGATATCCGTTCCTCCTCGATGTCCGTGTCGCGTACCGACTGGGCCCCGACGGCCTCGGCACCGTCGTGCACGCCACCAACACCGGTACGGAACCGGCGCCCTACGGCGTCGGACAGCATCCCTATCTGACGGTCGGCACCGGCCTCGTCGACAGCGCCGTGCTGACCGTTCCCGCCGAGTACCTGCTGCGGACCGACGACCGGGGGCTGCCCGTCGGCCGGGAGCACGTCGACGGCACCCCGTACGACTTCCGCGCCGGCCGCCCCCTCGGTGATCTGCGACTGGACACCGCCTTCACCGGTCTCGACCGGGACCCCGACGGGTGGGCGGTCGTCCGGCTGGCGCATCCCTCGGAACCGCGGGGGGTGGACGTCCGGCTCGGCGAGGGAACCCGCTACGTCCAGGTGTACACGGGCGACACCCTGCCGGACCCCGGGCAGCGGCGGCGCGGAGTCGCCGTGGAGCCGATGTCCTGTCCGCCGGACGCCTTCCGCAGCCGTACGGATCTCACCGTCCTGGAGCCCGGAGCGTCGCACGTGTTCCGGTGGGGTCTGAGCCCCTGGGGGTACGCGTGACACGGTCCGGAGAGCCGCCGAACACCGCCGACATGACCGCCCACGACTTCCGGGCGCTGTACGAACGTCTGCGGAGCCGGGCGGCGGCGCTGCCCGCGGTGCACGGCCGGTGCGGCGCACTGGGTCACCTGACCCCCGAGCGGGTGACAGCGGCGGCCGGGGAGGTCCGCCTGGGGCGCACGGTGTCGCTGGCGGCTCCGATCGAGACCGTGCCGGGCCCTGACGACCCCGAACCCGCGGTGCACCGGATGACCGGCCCGAGCCCGGGCGTTCTCGGTTCGGAGGGACTGCACTTCGCCACCGACCGCTTCGCCATGAACGTACACGGGGACGCGGACAGCCATCTCGACGCCCTCTGCCACGTGGTGTTCGACGGGGAGCTCCACGGTGGAGTGCCCGCGAGCAGTGTGACGGCCGAGGGTGCCCGTGCGCTCTCCGTGGACCTCCTGGGCGACGGTCTCGTGGGCCGGGGCGTCCTGCTGGACGTCCCGCCGTTGCGCGGTGTGTCCTGGCTGGCGCCCGGCGACCGGGTGACCTCGGACGATCTGAGGGCCGCCGAGGCCGCCCAGGGGGTCCGCGTCGGACCGGGCGACCTGTTGTTCGTCAGGACGGGACACCGCCTCCGGCGCACCGCACTCGGGCCGTGGGACGCGGCCGCGGCGCGGGCCGGCCTTCATCCGGCCGCCGTGGAGTTCCTGGCCGAGCGGGAGGTCGCGGCCCTGGGCGGCGACGGCAACAACGACAGCGCGCCCAGCACGGTCGAGGACGTCGCCTTTCCCGTACACGTCCTGGCCATCCAGGCACTGGGCATCCACCTCATGGACTACCTGTGCTTCGAGGACCTCGTCCCGGCCTGCGCGGCCGCCGGGCGCTGGAGCTTCCTGTGCGTGGTCGCCCCGCTCCGGCTGGCCGGAGCCACCGGTTCGCCCGTGAACCCGATCGCGGTGCTGTGACCGGGGCGCGTCCCGGGCGCCGCCGCTCGGGTCGCCGTTCACGGGACGGGCGGATACGTTCGAAAGAGGTGCGACCGCTGGGGCATCGCCCGGCGGGGCGCCAGGCGCCTGACACCAGGTCGGGACCACGATCCCAAGGACGGTGGTCGCCGTGGGCGACGCCCCTCACTACGACGTCATCATCATCGGCACCGGCGCCGGCGGAGGCACGCTCGCCCATCGTCTCGCGCCGTCGGGCAAGCGCGTCCTCCTCATCGAACGCGGCGGCTACCTGCCGCGTGAGCGGGACAACTGGGACTCGACGGCCGTGTTCGTCAAGGGCAGGTACCGGGCTCCGGAGTTCTGGCTGGACAAGGACGGCAACGAGTTCCCGCCCGAGGTCAACTACTACGTCGGCGGAAACACCAAGTTCTACGGCGCCGCCCTCTTCCGGCTGCGGCCCGAGGACTTCGGCGAGATCCGTCACCACGGCGGTCTCTCGCCCGCGTGGCCGATCCGGTACGAGGATCTGGAGCCGTACTACACGCAGGCCGAGCACCTCTACCTCGTCCACGGACGGCACGGCGAGGACCCCGGCGAGGGACCGGTGAGCGCGCAGTACGCCCATCCTCCGGTGGAGCACGAGCCGCGCATCCAGCAGTTGAGCGACGACCTCGAGAAGCGTGGCCTGCACCCGTTCCACCTGCCGATCGGTGTCGATCTGACCCAGGAGGACGGCGGACGGGCCGCCCACTCCAGTGTCTGCATCCGTTGCGACCGGGTCGACGGCTTCCCGTGTCCCGTGCGGGGAAAGTCCGACGCGGAAGTGATCTGTGTCGGGCCCGCTCTGGAACACCCCCGTGTCGAGATGGTCACCGGGACGCAGGTGGTCCGGCTGGAGACGGATGCCGGGGGACGCAGTGTCAGCGCGGTCGTCGGCCGTCTGGCGGACGGTTCCGAGGTGCGCTACACGGCGGACGTGGTGGTCGTCTCATGCGGGGCGGTCAACTCCGCCGCCCTGCTGCTGGCTTCGGCGAACGAGCACCATCCCCGTGGTCTCGCGAACAGCTCCGACGTGGTCGGCCGGTTCTACATGCGCCACAACAACCTCGCCCTGATGGCCGTGTCGAAGGAACCCAACGACACCAAGTTCCAGAAGACGCTCGCCCTCAACGACTGGTACTTCGGCGCGGACGACTGGGACTACCCGCTGGGCGGCATCCAGATGCTGGGCAAGTCGGACGCCGACCAGATCCACGGTGAGGCGCCCCGGTGGGCCGGTGCGGTGGCACCCGACATGCCGTTCGAGGTACTGGCCCATCACGCCGTCGACTTCTGGCTGTGCGGTGAGGACCTGCCGGTGGCGGACAACCGGGTCACCCTCGACGGCGACGCCCGTATCCGGCTCGCTCTCGACGAGAAGAACAACATCGAGGGCCTGAAGCGCCTGAGGCACAAACTGCAGGGCATGCTGGGGCATCTGGGCATGCACGAGCAGCATCTGCTCTCCCGCAGCATCTACCTGCACAAGGGAATGCCGATCGGTGCGACGGCCCATCAGGCGGGCACCGTGCGTTTCGGCGCCGACCCCGCCGACTCCGCGCTGGACGTCGACTGCAAGGCCCACGACCTCGACAACCTGTACGTCGTCGACACGAGCTTCTTCCCGAGCATCGGCGCGGTCAACCCGTCCTTGACGGCCATCGCCAACGCCCTGCGGGTCGGTGACCACCTCTTGGCCCGTCTGGGATGACGTCGGCGGCCGGCCCACCGGCCGCTGGTCCGTCCGGACGAAGATGCCTGCCCCGATGGCCCAACGGCGATGACGAGGAGATGCCGACCGCCCCGTCGGGTGGTTGCGTGACGATGCCCGGCTTGAGCTCGCGCCGGGCTCAGCGCAACCGCGCAGCGAGGAGGCAGGACGGTATGGATTCCAGCGTGGGCGCACCGCAGGGCGTGATCCCGGCGCGATTGCTGCACGGCCAGAAGGCACTGGTCACCGGCGCCAATTCGGGCATCGGCAAGGCCACGGCCATCGGTCTGGGCCGGGCCGGCGCCGACGTGGTCGTGAACTACGTGGCGGGTCGCGAGGCGGCCGAGGAGGTGGCCGCGGAGATCGCCTCGTTCGGGGTGCGCTCGGCGGCGTACGAGGCCGACGTGTCGCAGGAGGACCAGGTCGTCGCCATGATGGACCGAATGGTGCAGGAGTTCGGCACCATCGACGTTCTGGTGGCCAACGCGGGACTGCAGCGGGACGCCCGCCTCACGGAGATGACCCTCGCTCAGTGGCAGAAGGTCATCGACGTCAACCTCACCGGTCAGTTCCTGTGTGCCCGTGAGGCGGCCAAGGAGTTTCGGCGCCGGGGCGTGGTGCCCGAGGTGTCCCGCTCCGCCGGGAAGATCATCTGCATGAGTTCGGTGCACCAGCTCATCCCCTGGGCGGGTCACGTGAACTACGCGTCCTCCAAGGGCGGTGTGCAGATGATGATGCAGACCCTGGCCCAGGAGCTCGCACCGGAGAAGATCCGCGTGAACGCGGTGGCCCCGGGGGCGATCAGGACCCCGATCAACCGCTCCGCCTGGGAGACCCCCGAAGCCCGGGAGGACCTCCTGCGGCTCATCCCGTACGACCGGATCGGCGACCCCGAGGACATCGCCCACGCCGTCGTCGCGCTCGCCTCCGACCTCATGGACTACGTGGTGGGAACCACCCTGTACGTCGACGGCGGCATGACCCTCTTCCCCGGCTTCGCCACCGGCGGATGACCCTCCTTCCGCCCTTCCCCTCCACGAACGGCGACGGCACGTATGCCCACCTCGCTCCACCTGCTGGCGGATGCCTCGGCCCGGCTCCTGCCGGCGGACGCACCGGCCCGGCTCCTGCTGGCGGACGCACCGGCCCAGCTCCTGCCGGCCCGGGAACTCATGGCCTTCACTCTGGCCTCTCACATCATTCTGGTGCCCCTGGGCGTGGCCTTTCCCCTGATCACCCTGGTCATGCACTATCGCGGGCTGCGCAGCAAGGACCCCACGGCACTGCTCCTGGCACGGCGCTGGTCGGCCGTCATGGCCGTGCAGTTCGCGCTCGGCATCGTCACCGGCACGGTGCTGTCGTTCGAGTTCGGCCTGCTGTGGCCCGGTCTGATGGGCAGGTGGGGTGACGTCTTCGGGGTCGGGTTCGGCGTCGAGGCCTGGGCCTTCTTCCTGGAGGCCGTGCTCATCGCCGTCTACCTGTACGGGTGGCGGCGGCTGAAGCCCCGGACGCATTTCCTGCTCGGGCTGCCGCTGCCCTTCGCCGCGCTGCTCGGGGCGTTCGGCATCCTGGCCGCGAACTCCTGGATGAACACACCGCAGGGCTTCTCCCTCGACTCCGAGGGCGACCCGGTCGACGTGAACGTCTGGAAGGCGATCTTCACGCCGATGTTCGGGCCCCAGTACTGGCACTTCGTGGTGGCGATGGTGCTCACCGCGGGCTTCATGGTGTCCGGTGTCTACGCCATGGGCTGGCTGCGCGGCCGGCGGGACCACTACCACCGGCTCGGTTTCGCCGTTCCGTTCACCATCGCCGCCGTCGCCGCACCGGTGCAGTTCGTCCTGGGCGACTCCATCGCCCGGTCGGTGTTCCACAAGCAGCCGGTGAAGTTCGCCGCGATGGAGATCGTCTGGGACACCGACACCCGTGTCCCGGAGTACCTCTTCGGGCGGCTGAACGAGGACGGCACCGTCTCGGGTGGCCTCAAGGTCCCGCTGCTCGACTCGGTCCTGGCCGGATTCAGCCCGGACACGAAGGTGGTGGGACTGACCTCCGTGCCTGCGGACCAGCGCCCCACGGCCACGCAGGCGACCATCGCCCACTGGGCCTTCGACATCATGGTCCTGATCGGATCCGCACTGGTGCTGCTCGCCCTCTGGTACGGGTTCGTCTGGCTGCGGCACCGCCGTCTGCCCGCCTCGAAGTGGTTCTACCGCTCCGCGGCCTGTGCCGGGGTCGGCTCCGTCGTGGCCGTCGAGTGCGGCTGGATCGCCACGGAGGTGGGCCGCCAGCCCTGGATCGTCTACCAGAACATGCGGGTCGCCGAGGCCGTGACGTCGACCCGCTCCACCACTCTGTGGATCATGCTCGCCGTGGTGATGGTGGTGTACGTGTGCCTCTTCAGCTCGTTCGTCGTCGTCCTGCTGAAGATGCGCACGCGGTGGCGGCTCGCCGACGAGCGGCGCGCCGCCGGAGGTCCGGACCACACGCCGGAGGACGACCTCCCCTACGGGCCGCGGGCTCCCCTGCCCGCGGGCGACGTCCCGGCCGCCGAAGGCGGAGCCGGTCGACCCGGGGGTGAGCGCCCGTGACCGCCGACCTCATCGCCGTCGTGCTGCTCCTGGCCGTGACCGCGTACGCCTGCGCCGGGGGCACGGACTACGGGGCCGGCTTCTGGGACCTGACCGCCGGGGGGACGGAACGCGGCCGGCGTCCGCGGTGGCTCATCGACCATGCCATGGCTCCCGTCTGGGAGGTGAACAACGTCTGGCTGATCTTCGTTCTCGTCATCATGTGGACCGGCTTCCCCCTCCTGTTCCAGACGGTGTTCTCCGCGATGTGGCTGCCGCTCGCCCTGGCCGTCGTGGGCATGGTTCTCCGTGGCGCCGGCTTCGCGTTCCGCAAACCCACCCGACGGCTCGCCGGCCGACGGCTGTACGGTGCCGTGTTCGCCGTGGCCTCGGTCGTCACGCCGTTCTTCCTGGGCGCCGCCGTCGGCGGGGTCGCCTCGGAACGGGTGGCTCCCGGCACCGACGCCTCGGCGGACGTCTGGACCAGCCCCACCTCCGTCGTGTTCGGGCTGGTCGCCGTCGCGACGACGGCGTTCCTCGGGGCGGTGTTCCTCGCCGGGGACGCCCGGAGGTTCGACGCACCGGATCTGGTCGGCTACTTCAGACGACGGGCGCTGTGGAGCCTCGCCGTGCTCACCGTCCTGGCAGTCGTCACCGGGTTCGTCACCCATGAGGACTCCCCCTACGTGTGGCACGGACTCACCCACGGCCTGGGGCTGTTCTTCGTCGTCCTGGCCGGAGCGTCCGCTCTCGTCACCGTCCGGCTGCTCCTGCGGACGCCGGGAGCGTGGGTGCGCGTCACGGCGGTCGCGGTCGTCGCCTCGGCCGTCATCGGCTGGGGCATGGCCCAGCGCCCGTACCTGCTGCCCACCTCGCTGACCGTGGCCGACGCGGCGGGGGCGCCCTCCACGCTGACGTGGCTGGCGATCGTCACCCTGGTCGCCCTGGTGGTCGTCGTGCCGGCCGTCGTCCTCCTCTACTGGCTGGACAGCCGCGGAGAGCTGGAAGAACTCACCGACGCCGAGCTCCGGAAGGGAAGCGGCACGGCCGGCGACGGTGCGGCGCCCGACAGCTGATCGTCTGTCTGTACTCGTCCTGGCCCTCCCCGCCCGCCCGGACCCCGCGGAAGGAAGCCGCTGTGACCGACGACGAGATCCTCATCGGACTCGCCCTGACGGTGGTGCTCGCCACCGGCTCGCAGATCCTGGCGAGCAAGCTGCGTGTGCCCGCCCTGATCATCCTGCTGCCGGTCGGGTTCGCCGCTGGAGCGGCGACCGACGTCGTCCACCCGGACCGGCTGTTGGGACCGGACTTCTCCGCCCTGGTGTCGTTGGCCGTCGCGGTGATCCTCTACGACGCCGGTCTGGGACTGGACCTGCGCAAACTCGCCCAGCACACCCGCGGGATCGTGGGCAGGCTGCTCGTGTACGGGGTGCTGCTGACCTTCCTCGTCGTCGGGACGGTGGGACCGGCGATGTTCGGCATGCCGCTGCGCGTGGCCGCCATGCTCGGCATGATCCTCGTCGTCTCGGGCCCCACCGTCGTCGGGCCGATCCTCGACTTCGTGCGGCCGAGCGACAAGGTGCGGCGCATCCTGATCTGGGAAGGGACGCTGACCGACCCGATCGGCGCCATCCTCGGCGCCCTCACCTTCCACGCGGTCGCCTCGTCGCACCAGATCGACATCGGTCGGGGCTACCAACTGGGCCAGTTCCTCCTCAGCCTCGCGTTCGGTCTGGCGGGCGGGGCCGTGGGCACCGCGCTGCTGTGGTTCGCCCTGCGCACCCTCCGCCTCGGCGAGACCCTCGGGACACTGGCGCAGCTCGCCGTCGTCATCGGCGTGTCGGCGGGCTGCGACGTCGTGCGGGACGACACGGGGCTGATCGCCGCGATCGTGACGGGGCTGGCCGTGGCCAACATGAAGGGCTTCGACATGCCGGCCCGCCGGCCCTTCTTCGAGACGCTGATCCAGCTGATCATCGGCCTGCTGTTCATCTCGATCTCCTCCACCGTCACTCCGGCGTCCCTGGTGCCCGTGCTCCTTCCCTCCCTCGGCCTCATCGCGATCCTCGTCCTGGTCGTCCGACCGGTCGTGGCGTTCGGTGCCGCGGCGCGCACCGATCTCTCGCGGGGGGAACGCGCCTTCGTCGGATGGATGGACCCACGCGGCATCGTCGCGGCGGCGACGGCCTCGGCCTTCTCCGCCGGTCTGGTCGAGCGGGGGGTGACCGGGGCGGCCAAGATCCTCCCCGTCACGTTCCTGGTGATCGTGGGGACCGTTCTGCTGTACGCGCTGACGGCGGCGCCGGTGGCCAGACGGCTCGGGGTCGTCAGGACGGAGGGCACGCGCGTGCTCCTGGTGGGCGGCGAGCCGTGGGTGGTCGACCTGGGAAGGGCTCTGCGGTCCGCCGGCCTCGACGTGCTGATGTGGGCGGGACTCGACGAGGAGCGGGAAGCGATCAAGCGGGCGGGGATCGACCTGGCCAAGGGCGATCTGCTGGCCACCGCCATCAACCCCGGAGCCCGGCTGGAGGGTGTGACGGCGGTCTTCCTGGCCACCGACGACGACGACTTCAACGCGCTCGCCTCGATCGTGATGGAGGACAACGTGGAGGGTCCCGTCTACCGGGTGGGTCCACCGCACGACAGTCACGGTGTAGTCGCCCCGTACACCGGCGGCGACATCCTGTTCGGCCGCTCCCTGGTCCGCCACGTCCTCGCCGAGCGCTACGGGCGGGGAGCCAGGTTCACGGTGCAGCCGGCGGGCCACCCCTTGCCGCCGGACCACGACACCCTCTTCGTGGTGCGGGCCGATCGCCGGCTGGACCCGGTCACGGATCGGCGGGAGACCGTACCGGAGGCCGGTGACACGGTGATCCTCCTCGGACCCGTCCCCGGCAACTCGCCGCGCTGAGCCGCGCGCGGCGGGGCGGGGCGGCGAGGGCGTTTCGGGTGCCCGTCGGCTTCCCGGTCCGCCGACGGCACAGGGGACCCTAGAGCATCGAGTCCAGCGTGATCGCCGCATCGATCAGGGCCAGGTGGGTGAACGCCTGCGGGAAGTTGCCCAGCTGCTGCCCCGTCAGGTCGATCTCCTCGGAGTACAGACCCAGGTGATTGGCGTACGTGAGCATCTTCTCCAGGACCAGCCTGGCCATGTCCGTGCGCCCGGCCCGGGCCAGGGCGTCGACGTACATGAACGTGCACAGGGAGAAGGTTCCCTCCGAGCCGCGCAGGCCGTCGGGTGACGCCTCGGGGTTGTAGCGGTAGACGAGGCTGTCGCTGACCAGCTCGCTCTCCATCGCGTCCAAGGTGGACTTCCACATCGGGTCGTCCGGCGTGATGAAGCCGACCGTCGGCATGCGCAGCAGCGACGAGTCGAGCACGTCGTCGCCGTAGTGCTGCACGAAGGCCTGCTTCTTCTCGTCCCAGCCCCGGTCGAGCACCTGCTCGTAGATCTCGTCCCGCGCCTCCACCCAGCGCCCGCCGGCCGCGGGACGGCCGTCGTCGTAGGCGATCCGCAGGGCCCGGTCGAAGGCCACCCAGGACATCACGCGACCGTAGGTGAAGTCCTTCCGCCCGCCTCGCGTCTCCCACAGCCCTTCGCCGGGCTGGTCCCAGTGGTCGACGAGCCAGTCGAGCAGGGTGTGCAGGGCCTTCCAGCCCCCGTTGTCGAGATGCATGCCGTGCTCGTGCGCGAAGTAGATGCTGTCGAGCGCCTCGCCGTAGATGTCCAGCTGGAGCTGGCTCGCCGCCCCGTTGCCGATGCGGACCGGGGCGGAACCGCGGTATCCCTCCCAGTGGTCCAGGGTCTCTTCGACGAGGTCGGCGGAGCCGTCCACCCGGTACATGATGTTCAGCGGCCCGGAACCGTTGCCCTGGCCGGCTTCCTGCTTCACGCGGTCGTGCAGCCAGTTGATGAAGGCGGACGCCTCTTCCGTGAATCCCAGGCCCAGCAGGGCGTACACGGAGAAGGAGGCGTCACGGATCCAGGTGAACCGGTAGTCCCAGTTGCGCTCTCCGCCGAGTTGCTCGGGGAGCCCCGTCGTCGGGGCGGCGACCAGCGCGCCGGTCGGAGCGTAGGTCATGAGCTTCAGCGTCACGGCCGACCGTTCCACCGCCTCCCGCCAGCGGCCGGAATAGGTGGACTGTGTCAGCCAGGAACGCCAGTAGCGCACGGTCTCGTCGAAGAGCCCCTCGAACTCCTCGACCCGGACCTCGTGCGGGGGCCCGTCGGGGGACGACTCCATGACCAGGCCGCGCTGCTGTCCCGCCCGCAGGCTCAGGGAGAAGCGCAGGTCGTTGTCGTCGACCGACATGACGTTCAGCAGCCGCTCGTCCTGCGGTTCGCGGACGGCGTGGACGGCGAGGTCCAGGCCTTCCGAGGTGAACACGGCCCCGTGCTCGGTGAGGTGCAGCTGGTGCGGCTTGCGGCCGTAGTCGAAGCGCGGAGCGATCTCGCCTTCGAACGTCATGCTGCCGCGTACGCAGCGCAGCATGCGGACGATGCGGTGCCGGTCGGTCGCGGTGGTTCCGGTCACCGGCATGAAGTCGACGACCTCCCCCGCCCCGGCCTCGGTCATGAAGCGCGTCACCAGGACGGCGGTGTCCGGATGGTAGAGCTGCTTGGTCGTGTACGTGTCCGTGGCGGGCCGCACGGTGAAGTGGCCGCCCTTGTTCCGGTCGAGCAAGGCGCCGAAGACGCTGGGCGAGTCGAACCGCGGGCAGCAGAACCAGTCGATCGTCGCATCGGTCGTCACGAGGGCCGCGGTCTGCAGGTCACCGATCAGGCCGTGGTTCTCGATCAGGGGATAGTCGTCCATGGTGGACCCCTTTCAGCCCCCGTCGACCACACTCGGGGCGCCGTCACGCCCCGGACGGAGTGGACCGGAGCGGCACCCGATCAGCTTAGGCCGACCGTGTCGGCCCGTCCTGGCGAGGGCGCCGCCCGGGCCCGCGGGGCCGCCGCTGCGCCGCCTCGGGAATCGGCCCACCGTGAGGTGCGGGTGCTCCCGTCGAGGGGCCCTTCCCTCTGCGTCGACAGCACCTGCCCTCCGGTGAGGGTGACCGTGGCGTGGGTGTCAGGACATCCTGGGCAGCCGGATTCAGGTGGCGGCACCACGTCAAGGCCGGCCTGTGCATCGTGCCGATGCCCGGTCTCGTCCTCGGCACCCTTCTCGCGGAGCTCGTCCCCCGTCTGGCGCAATTCCCCGATGTCCTGCCCACCAGCGCCACGGGCAGGATCCTCAAGCGCGAACCCAGGATTCCGACCCCGCGGCCGCCCCCGCGGTCGTCAAGGAGGCATGGCCCGCGGACCTGCCGGAGGCTCGCTGGGACAAGGAGTGCGGTTCGTCCGGCCGGCCCTACGCGGAGGGCCGCCTTCGGGCGGGAGTCCTCCGGTGGCGCCACGACGCATCGGCCGCCGGACGAGGACATGCGGTGTCGCTCCGGTCGCGAGACCCGGCGAGAGCGCCTTTGCTGGACGGGCGGCGGGTGCTCCGCCGCTCGCGGCCACCCGCGGACCGCTCTGCAGGAGATCCGTATGGAAGCCAAGCCCTGGCCGGTGCCCTCGGCGCTCGCCGTGGCCGGGCTCGTCGCCGGGAAGGAGCCTCGGTCCCCGTGAGCGCACCGCGGGAGGGCGAACAGGGCCGGCGGATCCGTCCCCGGCACGTTCGCCTGCTCCTGCCCCTCCTGCGTTCGGCGGTCGTGGTGACGGCGGCCACCACGGCCTACTTCCTGCTGCCCCTCGACAGGGACTTCGACCAGCACACGGGCACCGTGCTGGTCCTGGGGATCCTGGCGATCGGCGCGCTGCTGGCCCTTCAAGCCGTCAGCATCATCGGTTCGCCGTACCCGCGGTTGCGTGCCGTGGAGGCCCTGTCCACCGCGGTCCCCCTGTTTCTGCTGCTGTTCTCGGCCACCTACTACCTCTACGCGCGAGGACAGGGGGCACACTCCTTCTCCGAACCGCTCAGCAGGAACGACGCCCTGTACTTCACGGTGACCGTCTTCGCCACCGTCGGCTTCGGTGACATCGTGCCGGTCTCGCAGACGGCTCGGGTGCTGACCACGGGCCAGATGGTGGCCGATCTCGTCCTCGTGGGGGTGATCGCGAAGGTCATCGTCGGAGCGGCCCGCATCGGCCTGGAGCGACGCCAGTCCTCCTCGGCGCCGGAGGAGCCCGAACCATGACCTCCTTGCCCCAGTTCCGGAAGGACGGAATCCATGACGGTGTCGCAAGCCGGCCCGGCCCCCTCCGAAGAGCCCGTGGAGTCCGCGGAGGCCGACCGGTTGCGGGACCTCCTGCGGAAGCCCGCCTACCGCAAGGTCCTGGTGTTCAGCGCGCTCATCGGCGTCCCGATCTCCCTGGCCGCCTTCTGGTTCCTCGCCGGCCTGCACGAGCTCGAACACGTGATGTGGGCGGACCTGCCGAGGGCACTGGGCTGGGACACCCCACCGGCCTGGTGGCCGCTGCCCCTGCTCGCCGTGGCCGGAATCGTCGTGGGGCTGGTGGTGACCCATCTGCCCGGCGCCGGCGGTCACATCCCGGCGTACGGTCTGCACGCCGGCGAGGCCTCGGCCGCCGCCCTGCCCGGCGTGATCATCGCGGCGTGCGCCAGCCTCCCGCTCGGTGCCGCCCTCGGCCCGGAGGCGCCACTGATCGCGCTCGGCGGCGGTCTGGCCCTGCTCTTCCGGCGTCTCGTCCGCGCCCCGGCCACCCCGCAGAGCACCGCCCTGCTGGGCGCGGCGGGCTCGGCGGCGGCCATCTCCGCCATCTTCGGCAACCCGCTCATCGCTGCCATCCTCCTCATCGAGGTGGCGGGCGTGGGCGGTCCCCAGCTGTTCGTCATCATGCTTCCCGCCCTGCTCTCGAGCGGCGTCGGAGCCGTGGTGTTCACGGGCTTCGGCCGCTGGACGGGCTTGGAGACGGGCAGCCTCTCCATTCACTTCCCCACCGCTCCCCCGCGCCTTGACACCGGAGACGTGGTGTGGTCGATCGTGCTTGCCGCGGGGATCGGCGCGCTGGTGCACCTGGTGATCATCGGTGGCCGCCTGATCGCCGTCTTCGTGGCGCACTCCACCTTGGTCCGGACGGTGATCTGCGCCGTCGCCGCCGGAGGCTGCGCCGCCCTCTACGCGCTCGTCACGGGTCGCACCCCCGTCGACGTGGCCTCGTCCGGCCAGGCCACCTTGGCCGGACTCGCCGAAGACCCGCACGCCTGGGGCGTGGGCGCGCTCCTGGCCGTCCTGCTGTTCAAATCCGCCGCGTACGCCCTCTGTCTGGGCAGCCTCCGCGGCGGCCTCGTGTTCCCGGTTCTCTTCCTCGGGGCGGCGGCAGGCGTGCTGCTCGCTCCGCTGCCCGGCCTCGGGGTCATCCCAGCGGTCGCCGCGGGCATGGCCGCCGCCTCGGCGGCCGCACTGCGGCTGCCGGTCAGCAGCGTCGCCCTGGTGGTCCTGGTGCTCGGGAACGCCGAGGCGATCCCGATGGTGATCCTGGGTGCCGTGACGGCCTTCGTCACCGGCGAGCTGCTCCCTACCGGCCCGCCGGTGATGCGCCATCGACCGCCCGAGGAAAAGGCCGCGAGCGACGAGGCCGTACGGGGCCGAGGCGCCGCACAGGGCTGAGAACCGTACACGGCCGAGTCGTAACAGATGTGGCCCTGAGGGGCGGAGCGACGTAACGGGTCGGTGTGCCCTCGTAGCGGGGCTACTTGGGCGTTCCGGCCGTGCGCCGAGCGTGCGTGCCGGGCGAGCCGGACCCGGCGGGAATCGTCGGACAGGCCCTATGGGCGTTCGAAGGCCTGCAGTGCACCACCGAGCGAGAAGCACAGCGCGCCGCACAGCGTCCCCCAGTTGGCGATGTCGGCGTTGACCAGGCTCTGGGTGGCGGGTCGGGTGAAGGCGGCCAGGGCGGAGACCATGAAGAGAACCGACCCGATCTGATTCACGGCGACCACCCACCAGCCGAGGCTGCGCGAGCGGAGGCAGGGCCGGGAGCGATGGCAGATCTCGGCGAACGCGAGATGACCCGAGATCAGGAAGAGCACGCATCCGATCACGTCGGGAGTCCAGATCAGGCGGTTGGTCTGCTGGACGGAGAGCCCCTGCAGGAAGGAGGCGAGCAGGTTGACTCCGAACACCAGCGTCCCGACGAACAGCACGAACGTGCTGAGCCAGTCCAGGCGCATCGGCTCGTACCCCCACCACCGCCAGCCGGCCGTGGCCAGTGCGCCGGTGGCCGGGGAGTGACGGGGCGCGTTCAGGACCTGCAAGAGCGAGGTGTAGCCGCCGGTGTTGAAGCACAGCCCGCCCACGAAGTAGATCGAGGCGCTCTCGACCGGGTCGCCCGAGCCGAACTGGGCGACCGCGGCGCCGAGGGCGAAGAGGATTCCGCCGAGGAAGAACGCCACCGATGCGACGGAATTGAGCCTGCGAAGCCGTTCCAGGGCCTGGGTATCGGCGGTCGGGGACGTGGCGACCGTGCCCCCCGGGGCGCGGACGGACAGGGCCCCCCGCTTGCGCGCGAGCCGCGACTCCCATACCACCGTCCCCCCTTCGGGGCGGTGCCAGGTGAGCCGGGTGGTGAACGGTCCCGCGCCTTCGGCGCGGTGCTCGGGCGGTTCCACGTCACGAGCCTAGTTCCGGCTCCGCCGCCCGGGGGCCAGCGAAACGTGGACGTTGTCCCGTCCCCTGGACGCCCGGGGTCCCGGGCTGTCAGGTGTGCGGCACGACGGCCACAGGACAGGGGGCGTGGTGGATGACGGCGTGGGTGATGGATCCGATGTGGGAGCCCCTGGCCGCCCTGCGCCGGCCGACGACCAGCAGGCGCGCGTCCGCCGCGGCTTCGACGAGATGCTCGGCCGCCCGTCCCGGAGCCGTCACCTCCGCCACCTCCGTCGCCGGGAACCTGTCCCGGAAGGGCCGAACCGCGCCGGCGAGCGCTGACGCCATCTCGTCCTTGGCCGCCGCGCTGGAGTGGTGGACGAAGGAGTCATGCCACGTGTGCACGATCTCCAGTGGGACGTGGTGACGCCCGGCGAAGTCGAACGCGAAGTGCAGGACCTCGTCGTTGACCTCGTTCACGTCCAGGCCCAGGACCACCTTCCGACGGCTGTTCCCCCCGGGCGCGGCGGAGCTGTCCTGCTCGTTTCCGGGGCGAACGAGAACCACCGGGCGCTTCGCCCCGGCGACGACCTCCTGACCCACGGACCCGATGACGAAACCGCGGACGCTGCCCAGCCCGTGAGAGCCCACGACGAGCAACTCCGCCTCGGCGGCGGCGGCGAGCAACACGCTGACGGGCGCGTCTTCGACCTCGTCGGCGGTCAGGGCGAGGTCCGGATGCCGTGAGCCGACATGCCGCCCGGTATCGGCGAGCACGCCTTCCGCCGCGCCGGCGCGGTCTTCGTGCGACACCTTCATCGCTCCCAGCTGATGCTCCGCCCACCGTGTGGCGTACACCAGCCGTAGACCACCGCCGCGCAGCGCCGCCTCGTCGGCGGCCCAGTCCACCGCCGCCACGCTTCCTTCGGAGCCGTCCACTCCCACAGTGACAGGTAGGGACACGCCGCTCTCCTCGCCTCGGACCATCGTCGAAAGGCCTCGCAGGGGCGCCCATGGGCATCCATGTGCGAGGGCACCTGGTCACGAAGCTACCGAGTCGCCGAATCGATGGTTCCTACAGCGTTCGGCGACGCTGACGAAGTGCCCCATCTGGCGGATGCCACTGCCATGCCCTTCCTTTCAGCTTGGGGCCGACGGTGTCCCTCCGACCTGTGAGAACGGGCGCGGGGCAACGGCTCTGCCGCTGTGCGCGGGGCCGGGAACCGCCCTACCGTGAGGTGGAGGGGACCCTTCGGGGGAACCCGGCGTCGGTCGTGCCTCGAACGCACCTCCTCCTCCCGCGAAGGGGCCTTGGCATGAGTGTCATGACGTCCTGGGCGGACAGGTTCAGGCTGCGGCAGTACGTCAAGGCCAGCCTCTGGATCGTGCCGATGATCGGTCTCGTCCTGGGTGCCCTGCTCGCCGAGGCCGCGCTCGCGGCCGACCGCGGGGACTGGCTGCCGAGCGGCTGGAACTACTCCGCCACGACGGCGAGCGGCGTGCTCACGGCCATCGTGGGCGCGATGGTGGCACTGCTCGGGTTCGTCGTCACCATCGGCGTGCTGGTGGTGCAGCAGGCCACGGGGACCCTCTCCCCCAGGTACATGCGCCTGTGGTACCGGGACCGGCTGCAGAAGGCGGTTCTGGCGACCTTCACCGGGACGTTCGCGTTCGCCTTCTCCCTGCTGCGCAGCGTCGAAGCCTCATCGGTCCCCGACGTCGGGGTCACCCTGGCCGGCGTGGCGGTGGCCGTGAGCCTGGTACTGCTGCTCATCTACCTCAACCGGTTCACCCACAGCCTCCGACCGGTGGCCATCGCGGAGCTCGTCGCCCGCATGGGAGAGGCCGTCTTCACCGAGGGCGCCGCGGTGATCCGAAGCGCCGCGCCTAGCCGGGGCGGCGCCGTGGCGGCCGACAGTCCGGTGCTGCGCATCCGTACCACGCAAGGAGGAGCCCTTCAGGCCTTCCACGTGCCCGGTCTGGTCGCGGAGGCGGCCCGCCACGACTGCGTCTTCGTCGTGACCAGGCTGATCGGGGACTTCGTACCGCCCGGAACGGTGCTGGTGGAGGTCCACGGAGGCACGTCCGGACTCGATCCGGAGCGCGTGAACAGTGCTGTCGCCCTCGGGGCCGAGCGAACGATCGAACAGGACCCCGCCTTCGCGCTGAGAGTCCTGGTCGACATCGCGATCAGGGCCCTTTCTCCTGCGGTGAACGACCCCACGACCGCGGTGCAGGTCATCAACTACATCGAGCGGTTCCTCCACACGGTGGGCAGCGCGCAGCTCCCCGGGCGTTACGTCCTGGCCGATCGCGGCGGAGAAGCGCGGCTCGTGCTCCCGGGCCGGGACTGGGACAACTACCTCGAGCTCGCCGTCTGCGAGATCCGTGACTACGGAGGTTCGTCCGTACAGATCTGCCGGAGGCTCCGCGCCATGCTCAACGGCCTCCTCGACGCCCTGCCGTCACCCCAGCACGCATCGGTGCACACGCAGTTGCGCCTCCTGCAAGAGGCGGTGGAGCGGGAGTTCACCGACCCCGCCCGCCGGGCCCTCGCGGAGCAGGCCGACCGTCAGGGCATCGGCGGGCGATGACCCGACCCGACCGGGATCCGGAGGAGAGTCGGCCGTAGTGGGTGGCACCCCAGCGGTCGGTGACGGCCGTGGCCTGGAGGAGGGTGAGGTTCCCTCGGACCACTCCGGCGAGGACGGCCACGGCCACGGTGACGAGAAGAGCGTACGGGCCGGCGACGGTGGCGAGGGCCGGGACGGTGAGGACGGCCAGGACGCCGGCGAGGACCGCGTAGGTGGCGCGCCAGGACGTATGGTCGGCGAGGATCGCGGTCAGGGGTGCGAAGACGGTCGAGGCGAGTCCGCCGGCGAGGGTGACGATGGTGAGTGCGCGGACGTGGTCAGGGCCCACCAGCGGGTGAGGGCCGCGACCGGTCCCCCGTTCCGGTCGCGGCCGAGTCGGCCTTGGTGTCGGGCACGATTCAGCAGCCGCCGGAGGAGGCGGGTCCTGCGCCGATGGTGAGGGTGGCCGGGGCTGCGCAGCAGCCGCCGCCGGTCGTGTCGGCGACCGCCGGCTCGTCGAAGAGGCCCGCCCCGCCGCACACGCCGGTTTCGGGGAGGGTGAGTTCGACGCGTTCAGCGGCCTCCTGGTCACCGGCGAGGGCGGCGGCGACGGAACGCACCTGCTCGTAGCCGGTCATGGCGAGGAAGGTCGGGGCGCGGCCGTAGGACTTCATGCCGACGAGGTAGACGTCCTTCTCCGGGTGGGAGAGCTCGCCCACGCCGTGCGGGTAGACGGTGCCGCAGGAGTGCTGGTTGGGGTCGATCAGCGGGGCGAGCCCGGTGGGGGCCTGAAGGCGTTCGTCGAGGCCGAGACGGAGCTCGTTCAGGAAGGACAGGTCGGGGCGGAGGCCGGTGAGGACGATGACCTCGTCGACGGCGTCCAGACGGCGGCCGTCCTCGCCGACGAGCACGACACGGCTCTCGTCGTCCTTCTCGATGATGTCGGTGCGGAAGCCGGTGACCGCGTCCGCGTAGCCGTCGTCGACGGCGGCCTTGGCGGCAAGACCGAGGGCTCCGCGGGCGGGCAGCTGGTCGGCTTCACCGCCGCCGAAGGTGGAGCCGGAGATGCCGCGGCGCAGGATCCACGTGGTGTGGGTGCCCTGGCCGTCCTCGGACTTGGCAAGGTCGGCGAGGTAGGCGAGTGCGGTGAAGGCGGAGGCGCCGGAGCCGATGACCGCGATCCGCTTGCCCGCGTACCTGGCACGGACGGCCGGGTCCTTGAGGTCCGGGACCCGGTAGGTGATCCGCTCGGCGGCGGCCTTCTCCCCGAGCGCGGCGAGGCCGCTGCCGCCTGCGGGGCTCGGCGTGGACCAGGTGCCGGAGGCGTCGATGACGGCGCGGGCCAGGACCCGCTGCTCACGGCCGTCGGCACTCCGGAAGTGGACGACGAAGGGCTGGGCCTCGCGGTCGGCGTCGACGACGCGGTCTCGGCCGGCGCGTGAGACGCCGGTGACGGTCGCGTCGTAACGGACCTGCTCGCCGAGGACGTCGGCGAGGGGCTGGAGGTAGAGGTCGGCCCAGTCTCCGCCGGAGGGGTACGTGTCCGCGGCGGGCTTGGTCCAACCGGTCGGAGCCAGGAGCTTCTCGGCGGCCGGGTCGACGACCTCGCCCCAGCGGGAGAACAGGCGTACGTGCGCCCACTCGCGTACCGCGGCTCCGGCGACCGGACCGGCTTCCAGGACCAGGGGGTCCAGGCCGCGGTCGACGAGATGGGCGGCGGCTGCCAGGCCGGCGGGGCCGGCCCCGATGACGACGACGGGCAGGTCGGTGGTGGCTGGCGCGTTCACGGTCGGCTCCCTGACTGTTTCGATGTCTGTCGATGTCGCACCGTCAGCATGGCACCTGTTTCGATGCTCGTCAACATAGACATTTGTCGAAACAATTGTTCCGGCGAGTGCGGTCCGGGCGGAGGGGGGCGGTTTCACTGTCGAGCCGGCGGACGGCAGACGGCGGATGGCGGACGGCGGTCCGTGCGGGCGGCGGTCGCCGCGGCGGGCGGTCCGTGCGGGCGGTGGTCGCCGCGGCGGGCGGTCCGTGCGGGCGGTGGTCGCCGCGGCGGGCAGCTTGGGCTGCCCGCACCGGCCTGACCTGCCGAGCCGAGGCTGGAGACCTTCGACGTGCAGCTCTTGCCTGCTGCCGAGTTCCGCAGCCCGGCCGCGTTCGCCGGCCGGCGCGTCGTCGTCACCGTCGCCGTCGCCGTCGGGGCGAGGAACCTGGCGGCGCAGATCACTGCCGGGCCGGCTTGCGAGAGCCGTAAGAACCTGGCCGCGCGGACCCCTGAGGTTCGCCCGCCGGTGCCCTGCCCCCTTGGTTCGACGTGTGTCAACATAGACGTATGTCGAATGCTGAGGTTCTGCCGCTCCTGGAGCCCGAGGCCGTCGCCCCGTGCTGCCCCCCGTTGAACGAGCGCCCCATGTCCGCGGACGAGGCCGAGGTCGCGGCGAAGATGTTCAAGGCCCTCGGCGACCCCGTCCGGCTGCGCCTGTTCTCCTCCGTCGCCTCCCACGAAGGCGGCGAGGCCTGCGTGTGCGACATCTCCGACGTCGGCGTCTCCCAGCCCACCGTCTCCCACCACCTGAAGAAGCTGAAAGAGGCCGGACTCCTGTCCTCGGAGAGGCGCGGCACGTGGGTGTACTACCGGGTCGAGCCTTCCGTGCTCGCCGCGATGGGTGCGCTGCTGGCCGGCGCCGCGAAGGCGGCGTGACCAGCGTGCGGATCGAGGCGCTCCTGCCCGAGCACGCCGAACAGGTGCTGGGCATCTACCAGGCAGGGATCGACGAGGGCAACGCCACCTTCGAGACGCAGGCACCCGAGTGGGCCGCGTTCGACAAAGCCAAGTTGCCCGGCCACCGCTTCGTCGCCCTCGACGACGCCGGCGTGGTCCTGGGGTGGGTCGCGGCGAGCGCGGTCTCCGACCGGTGTGCGTACGCGGGCGTGGTCGAGCACTCCGTCTACGTCCACACCGGCGCCCGCGGCCAGGGGGTCGCCCGCGCCCTCCTGGACGCCCTGATCGTCTCTACCGAGACGGCCGGAATCTGGACGATCCAGTCCGGGATCTTCCCCGAGAACACCGCAAGCCTCGCCCTCCACGAGCGGGCCGGCTTCCGGATCATCGGCACCCGGGAACGGATCGGCCGGCACCACGGCGTCTGGCGCGACGTGCTCCTGCTGGAGCGCCGCAGTTCAGTCGCGGGCTGACAGGCCGCGCTCGGTTCCGGTGTCGGTGTGCGGGTGCGCACCGCCCGGCGTGAGCATCGACATCGCGCGGGCCCGCGCCGAGCTGGACCGCGGTGCCGAGATACGTCAGCGGCTCGGTGATGACGCCCCGCAGGTGCGTGCCGCCACGCTGCACCCCCGGGTGGGGGAACGTGCGCGTCCCCTGCGGCAGGACGGCCCCTTCCGCCAGTCGGTCACTTCCACGAGGCAGTCGCTTCCACGGGGCGGTCACTTCCACGAGGCTGTCACAGCTGCCGCGCGGAAGGTCGACGCCGAGATCACTTGATCTTCGCCCGCGGCACGCCCGGTCACGCGAGGAAGGAGGCGATCTCCCGAGCGGCATCTCGGGCTGGGCGGCCGACGCCGATGAGGGTGGCGGAGGCGGGGCCGGTCCAGTCTCCGTAACCGAGCAGGTGCAGGCGCGGTTCGTCGGCGGCGCGGGTGCCGTCCATGGAGATGCGACCGCGGGTGCCGCGCAGCCGCAGGGCGGCGAACGGGGCGAGGGCGGGGCGGAAGCCGGTGCACCAGATGACCGCGTCCGCTTCGGCCCGGGTGCCGTCGGCCCATGCGACCCCGGTGGGCGTGAGGCGGGTGAACATCGGCTTGGGGGTGAGGAGTCCGGCGTCACGGGCGGCGCGTACGGGTGGGACGGCGACGATGTCGCCGAGGGAGGCGACGCCTCCGGTGTCGGCGCGGCCGGCCTCGACGGCGCGGCGGCGGGCGGTCGCCGCGTCGAAGAGGGCGCGGCCGTCGACGTCGTCGGCGAGGTAGCGCGGCGGGCGTCGGGTGACCCAGGTCAGGTCGGTCCCGGCGTGGGCGAGGTCGGCGGCGATCTGGGCGCCGGAGTTGCCGCCCCCGACCACGATCACGCGCTGCCCGACGTGATCGGACGGGCTGCGGTACTGCACGGTGTGGAGCTGGCGGCCCTGGTAGTCGCGGCGGCCCGGTACCGCCGGGAGGAGGGGACGGGTCCAGGTGCCGGTGGCGCTGATGACGGCACGGGCCTGCCAGTCGCCGGAGTCGGTCCCGACCCGGAGGAAGGCGCCGTCACGGTGGACCGCCGAGACCCACACGCCACGCCGGACGGGGAGTTCGTACCGCTTCTCGTAGTCGGCGAGGTAGGCGACGACGTGGGCGGTGTCGGGGTACTGCTCACCCTCCTGAACGGGCATGGGCCGCCCTGGGAGGGAGGAGTACGGCGCCGGGGAGAACAGGCGCAGGGAGTCCCAGGTGTGCTGCCAGGCTCCGCCGGGTGCCGCCTGGGCGTCGAGGATGACGTGCTCGACGCCCAGACGGCGCAGGTGGTAGCCGGCGGCGAGCCCGGCCTGGCCGCCGCCGATCACCACCACGTCCGTGCGCTGCGTCATGCTGCGGGCTGCTCCGTCTCGGTCTTGCCGCACATGAAGATGACCGCCACCAGGGCCAGGCCGACGATCACGCCGAGAAGCTGCATGACGACGAAGCCGGGCACCGAGCCGGGGGCGATGCCCGCGAAGGTGTCGGTGAAGGCGCGGCCGATGGTGACGGCCGGGTTGGCGAAGGAGGTGGAGGAGGTGAACCAGTAGGCGGCGCCTATGTAGGAGGCGACGGCAACCGGCGCGAACCGCAGCCGGTCCGTCTTCGCCAGTCCGAAGATCAGCAGGATCAGGCCCGCCGTTGCCACGACCTCGCCGAGGAGGAGGTTCCCGGCGGAGCGGTCGTGAGTGGACCACTTCGCCAGGGGCTCGCCGAACATGGCGTCGGCCAGGATCGCGCCCGTGATCGCGCCGACGATCTGCGAGGGGACGTACACGGCGAGCTCACGCACGTTCACCCCGGCGCCGCCACGGCGGGCGGTCCACCACTCGGCCAGCGTGACCACGGGGTTGAAGTGGGCTCCGGAGACGGGGCCAAGGAGCGCGATGAGGACGCCGAGCCCGAAGACGGTGGCGGTGGAGTTGGCCAGCAGCTGCAGGGCCACGTCCTGGGTGAGCTTCGTGGCCTGGATGCCCGACCCGACGACGATCGCGACCAGGGCCGCGGTGCCGACCAGCTCGGCGGCGGCGCGGGCGATCAGCGGGGTGCGGGGTGGGGTCGCGCCGGGGGAGGGCTGCGGCACGTCGGCAGGCATGGGGACGCCGACGGGCTGGGTGGCGGTCAAGGCTGGTTCTCCTCGGGCAGGTGAGGCAAAGCGCGGAAGGCTGGGGCCTGTCAGACCCTTCGCGTCGGATCAGGCCGGGGTGTTCGGTGCGTGCGATCGGCGTGCGGCCGGGGCGCCCTCGAATGGGGTCTCCCCCACTCGAGCGAAGCCGAGAGCTTGGGGAAGGAGCTACTGGGGCGCTTCGGCCGTGCGCCGAGCGTGCGTGCCAGGCGAGCCGGACCCGGCGGGAACGGTCAGACCGGCCCTTCTGCAACACGCTTCAGGGGCAGGACCGCTTGAGGTTCGCTTCTGCGGTGGCCCGCGCGGTCCGGGCGAGGTCGGCGAACTGCCCGGCCAGGGCTTCGATGACGTCCGGCTTGAGGCGGTAGTAGATGTACCTCCCGCACGGCTCCGTCTCGACGACCCCGGCCTCCCGCAGCACCTTCATGTGGTTGGAGAGGTTCGTCTGCTTCGCGCCGGTCTCCTCCACGAGGTGGGTGGTGCAGAGCGTTTCGCGGGCGAGGAGGGTCACGATCCGGAGCCTGAGCGGGTCGGCCAGAACCCGGATCAGATCAGTGTCGACTGACGTCATCATGGACTGATACTGTCACACCATTGAGGACTGACACCAGCCTGGGCTGAACCGTGACGAGGCGCCCACCGCTCGACTCCCCTCACACCGGCAGCCCGCCCGCCCCCGAAGGAAGAGCCGATGTCCGCCACCCCTCTCGCGTCCGTGCTGTTCGTCTGCATCCACAACGCCGGCCGCTCCCAGATGGCCGCCGGCTTCCTGCGTCATCTCGCCGGGGATCGCGTCGAGGTCCGGTCCGCAGGCTCCGTGCCCGGCGACCAGATCAACCCGTCCGCCGTGGCCGCCATGGCCGAGCTCGGCATCGACATCTCCACCCAGAAGCCGAAGGTGTTGACCACCGAGGCCGTCCAGGCATCCGACTACGTGATCACCATGGGCTGCGGCGACGCCTGCCCGTACTTCCCCGGCAAGAAGTACCTCGATTGGCAGCTCAAGGACCCGGCGGGCCAGGGCCTCGAAGCCGTCCGACCCATCCGGGACGAAATCAAGGGGCTGATCGAGGGCCTGATCGCCGAGATCGACGCACGGGAGCCGGCGAACTGACGCCGGCCGGCCGACGGACGCCTCGCTGGGGGCGCGCCAAGCCGTCGGCCGGGTCCACTCTTCGGGCAGGGTCTGGGTGATGCGCCACCGGCGACGGGGCAGTTCCCCCTCCTCAAAACGTGGATCTCATCCAGGAACCAGCCGTCGGCGACGTGGGACGACGGTGGACGACATCACGACGACGGCCACTGCCCTGATTCAGGCGGTGGCCGATGCAACAGCGGCCCAACCCACCCGTGAGCCTGCGTTTCGCGCCCGCGCGGCCAGGTGCGGCTCGTCGGAGACTTGCCCGCTGGCCGACAGGGGGCGGCACCCTCCGCACCCGGCCTCGCGCACGCCGAAGGAAGTGCCGAAGGGAATGCCGTAGCGGATTTCCCACGCAGCCAACCGCGTAGGTGATGGGGGGCCTGGGCCTGCTCGGTCTTGCGGTTCCTGAGCCAGAGGCGTGCGATGGCCCAGGCAAGGGGCCGGCGGTACGAGGCGAAGACCGCAAGGAGGACACCGGCCGTGTTGTACGGCTACGGGTAGCGGGCATCGGGTGCTCCCGGCGAAGCCTGGAAGGCCGGCTGAGCGGTACTCAGGGACGGTGTCGGAACAGCGGGCATCTCCCCTCCGGGAGTGGCAGGCTCGTCACCACGAATTGATTGAGGATGTCGCCGCGGTCCATGAAGATGGTCTGGCTCCGCTTGGAGGCGTCTAGGGCGCGTATCGAAAGTGCGTGCGGTGGCCGGTGTGGCGTAGTACTCCTGGGGAGCATCAACGCCGGTCTGTTGTCACCTTGGAGTTGCCGATGGCCGTTCGCCGTGTCGTACCCAATGTCCAATCGGAGGCTGCGCAGGAGAGCCGGGAGTTCTACGGCCTGCTCGGATTCGAGGAGGTCATGAACCACGGCTGGATCATGACGCTCGCGTCCCCGTCCAGTCCGACGGCGCAGATCAGCTTCATGGCCAGCGACAAGACCGCACCAGTCACTCCCGATATGAGCGTCGAAGTAGATGACGTGGATGCGGCCTACGCGGCCATGCGGGAGAGCGGCGCGGAGATCGTTCACCCCCTGCAGGACGAGGAGTGGGGGGTGCGCCGGTTCTTCGTCCGTGACCCCAACGGCCGGGTGGTCAACGTGCTGGGCCACCGCTGACGGTCCTCCGGGCTACCGGGGAATGCGGGTCACAGCCATTCGTTGATGGCCGCGACGAGCACGGTCGCCTCGTAGCGGACGGCGAGTTTCTCGTAGCGGGTGGCCACCGCCCGGTGTCTCTTGAGCCGGTCGATCCCGCACTCCACCGCGTGCCGTTCCCTGTAGTCGATCTTGTCGAACTTCGGTGGGCGGCCACCACGGGAGCCCGGCTTCTTGCGGTTGCGGGCATGGTCGGCCTTGTCCGGGATGGTGCAGCGGATCCCGCGCCGACGCAGGTAGGCGCGGTTCTTGCGGGAGGTGCACGCCTTGTCGGCGCACACGCGATCGGGCCGGGTGCGGGGCCTGCCCGGCCCGATGCGGGGCACACGGACCTTCTCCAGGACGGGCTCGAACCGCGGGGAGTACCACGAACCAAGATCATCGCACGTCCAAGATCCACTTTTGACACACGGCCTAAGCGTGCGACTGCCGCAGCTTGATCACAGCGGGGTCTGTCGGGCGTGGGTGTCACCGCACCGCGGATGCGCCAGGGCTAGGAGGGCCTGTCGTCCGTGGTGAGCCGCCGCCACCGGGTCCCGGCCTCCCCTCGCCGGGCGGCGAGGTGTCCGGCCAGGCACCGCAAGGTGCGACCGGACAGGTCGATCGACGGCGGGCAGACAAGCACGCGAAGCTCCTGGCGGCTGCGGGCGATCTTGGTCGAGAACCCGTCTGCCAGGAGCTTCGCTGTTCCGCAGAGCTGTCCACCACGCGACCAGCACCACCAGGTGGAAAAGGCTCACTGCGTACCTCGACGCGACATCGGGGGGACCGCCCGCCGTCATGCCGAAGCAACGGCAGGGCCGGCCCATGGCGGACGGCGACCGCACGTGTCGGGCCCGGCCGCCGCCCACGCCGGACCATGAGACCGCGCCGCCCCCTGCATCCCGGCGTCCCGCTCGCCAGAGTCCGCCCTGGGCACAGTGCCTGCGGTGGTGGGGGTACTGCCGATCGCCTACCGGGGCAAGTGTGGGGCGGGGGCACAGCCATGCGGGGTGCCCGCGTGCTTCTATGCCGCCGGACGGCTCTGCGAAGGCCATCGGCCGTAGCCGATAGGGCAGGCCCCATCCACGGGGAGCGCCCTCGCCGTTACCGATCGCTCCCACGACTTCCTCCTCCTGCCCGATCCCTGCCGTCCTGGCCAGCGCGCACCAAGATCCGGACCATTCCCCGGAGTAGCCGTGCCGGTCATTGACGTGCGTGGTGGGCTCGGCGGGGAGCGAGTCGGGGCTCTGGATGGCTCCCGCCCCCATGTGGGACGACGGTCAGGCAGGTGGGAGGTGCGTGGTGGGTTGCCGGCGCGCCGCTGTGCGTAGTGCTGCGATGACGGCCGTGGTCGTGGGGTTGGTCGTCTCGGTGTGACGGGTGGCGGCGAACAGGAGGCGCAGGATCGGGTGGTCCTCGATGGGGGTTGTGTGGATTCCGGGTGTGCTCGGGTCGATGGCCGTGCTGGGGACGAGCGCGGTGGCGAGGCCGGCTCGTGCGAGGGCGAGTTGGGCGGCGATGTCGGCGGTGACGTAGCGCGTCGTGGGGGTGAAGCCGGCCTGGTGGCAGGCGTGCAGGATGGCCTGTCCGCAGTCCGTGGTCGGCGGTGACACGACGAGGTCGCGCGTGGCCAGGTCGCGCAGGGCGACGGGACGCTCGTCGGATCCGTCGGCGGCGGTGACGACGAGCAGCGGATCGTCGAGTAGCGGTGAGACCTCGACGCCCCGGCGTGGGGTCTCCGGCAGGTGGTGGTAGCGCTGCCCCAGCACCACGTCGACGGTGCCGAGCGTGAGTTCCCGCAGTTGTGCCTGGTCGGTGACGAGACAGGTCACGGCGAGCTGCGGATGGTGCGAGCCCAGTGCGGTCAGCGCGGGGGCCACGATCCTGGCGACGGTCGACGGCAGGGCGGCGAGCGTGGCGGTGGTGCCGACCGTGCCCTTGACCGCTGCGACGGCGCACTCGGCTTCCTTCATGGCGGCGAGGATCCGGTCGGCGTGTTCGAGGAGGACGCGGCCCGCCTCCGTGAGCGCGACGGTTCGCCCGTCGGGACGCAGGAGATCGACCCCCACGTCGTGTCTCAGTGCGGCCAGCTGCTGGGAGACGGCGCCGGCGGACAGCGCCAGGGACTGGGCGGCCGCGGTGATGGAGCCGCGGGCGGCGACGGTCTTGAGCATGTGCAGACGGCGGATATCCAGCATGATTCGATAGATTACCTAAAGGGTTCCCTCAGGAATCATCCTCTTGACCTGCCGAGTTGCGGTGGGCGACCTTCAGCGCATGGAAATCTTCGACTGCATCTCCGCGGTGGCCCGGCCCATCCACGACTTCGGCGACGAGTTCATGTCCGACGACGCGACCGCCGCCATCGGCCTGCGCGCCGGGTTCGCCCCAGGGCGCGGCTTCTACTGCCGTGGCCGGTTCGGGGTGCTCGGCGAGGCGCCGGCGTCGGTGGTCCAGGCGGTCCAGGGCTTCCTCGGCCCCGACCTGGTCACCGCCGGCTGGCGGGCCGGCCGGTCCGTGATGCCGCCGGAGGAAGCCGCCGCCTGCTACGCACGGGCCGTCCGGACGTGGGGACGCGCCCACGTCCCCGCCGACGCCGACGTGGAGCGCTTCAACCACCTGGCACAGCAGCTGATCGACGCCGCCGACGCCGACGCACTGCCCTTGTTCGCCGGCTGGCGCGCTCAGCCCGTACCCGGCGACGACCCGGTCGGGGCGGCGATGCAGCGCATCCACGTACTGCGGGAACACCGTGGCGCCTGCCATCTGGCGGCGGTTCGCCTGTGCGGGCTGAGCGCCCGAGAGGCGATGGTCGTCAACCTCGGCGTCGAGCAGGCGACCCACTACGGTTGGCAGGAGCCCCGTCCCGTTGCCGCGGCCCTGATCCTCCGATGGCAGCGTGCCGAGCAACTCACCGACGAGCTGCAGGCACCGCTCTACGCCGCACTGACCGACCGGCAACGTACCGAATTCGCCCAGCACATCCATGCGTTGACCGGCTCCCTGGCCTCATGACCGGACGTCCTGGACCGCCCGGCCGACGGCGAGAGCCTGATGCCGTCCGTCTCCGGACGCTTCGGCCGCGGCCTCGGACGCCACCGCCACGACCGACAGATCTGAGCCCGCGCACACTCAGGGCGCGCGACGGCTCCACACCACGTCATCCGCGTACCCCACGCTCCTGCTGGTGCCGGCCTTGAGGCCGTGCTTCGAAGCCGTTCCGGCTGAGGGCGCCGTCGGTGGAGTAGGCACCGTCCTGCGCGCCACCACGACCTCTCCGGCGGTGAGATCACGGGCCGTGGCGGACTCGGTCGTCCGCCCAGGCCGCCGCTGCGGCTCCGCGCCGGAGCCGGAGCCGGAGCGGAGCCGCAGCGGTGCCGCGTGGTCAGCGGTGCAGCGCGGTCAGCGGTGCAGCGCGGTCAGCGGTGCAGCGCGGTCAGCGCTGCAGCGTCAGCAGACCCGGTCGGTAGGGCCACTGGCCGTAGTCCCCGCCGGAGTTGGGGTCGCGTCCCTGGTAGAGGAACCGGAGGTTGCAGGGGTCGACCGTGAAGGTCTGGTCGGCGCCGGTGCGGATCAGTTCGCCGTGGCTGATGTCGTTGGTCCAGGTGGCGCCGCTGTTGGCCCTGCCGGCGAAGGGGTTGCTCTCGGTCGCGGCCTGAGGCGTCCACGCCCCGTTCAGGCTGGTGGCCGTGAACGAGCGGAAGTAGCGCTGCTCCTGCGCGCCCCGGGCCTCGACGATCATGAGGAACTGGTTCTGTCCCTGGACCTTGTAGACCTGCGGCGCCTCGAACAGGTTCTTCGCGGTGTCGCTCATGACCGTCGTGTACGACGAGCCGAAGGTGCCCGGGAAGTTCCCGATCGGCATGCTCGCCCGGTAGATCTTGCCGTTGTCACCGGCGAAGAACAGGTACATGTTCCGGTCGTCGGCGATGAGCGTCTGGTCGATGGGGCCCGTTCCCGAGTCGGCGATGGTTCCGGAGAAGAGCTCCTGCTCCGCCGACCAGCCGTTCGGGTTGGTGGGGTCGCTCGACGTCCGGTAGGAGAAGGCGGTCCTGCCCCACTGATAGGCGAGCACCCAGATGTTCTTCGGCGCGAAGTGGAAGAGCGTGGGCGCGACGACGGAACTCGACATCGTGTTCTGACCCGCCGAGGCCATCTCCGGCCAGTCGGTGAACGGGGTGAAGTTCATCGAGTTCCAGCCCACTCCCGTTCCCGCGGCACCGTGCGTCGTCGCGTAGACGAGGTGCTTGCCGTTGTAGGGGGCGACGGTGAAGTCCTTGAGCGAGGCCCACCCCGCCTTGGGCTGCGCCAGCGCGCCCGTCGACGACCAGCGGTACGCCGAGGGCAGGGCACAGGTGCCGGGGGTGGTGCCGGCGACCTTGACGAGCTGCCACTGCTGGTTGGCACCGTCCCAGTCGTCGTACTGGACGACGTTCGCGCCGTCGGCGGTGGAGGCGCCCTGTATCTCGAGGGCCTTGCCGCTGTGGCGGGCGATGAGCCGCACGTGGCCGTCCACGCTGTCGGCCAGGCGCCACTGTTGGTTGGTGCCGTTCAGGTCGGTCCACTGGACGATCGCGCCGCCGTTGGCGGTGGAAAGGTCGTGGACGTCCAGGACTTTGCCGGAGTGGCGGGACTTGACGCGGTAGTAGCCGTCGCCGGAGGCGACGAACTGCCACTGCTGCTGGTTCTGGTCGTTCCTGGTCCACTGGGTGATGCGGGCGCCGTCGCCGGTCGCCAGGTTGTAGACGTCCAGGGCCTTGCCGCTGTTGCGGTTGACCAGCACGTACCAGGCGTTGGTGTCGACGGTCGCCGCGGCGGCGGGTGGGGCACCGAGAAGAGAAGCCCCGAGCAGCAAGGACGACAGGACCGCGAGGACGAGGCCCAGGACCAGGGGTGGACGGCGCAATCTCATCAGAAGAGCTCCTTCGGGGGGTGGAGGTGACGTGACTCCGACGAACCGCGCGGCGGCCGCGTCAGGAGGACGGGGACGGGATAGGCGTGGAGAAGGCCGCACATGCCGAAGAGCGGGTCTTCCGGGCGCTCCAGGCGCGACACGTCGCCGTGATCGAGGTGGGAGAGGTCTCCGGTCTTCAGCGCTGCCAGTTGGCAGCCGGTGGCGAGGGTCGCCGCCAGCGGGCCGTCACGCCAGCGGATCCACCAGGCGTCGAGGAGATCGCGCTTCAGGCGGTGGGCCGCGGTGTGGAACTCCCGCAGCCCACCTTCACGCAGGGCCAGGAAGCCTTCGAGTGCCAGGTCGCGGCGGCGGCGCGCCGCCGTGGCGTGGTCGCCCGTCAGGACGGCCGCCGCCCGGTAGGCGTCGGGATCGGCAAGGACGGGCGGGGGGAAGGTGAAGACGGCGTCGCCCGCCTCGGGGAGCCCGCTGTTCTGCATGAGCACCACCAGGCGCAGGCCGCCGGCGTTGACGAGACGGTGGATCGTTCCGGGGGTGAACCAGACGACGTCCCCGGGGCGCAGCGGGGTGTCGGCGAAACCGGAGGTGGTGAGGGTCTGGACGCTGCCCTCGCCGCCGATGACGACGTACGCCTCGGAGCAGACGAGGTGCATGTGGGGGGTGCCGCCGCACAGCCCGTCGGCGGCCTCCCAGTCGTACACGGTCAACCCGGAGATCCCCACGCCGCCGGGGAGCGGAGTCACCACGGGTGTTCCTCGACGTGCCGGGACAGGCGCGAGGGGGTCCACGCGCCGTCGGCCACGACGATCCGGTAGCGGCGCGACAGAGTGTCGCCCGGGGCCAGCGGCACTTCCTCGTGGAATGCCAGGGACGGGTTGACGGCGGGGATGGGCTCGCTGCGGACGAACCAGCGGCCGGGGGCGTCCGGATCGTCCAGGAACAGGAGTGTGGAGGCACGGTCGACCTCGTCGTGCGTGCCGACGAAGGCCAGCCATTCGCCCTTCTCCCCCATCGCGGGGCCGATCACGGCGCCGCCGGTGAAGTCGCGCGGGCCGCGCCAGAAGAGGCCGGAGTATCCGGCGAGCTCTCTGCCCTGTGTGCCCGGACTGCCGAACAGCAGGGCGGTGTCGTGGACGTTGGTCAGCGCGGTGGTGACCTCCAGGGTCCAGGAGTCGGACTCGACGTCGCGTGCGGTGAGCGTGCGGCGCTCGTCGATCCAGTGCTCCCCCGCCATCGTGTGCCAGGCCAGGTCCTCGGTGATCACGGCGCGGCCATGGCCCGTTCCTGCGAATACGGAGAGGCTGCGCATCGTGCCGAGGTTCGGCAGGTCCACGTAACCCCGGCCCCGCAGATAGGTGCCGCCGCCCCAGAAGTTCTGCCCCGACACCCACGACGCCGTGATCTGCATGCCCTTGTGCCAGCGGTGATCGTGCGGCCGGTACCCGGTGATCACGTCGCCGGCGAGCGTGCGCACCGGATGCAGATAGGGCTTGGGCGCCTCGAAGGGGTCCATGACGGGCCGGTGCACATAGCGGAACAGGTCGACGTCGCGGGCCCGGACGGTCAACGAGTCCTCGTTCTCGAGGAGCTCGAACGTCATCGGAAGACCTCCGGGCGTCCGCCGTGGAGTGAGCCGTAGAAGGGGTCGGCCGCGCCGATCTCTCCGCGCCGGACCGGCAGGCCGGTGATCGCCGCCTTGTAGAGGGCGGTGACGAGTTCCATGGTGGGCCTGCCGAGGTCGGGCCGGATCCCGGCCTCGTAGCCGTCCAGGAAGTCCGCGAGCTGGGCGGTGTGCGAGCTGGGCAGGTCGTCCGGCGGCTCCCACTTCGCGTGGGCCGACCTGGCGGTGAACGTCCAGTCCGCGTTGGAGTAGCCGTACAGATGCCGGAGTTCGACGGTGGCGTCGGCGAGGTCGAACCTCAGGTAGCTCTCCTCGCGTGGGGAGAGGACGCTGTTGACGACCGTCGCGAGGGCGCCGTTCTCGAACCGGACCAGGGCCGCGGACACGTCCTCGGTCTGGACGTCGCGTTCCAGGCGGCCGGCCATCGCGCGTACCTCGGCCCATTCGCCGAATACGTCCAGCATCAGATCCATCTGGTGGATGCCGTGGCCCAAGGTCGGGCCGCCGCCCTCGCTCCGCCAGGTGCCGCGCCAGGGCACGTCGTAGTAGGCGTCGTCGCGGTACCACGCCGTGACGCACTGCGCGACCAGGGGACGGCCCAGGGTCCCGGCCGCGATCCGGTCGCGCAGATACCGGGCCCCCGAGCCGTACCGGTGCTGGAACACCGCGCCCGCGACGGCGGGGCCCTCGGCGGCTTCGATCCGGTCGAGCTCGGCCAGCGACAGAGCCACCGGCTTCTCGCACCACACCCACGCGCCCGCCTCCAGGCAGGCCACGGCCTGTTCGGCGTGGAGGTACGGCGGCGTACACAAGTGCACGAGGTCCGGGCTCTGCTCCCTGAGCATCGTGTGCAGGTCGGTGTAGAGCGCGGGGATGCCGTGCTCGGCCGCGAACGCCTCGGCGCGCGTGGCGTCCACGTCGACGGCCGCCACGATCTCGGCCCGGTGCGCCTGTGTCCGGAGCGCGGGAACGTGGCAGATGCCGGCGATCCCGCCCGTTCCCACGATCGCCGTTCTGATCATCCGCCCAGCACCTCCCTGATCGCGTGGTAGGCGGGCTTGGGCATCAGGTTCTCGTCGTAGGGCAGCGCGGCGCCCTCGCCGGGGAACACGGAGGGGATCCACGAGTACTTGTCCGTGTAGTCCCAGATGGTGACGCCGACGCACTTCCTGACCGCCAGGCAGGCCTTGACGTAGTCCGCGTACCAGGTGGCCTGGGTGGCCAGCTTCTCCGGGGTCGCCGGGAGGTTCATCCGGATGTCGAGCTCGGTGACCGCGACCTCGACCCCGAGGTCGGCGAAGCGCTGCATGTTCTGCCGGACGTCGGCGGGGAAGCCGTACTGAAGCGCCAGATGGCCCTGGATGCCGAAGCCCTCGACCGGGACGCCGTCGGCCTTCAACTGCTTGATCAGGGTGTGGTAGGCGTCGCTCTTGGGGCCGATCCCGTCGACGTTGTAGTCGTTGAGGTACAGCTTGGCGTGCCGGTCCGCCTCGTGGGCCCAGCGCAGGGCGTCGGCGATGTAGCCGGGGCCGAGCGTCCTGTAGAAGAGCGACTCGCGGTAGGTGCCGTCCTCGTTGAACGCCTCGTTGACGACGTCCCAGTGGATCACCTGGCCCTTGTAGTGCCGGACCACCGTCTGTATGTGGTTCTTGAGGACGGCGCGCAGCTCGTCGGCGGTCCAACTGCGCTCGGTGAGCCAGGCGGGGAGCTGGTTGTGCCAGACGAGGGTGTGGCCGCGGACCTTCTGGTGGTGGGCCTTGGCGAAGTCCACGACCTCGTCGCCGGCGGTGAAGTCGAAGACCCCGCGCTCGGGTTCGGTGGCGTACCACTTCATGGAGTTGCCGGGGGTGGTCTGTCCGAATTCGCTGCCGAGGAGCTTCAGGTAGGCGGCGTCGGTGAACTCGGGGTTGTCGGTGGCCGAGCCGAAGTACTTGTGGTGCTTCTTGGCCAGTTCGCCGAGCGTTCGGGGGCGGGGTTCGGCGGTCGCGGGCGTGGCGGCGACTCCGGCCGCGAGGCAGACGGCGGCGGACAGGGCGATGAGATGCCGGGGCAGGGACATGGATGACTCCTCGGATTCCGGGCGGTTCAGTCGAGGACGATCGTGGTCAGGGCGCGCGGGGCAAGTGAGGCCGTGAGGGTCGTGCCGTGCGTGGAGACGACGTCGGCCGGGGTGATCGAGCGGGTCTCGTCGGTCACGTAGGCGTCGGGGTGCCGGTCGTGCCCGCCGCGAAGGGTGAAGGCGGCGGACCTCTCTGTGGTCGCGGTGTTGAGGATCTCGATCACGCGACTGCCGTCGGTGTTGCGGAAGGCGGTGATCTGCAGTGCCGGGTCGGCGTTGGTGACCGGCACACGGACGGCGCCGGGGCGGATGAACCGGCTGAAGGCGGCCAGTGCCCAGTACCGCTTGGACACCCGGTAGTCGTCACCCGGGTTGGCGAGCTGGATGAGCCCCCGGGTCGCGCCGAGGGACGCGCCGGTCCAGTAGACGTAGGCGTTGGCGTTGCCGACGGTCAGGGTGTTCTGGATGTCGGCGGCGACGGTGAGGCCGTCGTAGCCGCTGCCGTCGTCCCAGTTCTCGTTCCAGGTGGTGCCGTCCGGTGACCATTCCGACATCCAGACGCGCTTGTCGGTCGGCTGCGGGACCGTGGTCGCACCGCTGTAGCGGTGGCCGGTGACGGTCCGTACGGCCCTGTCGGCCGCGGGGTCCGCCTCGATGGCCTCGGTGTAGGCGACCTGCCGGTCCCAGCCCGCGGCGTCGCAGCAGACCACCCCGGTCTTCAGTCCGGATGCGCGGACGGTCGGCCCGAGCACCTTGAGGAAGTCGACGGCCTGCTGCGGGGTGAAGCGCATCGAGGCGTACGTCGCCGTCCAGTCGGGTTCGTTGGTGAACCCGAGATCGGTGATCCGGATGCCCTCCCGCTGGTAGAACTTCGCGTACTGCACGAGGTAGTTCGCGTAGGCCTGGCGCCACGCGGGCAGGAGCTCGCCGCCGTCGTTCTCGCTGCGGTTGGTCTTCATGAAGGCCGGCGCGCTCCAGGCGTCGGCGACGAACCGTTCGACGCCGTACGCCTTGGCCTCCTTGGCGAGCCAGACCTGGCCGCCGTCCCAGCCGTCCCAGACGTACGTCGGCGTGACGTCCGGCCCGCCGGGATCGGTCGGCAGGATCGTCGGCATGTGGTCGTAGACCCGGTCGGTCGACGACCCGATGCCGAGGCGCAGGATCGACAGGCCGGCACCCTTCTCCTTGCTGAGCAGCAGGTCGAGCACCTCGCGCCGCTTGACGGGGCTGAGGCCGCGCGCGCCGTGCAGCAGGTCGGCCCGCTGGAAGGCCATGGAGAAGCCGAATCCGTCGATGGGCTGGAGTTCGCCCCGGAAGTCGATGGCGGCGCGCGCGGGGTCGGCCGGGGGTCGCAGGGGGTCGGCCCCGGCTTGCGATGTGAGCGCTAACATTATGACGGCCGTCAGGGCGGTCAGGCGTTTCACAGGGTCTCCTCGGGGTGGAGGTCACATGGGGCGGGTCAGCCCTTGGTGGCGCCCGCGGTGAGGCCGCCGATCAGCTGCCGTTCGGCGACGGCGTAGAAGGCGAGGGCGGGGACCATGGCGAGCACGATGTAGGCGAGGACGAGCGCGAAGTCGGTCGAGTACTGGCCCTGGAACTGCTGGACACCGACCGGGATCGTCTGCCATTTCGGGTCGTTGAACACCAGCAGCGGCAGGAAGAAGTTGTTCCAGCTCGCGACGACCGCCAGCACCGAGACCGTGCCGAGCGCCGGACGCGCCATCGGCAGCAGGATCTTCCAGAAGAAGCGGAGCTTGCCGCAGCCGTCCATGGTGGCGGCCTCCTCGATCTCCGCCGGGATGGTCCGGAAGAATCCGCGCAGAATCACGATCGTCATGGGAAGCCCGAAAGCCGCCTGCGGGAGGATCACGCCGAGCGGGTTGTCGAGCAGGCCGAAGGTGCGCAGCATGAGGAAGAGCGGCAGCACGGCCACCGCGAACGGGAACATCAGCCCGATCGTGAAGAGCGTATAGAACAACTCCCTGCCCCGGAAGGCATATCGGGCCAGCACGAACGCCGCCATCGCGGAGACCGCCACCGTGCAGAGCGTCGTGCCGACGGCGATGCCGGCACTGTTGGCGATCTGCCGCCAGAACATTCCGTCGCCGAGAATTCCGGTGTAATTTCCGACCTTCCACTGCTCCGGCAGCCCGAACGGGTTCGTCGTGAGCTCGCCGGTGCTCTTGAACCCGGAGATCACCGCGTAGAGCAGCGGTACGGCGACGAACGCGGCGATCAGCCAGACCACGGCGTGCAGCGAAAGGCCGCGTGCCGTCCGGCGGGCGTTCATCGGCCGCCTCCCGAGGTGACGGCCCCGCTCAGATCGCGGCGGAGCACGTAACGCTGGTAGAAGAGGGAGAAGACCAGGCTGATCATGAACAGGACCACGCTGATCGCACTGGCGTAGCCGACCTGGTACCGCTTGAACCCGAACTGGAACATCGCGATCGCCATCGTCTCGGAGGAGTGGTTGGGTCCGCCCGCGGTCATGACCCAGACGAGGTCGAAGAGCTGGATGGACCCGATGATCGACAGGAAGACGCTGATCCGGATGGTCGGGCCGAGCAGCGGCAGCGTCACGTGCCGGAAGCGCTGCCAGGCGCCGGCGCCGTCGATGGAGGCGGCTTCGAGGATCTCGGACGGGATGCTCTGCAGACCGGCGAGGAAAAGCATCATGTGGAAGCCGAAGTACTTCCAGATCATGACGACGAAGAGGGTCGGCATGACCGTCGAGGGGTCGGCGAGCCACTTGCCCTGCAGTCCCTCCAGGCCCAGGAGGCCGGCGAGGTGGTCGGCCATGCCGGCGCCGGGCAGGAAGATCATCGTGAAGAGGACCGCCGTGACCACCTCGGACAGGATGTACGGCGCGAAGAACAGCATCCGGTAGACGGCCCGGCCGCGGAGCTTCTGGTTGAGCAGGACCGCGGTGAACAGGGCGAACGGCAGCTGGATCGTGATCGACAGGACGATCAGGTACAGCCCGCGCCCCAGGTCGCCGAGGAAGACCTGGTCGTCGAAGAGCTTGGTGTAGTTCGCGAAGCCGACGAAGTCGTCCATGGGGCCGATGCCGCCCCATTTGAAGAAGCCGGTGTAGACGGCGACGACGATCGGGGCGAGGACGAAGACGAGGAAGAGGACCAGGGCCGGGACGAGGAACCAGGCGACCGACGCCCAGTCTCCCCACCCGCGCAGGCGCGACCGGGCCTGGCGTGGCGGGGGCGTCGGCACGGCCTCCTCCGTCCGCTCCTTTGTCAGGGTGGGCACGGAGCTAGGCACTCTTCGCAGCCTCGGTGATCGACGCGGTGACCTGCTCGGGGGTCTTCTTGCCGGCGATGAGGTCGGCGACGCTGTCGTTGACCTCCTGGCCGACGGCCGGCGGATAGGCCTGGTCGAGGAAGAGCTGGAAGCCCGTCGCCTTGACCAGGCTGCCGGCCACCACCTTCTTGTTGGCGTCGGTGAGCTGCCTCTCCGCGCCCTTGACCACCGGCAGGTAGCCGTTGGAGGCCAGCAGCTTGGACTCGTTCTCCAGGACGAAGAACTTCAGGAAGTCCAGTGCCTCCTTCGGGGCGCCCTTGCGCAGCGCGAAGCCACCGCCGCCGCCGAACACCTCGGTGGCCAGGCCCACACCGCCGTCGACCGTCGGGAAGGGGAAGAAGCCCAGGTCGGCTCCGAGGTCGCCACCCGCGTCCTTCTGTACCGACGGTCCCCACTGCCCCATCAACTCCATGGCGGCCTTGCCGTTGCCCATGGTCGCGGCCTGCCCGCCGGGGGTGGCGTAGCCGGCGCCGAGGAAGGCCGTCTGGAACGGCTGGAGGTCGACGAGCTCCTTGAGGTGGACGCCCGCCTGGACGAAGCCGGGGCCGGTGAAGTCCTTGGTGGTCGCGGCCTGCTGGAGCGCGGGGAGGCCGGCGACGCGCATCGCGAGGTAGGCCCAGTAGTAGTGGCCCGGCCACTTCTCCTTGCCCGCGAGGGCGATCGGGGTGATGCCCGCCGCCTTGAGCTTTCCGACGTCGCCGAGGAACTCGGCCCACGTGGCCGGCGGGGCGGTGATCCCGGCCTTGGCGAAGAGCTTCTTGTTGTACCAGAAGCCGACCATGCCGATGTCGTAGGGCACCCCGTAAGTGCGGCCGCCGAACCGGTAGGCCTGCAGCGAGACCGGGGTGAGGTCGGACGACCAGTCCAGGACGTCGGTGAGGTCCTCGACCAGCCCCGCGTCGACCTGCTGCTGCAGCACACCGCCGCCCCAGGTCTGGAAGACGTCGGGGAGCTTGCCCGAGGAGGTGGTGGCGGTCAGCTTGGACTTGAACGCCTCGTTCTCCAACGAGGTCGTGTTGATCGCGATGTTCGGGTGGGCGGCCGTGAACGCCGAGGAGATCTGGGGGAAGAGGGACTTGCCCGGTTCGGTCGTGGCGATGTTCCACCACTCGAACGTCACCTTGCCGTCGGCCGACGACCTGCCGCCTGATTCGCCCGCTCCGCAGGCCGCCGTCATGGAGACGGACAGTGCGGTCAAGCCCGCGAGCCCCAGGAAGCTTCGTCGGCTCGGGGGAGTGCTGGCCATGGGACCTCCGTGTGATGGGGGGATGACGGGTTCGATGCCGGGTTCATTCCGGTTCCACGCTCGAAAACTTTTCGAAATACTCTCGAATTCCGTGGTGCCATAAACTAGAAACGCCGGGCTGCACGGTCAAGACTTCTCACCGATTTATCTCGGAACACCGCGTGGTCCTGGGGTTGACAAGCCGTCGCCTCGACCAGAAACTCTTCGAAAGTTTGCGATACCTGTCGCCGTCCGACGGCGTCGAAGAGGAGAGAAGTTGAGCGAGCAGCGTGCGACTCTGGCGGTCATCGCCGCGGAGGCAGGGGTCTCCCAGGCCACCGTCTCCAAGGTGATCAACGGCCGCACCGATGTCGCGCCCTCGACACGCGAACGGATCGAGGGCCTGCTGCGAGCCCACAACTACCTCCCACCCGGCCGGCAGGGCAGGGCCCGCAGGTCGGGCCTGGTCGACCTGATCATCGGCGGTCTGGACAGCGCGTGGGCCGTGGAGATCCTGCGGGGCGTCGAGGCCGAGTGCGCCCAGCGGGGCGTCGGCACCGTCGTGTCACTCGTCCCGCCTGGCGAAGCCACGCCGTCGAGCTGGGCCGCGCTGCCGGTCCTGCACCACAGCGACGGCGTCATCCTCGTCACCGCCTCGGTCACCCAGGCCCAACGCGCCCAGGTCGAGCGGGGCGGGGTGGCACTGGTCGTCATCGACCCGATCGACCTCCCGGGCAACGGCGTGCCGAGCATCGGCGCGACCAACTGGGCGGGCGGCCTCGCCGCCACCGAGCACCTGCTGGACATGGGGCACCGCCGGATCGCCGCGATCGGCGGGCGCAAGGAGATGCTCTGCAGCCAGGCCCGCATCGACGGGTACCGGGCCGCTCTGGAGCGGGCCGGGATCGAGGTCGACCGCGACCTGATCCGGTTCGGCGACTTCCAGCACGAGGGCGGGTTCCGGTGCGCCCAGGAGCTGCTCGCCCTGCCCGAGCCCCCGACGGCCGTCTTCGCCGGTAGCGACCAGCAGGCGATGGGCGTCTACGAGGCCGCCCGGCAGGGCGGACTGAGCATCCCGGGGGATCTCAGCGTGGTCGGTTTCGACGACCTGCCGATGTGCGAATGGCTGTCACCTCCGCTGACGACGGTGCGTCAGCCGCTGGAGGAGATGGGCCGGCTCGCCGCCCGCACCCTGTTCCAGCTTCTGGAGAACCAACCCCTGGTCAGCCCCCGGATGGAGCTCTCGACCGAGCTCAAGGTCCGGCTCTCCACCGCCCCGCCCCTAGGAGAACCCCTTGACCGAGCCCTGGCGTGATCCTCTCCTGCCCGCTTCCGTGCGAGTCGCCGATCTGCTGAGTCGGATGACGCTGGAGGAGAAGGCGGGGCAACTCGCCGGCTTCTGGGCCTTGCCCTCGAATCCCGGAGCACCCGTCGCACCGATGGAGGACGATTCCGGCGAGCCCGCGCCGGGCCTCGACGACATCGTCGGGCACGGTCTTGGCCAGCTCACCCGGGTGTACGGAACCGCGCCGACCACCGCGGAAGCCGGGATGGAGCGGCTCGCCTCGCTCCAGCGGCAGGTGACCGGGGCCGGCCGGTTCGGCATCCCGGCGATCGCTCACGAGGAGTGCCTGACCGGGTTCATGACGTTCGGGGCCACCGTCTTCCCCGGGCCGCTCGCCTGGGGCGCGTCCTTCGATCCCGGGCTCGTGCGGCGGATGGCCGCCGCCATCGGCGAGGGGATGCGGCGGGTCGGCGTCCACCAGGGGCTGGCCCCGGTGCTCGACGTGGTCCGCGACTACCGGTGGGGCAGGACCGAGGAGTGCATCGGCGAGGACCCCTATCTCGTCGGAGCGATCGGCACCGCCTACGTACAGGGCCTGGAAGGCGCCGGCGTCGTGGCGACGCTCAAGCATTTCGCCGGCTACTCGGCCTCGCGCGGCGGCCGGAACATGGCCCCCGTCGCCTCGGGGCCGCGCGAGTTCGCCGACGTGCTGGTCGAGCCCTTCGTACGGGCGCTGCGCGAGGGAGGCGCCCGGTCGGTGATGAACAGCTACACCGACGTGGACGGCGTCCCGGTCGCCGCCGACGAACACCTGCTGACCGGACTGCTCAGGGACGAGCTCGGTTTCGGCGGTGTCGTCGTCGCCGACTACTACTCCGTCTCCTTCCTGGAGACCCGGCACGGCGTCGCCGGGTCTCGCGGCGCGGCCGGCGCGCTGGCGTTGACCGCCGGAATCGACGTCGAGCTGCCCACGGCCCGCTGCTACGGCGAGCCGCTGACCGCACTCGTACGGTCGGGGGACGTTCCCGGGGAGCTCGTCGACCGGGCCGCGGAGCGGGTCCTGCTGCAGAAGGCCGAACTCGGCCTGCTCGACCCCGACTGGGAACCCGTCAAGCCCGAGCCGGTCGACCTCGACCCGCCGGAGAACCGGGCACTGGCCAGGCTCCTGGCCGAACGGTCCACCGTGCTGCTCGCCAACGACGGCACCCTGCCGCTGCGCCCGTGCCGGGTCGCGGTCAGCGGGCCGTACGCCGACGACCCCCAGTCCTTCCTCGGCTGCTACTCCTTCCCCAACCACGTCGCCCTGCCCGGCGACCTCGGCCTTGAGATCCCGACGCTCGGCGAGGCGCTCACCGCTGCCGGGTTCACGGTCACCGCGGACGATCCGGACGTGAACGTGCTGGTACTCGGCGACCGGGCCGGCATGTTCGGCCGGGGCACCTCGGGAGAGGGCTGTGACGCCGAGACCCTCGACCTGCCCGGAGACCAGGCCGCACTCGCCTCCGCCGTACTGGACTCCGGGGTGCCGACCGTCCTGGTCCTCGTCTCCGGACGCCCCTACGCGCTCGGCTCGCTGGCGGAGCGCGCGGCGGCCGTCGTCCAGGCCTTCTTCCCCGGCGAGGAGGGCGGGACGGCGCTGGCCCGGATCATCAGCGGCGCCGCGGAACCGTCCGGGCGGCTCCCCGTCTCCATCCCCCGCCAGGTCGGCGGACAGCCCGGTACCTACCTGCACTCCGCGTTGGGCGGGCGCACCGACTGGAGCTCGGTGGACCCGACTCCGCTGTTCCCGTTCGGGCACGGGCTGAGCTGGACCAGCTTCACCTGCTCGGATCTCTCGGTGGATCCCGTCGCCCCGACGGACGGAGCCGTCTCCGTCGCGGTCACCGTACGCAACGTGGGCGAGGTCACCGGGACGGAGGTGGTCCAGCTCTACCTCTCGGACCCCGAGGCGTCCGTCGTGCGACCGAGGCGGTGGCTCGCCGGATTCGGCAGGGTGGAGCTGCGGCCGGGCGAGGCCGCCCGGATCACCTTCTCCGTCCACGCCGACCGGACCTCCTTCACCGGGGTCGACTTGCGCAGGAGGGTGGAGCCCGGAGAGATCGGCGTGGCCGTCGGACGGTCCAGCGGCGATCTTCCACTCCAGGGGTCCTTCACCCTGCACGGTCCCGTACGTCACCCGGCGGCCGACCGTGTGCTGTCCGTGCCGGTCGAGATCGTCCCGGTGCCGTGACCGGGTGGTTCGGCGAACCCGTACTCCCCGGCTTCCGGCCCGACCCGTCCGTCTGCCGCGTGGGGGCGGACTACTACCTGGTGACGTCCAGCTTCGAATGGTTCCCGGGGCTTCCCGTGTTCCACAGCCGCGATCTGGTGAACTGGCGGCGCCTCGGCTCCGCGCTGGACCGGGTGTCGCAGCTCGACCTCGACGGGTGCGAGCCCTCCCGGGGGCTGTTCGCGCCGACGATCCGGCACCATGGCGGGGTCTTCCACCTCGTGTGCACGCTGATGGACGGCCCCGGCCATTTCGTCGTCACGGCGACCGACCCGGCGGGGCCGTGGTCGGAGCCGTACTGGCTGGACGGCGAGGGCTTCGATCCGTCGCTGTTCTTCGACGACGGGCCGGACGGTGACGGCCGAGCCTGGTTCACCGCCGCCCGTGTGCTGGACGAGGCCGCCGGCCGCACCGAGATCTGGATGCGTGAGTACCTGCCCGACGAACGACGGCTCACCGGGCCCGAGTACGTCCTGTGGTCGGGGAGCCATCCGGACGCGCGGTGGCCGGAGGCTCCGCACCTCTACCGGATCGGCGGCTCGTATCTCCTGCTCACCGCCGAGGGCGGCACCGATGTGGACCACAGTGTGGTGGCCGCCCGCGCCGACCGCGTGACCGGCCCGTACCGGGGCGTCCCCGGCAACCCGGTCCTGCCTCCCGTCCGGACGGGTCCGGTCACCTGCACCGGGCACGCCGACCTCGTGCAGACCCCGGACGGCGACTGGCGGGCCGTCCTGCTGGGCGTCCGCCCGGGCTCGGCCGTCGGCCGCGAGACCTTCCTCAGCAAGGTCACGTGGCATGACGGACGGCCGGTCTTCTCCCCCGTCGACCACACGAGTCCCCGCCGCCCGCTCCACGACGACTTCGCCGCCCTCAGCGCCGACTGGAGCGTCCTGCGCACCCCGCCCGCGCCGTTCTGGGCCACCGGCGACGGGCTCCGCCTCCAGCTGCGCCCCGACCGCCTCGGCGAACGGGCCGTCCCCTCCCTCCTGGTCCGTCCGCAGGAACAGCCGGACTGCGACGTGTCCACCGAGCTGCACTTCACTCCCGCGGCACCGGTCGAACAGGCCGGCCTCGCCGTGGTCCTCGACGACGACACCCACCTCCTCTTCCTTCGTACCGGGGAAGGACTCGTCCTCCGCCACGGGTCCGAACTCCTGGCCGGCGTTCCGGTCCCCCCGGGGCCCGTTCGGCTGGGGGTGCGCGTCCGGGGCTTCAGCCACACCTTCGCCCACGCGGCGCCCGACGGCGCCTGGCAGGACCTGGCCACCGTCGAAGCCACCTTCCTCACGCCGCTGTTCACCAGCGTCCAGCTCGGCCTCTACGCCACCTCCCACGGCCACCCGTCCACGAACCACGCCCACTTCAGGTGGTTCGACATCGCGTATCCGCACCCGTCCTCCGGGGCGACGGGCATCGACGACCCGGACATGTGAACCGAAGCAAGCACTCACTAATAGACGGAGCAGCCCTTATCGAAATACTTTCGATAAGGGCTGCTCCGTCATGGCTCTCTCGACATCCTTTTCAGGACCCTTTCGAGAGGCCTCAAGGGCCCCATTATCGGGCCGCGTCACCGAAACACCTCCGAAACACTTGACATGTTCCTGCGGTGTTTCCAGACTGAATCCGGAGGTCGCCACCGCCCCTTGACCTGCATGTCGCGGCACCGGCCTCGCATCACTGCGCCCTGATGGTCCGCTTCCTTTTTCACGCACGTTCCACGCACGCGGACATCACCCTCGCGGAATCTTTCCGCCGCGCTCGCATCCATCCGTGAATTCCGTACCGGAGGTCCAGCCATGCGTTCACATGCCCTTCCACCGTCCACCGTCCGCCGGAAAATAGGTGGCCTCGGCGCGGCGCTGCTCGTCGGCGCCGTCGGGGCCGCCACCGTGCTCGTGGCGCCCCTCACCTCGCACGCCGCCGAGAGCACGCTCGGCGCCGCGGCGAAGCAGAGCGGCCGGTACTTCGGCACCGCCATCGCCTCGGGCAGGCTCAACGACTCGACGTACACGACGATCGCGAACCGCGAGTTCAACTCGGTGACCGCCGAGAACGAGATGAAGATCGACGCCACCGAACCCCAGCAGGGCCGCTTCGACTTCACCGCCGGCGACCGCGTCCACAACTGGGCGGTGCAGAACGGCAAGCAGGTGCGGGGCCACACCCTGGCCTGGCACTCCCAGCAGCCCGCCTGGATGCAGAACCTCAGCGGCAGCGCGCTCCGCACGGCGATGACCAACCACATCAACGGCGTCATGGCCCACTACAAGGGCAAGATCAGCCAGTGGGACGTCGTCAACGAGGCGTTTGCGGACGGCAGTTCGGGCGCCCGCCGGGACTCCAACCTCCAGCGGAGCGGCAACGACTGGATCGAGGTCGCCTTCCGCACCGCCCGCGCCGCCGACCCGGCCGCCAAGCTCTGCTACAACGACTACAACGTCGAGAACTGGACGTGGGCCAAGACCCAGGCCATGTACGCCATGGTCAAGGACTTCAAGCAGCGCGGCGTGCCCATCGACTGCGTCGGCTTCCAGTCCCACTTCAACAACGACAGCCCCTACAACAGCAACTTCCGCACCACCCTCCAGAGTTTCGCCGCCCTCGGCGTCGACGTGGCCATCACCGAACTCGACATCCAGGGCGCCTCGGGCACGACCTACGCCAACGTGACCAACGACTGCCTGGCCGTCCCGCGCTGCCTCGGCATCACCGTCTGGGGTGTGCGCGACACCGACTCCTGGCGAGCCGAGCACACTCCGCTGCTCTTCAACGGCGACGGCAGCAAGAAGCCCGCCTACTCCTCCGTCCTCAACGCCCTCAACTCCGTCTCCCCCAACCCCAACCCCACTCCGACCCCCTCCCCCGGCGCCGGGCCGATCAAGGGAGTCGCCTCGGGCCGCTGCGTGGACGTACCCGGCGCCGTCACCACCGACGGCACCCAGGTCCAGCTGTGGGACTGCAACAACCGCACCAACCAGCAGTGGACCCTCACCGCCGCCGGTGAGCTCAGGGTCTACGGCGACAAGTGCCTGGACGCCGCCGGCACCGGTAACGGCGCCAAGGTCCAGATCTACAGCTGCTGGGGCGGCGACAACCAGAAGTGGCGCCTCAACTCCGACGGCTCCATCGTCGGTGTCCAGTCCGGCCTCTGCCTCGACGCCGCTGCCAGCGGCACCGCCAACGGCACGCTGATCCAGCTCTACTCCTGCTGGAACAGCGGCAACCAGCGCTGGACCCGCACCTGACCCGCTGCGGCGCACCCTGGAGGGGAGCCAGGATGATCCTGGCTCCCCTCGGCGCGTTCAGGCGGAGGAGGGGTTGCCGTAGTAGGCGTCCGGGCCGTGCTTGCGCGTGAAGTGGCGGTTCAGGAGGTGCTGCGGGGGCTCGACCGTGCCCAGGGCGATGGTGTGGAGGGCCATCTCGGCCACCGCCTCGCAGATGACGGCGTGTTCCAGGGACGCGGTGGCGTCGGCACCCCACGTGAAGGGGCCGTGGTGGGCGACCAGGGCGCCGGGGACCTCACGGGCCCGGGTGTCGTCACGGCCCAGCAGGTCCACGATGACCTGGCCGGTGTTGTACTCGTAGTCCGTGGCGCACTGCTGGGGCGTGAGGGCCTCGGTGACGGGGACGGGACCGTTGAAGGTGTCCGCGTGGGTCGTGCCGAGCACCGGTATGGGACGCCGGGCCTGGGCGAAGGCGACGGCGTGGGTGGAGTGCGTGTGGGTCACGCCTCCGATGGAGGGGAAGGCCAGATAGAGACTGCGGTGCGTCTCCGTGTCGGTGGACGGGCGCAGGTGACCCTCCACCACGCTCCCGTCGGACAGGGAGACGACGACCAGGTCCTCCTCGCTCAGCACGTCGTAGGCCACGCCCGAGGGCTTGATGACGAAGACGCCGGCCTGTCGGTCCACACCGCTCACGTTGCCCCAGGTGAGGGTGGCGAGGCCGGCTCTGGGGATGCGGAGGTTGGCCTCCAGTACCTCTCGGCGCAGTTCCTTGGAAACGGCGGTGCTCACGGAGGGCTCCGTCCTGGTGGGAGTGGCGGCGGGGGTCTTCACAGGCTCTGGGCCAGACGGTGGTAGGCCTGGCTCCAGCGCAACTCGCGCGTGAAGCGCCGGATGGTGGTGTCCTCGTCGATGACGACGAGTTCGGTCCGCAGCATCTCGGCCAGGTCTTCGACCTCCTCGCCGCCGAGGGCGGTGGTCAGGACGGTGTGGTGCGGTGCTCCGGCCGTCAGCCAGGCCTCGGTGGACGTGCGCAGGTCGGGGCGGGGGCGCCAGACGGCTCGGGCGACGGGGAGCCGGGGCAGCGGCTCGGGCGGGGTGACGACGTCGATGTGGTTGGCGACGAGGCGGAACCGGTCTCCCATGTCGGCGAGGCCGACGACGACGGCCGGACCGGGATCCGCGTCGAAGACGAGGCGGACCGGGTCCTCTCGTCCGCCGATCCCGAGCGGGTGGATCTCGCAGGCGGGCGTGGCCGTGGTGAGGGAGGGGCAGACCTCGAGCATGTGGGCGCCGAGGATGAGCTCCCGGCCGGGCGTGAGGTCGTAGGTGTAGTCCTCCATGAAGGAGGTGCCGCCGGGCCGGCCGTGGGCCATCGCCTTCAGCGTGCGCAGCAGGGTGGCGGTCTTCCAGTCCCCTTCGCCGCCGAAGCCGTAGCCGTCGGCCATCAGGCGCTGCACGGCGAGGCCGGGCAGCTGGCGCAGGCCGCCGAGGTCCTCGAAGTTGGTGGTGAAGGCGCGGAACCCGCCTTCCGTGAGGAAGGTGCGCAGACCGGCTTCGATGCGGGCGGCGTAGCGCAGGGATGCGTGGCGCTCGCCGCCGGGCCGCAGCTCGGGCGCGAGGGCGTAGAGGTCCTGGTACTCCTTGACGAGGGCGGTGACGGTGTCGTCGGGGGTGGCGTCGACCACGGCGACGAGGTCGTTGACGCCGTACGTGTTGACCGAGACCCCGAACCGCAGCTGTGCCTCGACCTTGTCGCCCTCGGTGACGGCGACGTCGCGCATGTTGTCGCCGAACCGGGCGAGTCTGAGGGTGGTGAGTTCGGACCGGCCGACGGCCGCGCGGGCCCATCCGGCGATGCGGTCGACGACGCCGGGGGTGGAGACGTGGCCGGCCACGGTCTTGCGCGGGACGCCGAGGCGGGTCTGGACGAATCCGAACTCGCGGTCGCCGTGAGCGGCCTGGTTCAGGTTCATGAAGTCCATGTCGATGGTGGACCACGGCAGTTGGCGGTTGGCCTGGGTGTGCAGGTGCAGCAGGGGCTTGCTCAGGGCGTCGAGGCCGGCGATCCACATCTTGGCCGGGGAGAAGGTGTGCATCCAGGCGATCAGGCCGATGCAGCGGTCGTCGGCGTTGGCCTCCAGACAGATCGCGCGGATGGCGGCCGCGTCGGTGAGGACCGGCTTCCACACCAGGCGGACGGTCATCCGGGACTGGCCGGCGAGGGTGTCGCAGATGGCACGGGACTGGTCGGCGACCTGGGCCAGGGTGTCGTCGCCGTAGAGGGCCTGGCTGCCGGTGAGAAACCAGATCTCGCGGTCGGGCTGGGCGAGCGTCATGTCGCGTGTGCTCCTCGGGGGTGCGGGGGGCGGAGAGGTGGGGCGGATGGAGGCCGGGGCCGGGGAGGTGGGGCGGACGGAGGCCGGGGCCGGGGAGGTGGGGCGGACGGAGGCCGGGGGCGGAGAGGTGGGGCGGACGGAGGCCGAGGCCGGGGAGGTTGGGCGGATGGAGGCCGGGGCGGGGAGGCGCCCTGGGGGTCAGCCGGTGGTGACGAGGCGTGCGGCGTTGCGGATCCGTCGCAGGCGGTGCAGGAGGAGGTCCGCGCCGGTGCCGAAGTGGTCGTGCAGGGCGCGGTACTCGTCGAACAGCGCGTCGTAGGCGTCCGCCCGTGCGGGGTCGGGCACGTACGCGTGGCGCTGGACGCTGCCCATCACGGAAGCGGCGGAGCGGACGTCGGGATAGGCGCCCGCGGCGACGGCGGCGTGGATGGCGGAGCCGAGCGCCGGCCCCTGCTCGGAGGTGCCGACGGACACGGGGCGGCGGAGCACGTCGGCGTAGATCTGCATGAGCAGCGCGTTCTTCCTCAGCCCTCCGGTGACGATGAACTCCTCGACGGGGATCCCGCCGTCCTCGAAGGTCTCGACGATCACCCGGGTGCCGTAGGCGGTGGATTCGAGCAGGGCCCGGTAGACGTCTTCGGGGCGGGTGTCGAGGGTGAGGCCGGCGATGACTCCGGAGAGGTGGTGGTCGACCAGGGTGGAACGGTTGCCGTTCATCCAGTCCAGGGCGACCAGGCCGTGCGCGCCGACCGGCTGGTCCGCGGCCTTGCGGGTCAGGAGCTGGTGGAGGTCCTCGCCCGCTGCCTCGGCCTCGGCGCGGTAGTGGTCCGGGACGCCCTGGCGGAGCCACCAGGCGAAGATGTCGCCGACCGCGCTCTGACCGGCCTCGTAACCGTAGGCACCGTCGACGATGCCGCCGTCGACGACCCCGCAGATGCCGGGGACTTCGGCGAGGGTGGCGCCGTTGAGCACGTGGCAGGTGGAGGTGCCCATGATGGCGAGCATCCGGCCGTTCTCCACGGCGCCCGCCGCGGGTGCGGCCACGTGGGCGTCGACGTTGCCCGCCGCGACGGCGATGCCCTCGGGGAGACCGGTCCAGTGTGCGGCCCGGCTGCTCAGGGTGCCGACGCGGGAACCCAGCGGGGACAGGGGGTGCTCCAGGCGGGTGGCGGGAAAGTCGGCGAAGTCCGGGTGGAGTCCGGCGAGGAAGCCGGGCGAGGGGTAGGCGCCGTCCTGGTGGATGCCCTTGTAGCCGGCGGTGCAGGTGTTGCGGGACTCGGCGCCGGTCAGCTGCCAGACGATCCAGTCGGCCGCCTCGATCCAGCGGGCGCAGGCGGCGTAGACGGCCGGGTCCTCTTCCAGGACCTGTAGGGCCTTGGCGTACTGCCACTCGGAGGAGATCTTGCCTCCGTACCGTGCGATCCACTTCTCGCCGCGGGCGTGAGCGAGGGCGTTGATGCGGTCGGCCTGCCCCTGGGCCGCGTGGTGCTTCCACAGTTTGGGCCAGGCGTGCGGGCGGTCGGCCCATTCGGGCGTCAGGGCGAGCGGGGTGCCGTCCGGGGTGGTCGGCAGGACCGTGCAGGCGGTGAAGTCGGTGGCGATGCCGATGACGCGGGCGGGGTCGACTCCGGCGTGGGCGACCGCCGCCGGAACGGCGTTGCGCAGGACGTCGCGCCAGTCCCCGGGGTGCTGCAGGGCCCAGTCGGGGGGCAGGGGGGCTCCGGTGGCGGGAAGGCGGTCCTCGATGACGGCGTGGCGGTACTCGTGGACCGACGAACCGAGTTCGGCGCCGTCCCGGACCCTGACGACGACGGCACGCCCGGAGAGGGTGCCGAAGTCGACTCCGATGGTGCAGGCCTCGGGGTGGTGTGGGGCCGCGGGGTCGGAAGGGGCGTGTGGAGTCACGATACGTCTCTCTCGTCATGAGTAGGGCCAGGGGGGCACCCTGATTGTTAACGCTCACAATCGTGTTGGACAAGAGTCAGGCGCTGTTCCATCGAATATCAGGCGGGAGACAGGGCCTTTGAAGTGAGCGCTCACTTGAACGCCGACGGGCAACCCCGGCGCCCCGACGTGGCCCTGCGTGAGCCGGGGCGACCGCACGGGGCGGAGTGGGCCGCACGGGGCGGAATGACCGGCACGGGGCGGAGTTGGCCGGCATGGGGCCGGAGTGGCCCGCACGGGCGCTCGCGCGGGTGGGCCGGCACGTGAGCCCGCCCGGACCGACACGCCCGCCGACGGAAGCGGGCCGCCGACGGCCATGAGGTGGTGGCGAGAGCCTCCCGCCGCGTCAGGCCTCGGTCGAGGGGCGCGTGCTCGCGCGCATGATGAGCTGCGGTTGCACCAGGAGGTGCTCGGCCTTCCGCGCGCGCCCCTCGATGTGGTCCACCAGGAGCCCGATGCTCCGGCGCCCGATGGCGGCGAAGTCCTGACGGACCGTCGTCAGCGGCGGAGGGAAGAACTCGGCCTCGGGGATGTCGTCGAAGCCCGCGACGGCCACCTGCCCGGGGGTGCGGATCCCGCCCTCGCGCAGCGCCCGCAGGACGCCGAGCGCCATCTGGTCGTTGGCGACGAACACCGCCGTGACCGGTGTCGCCCCGCGGCGGGCCATGGCGAGGCCCGCGAGTTCCTGGCCCGCCCGGTACCCGGACAGGGGGCTCCAGTCTCCCTCCAGGACGCGCGGAGGCTGGATGCCGCTCTCCTCCAGGACGGCGCGCCATCCCGCGGTGCGGGCCTCGCTCTCCAGCCAGTCGCCGGGACCCGACACGTGCCAGACATTGCGGTGCCCGGCGGCGAGCAGGTGCTCGGTGACCATGCGGGCGCCGAGTTCCTGGTCGAGGGAGACCCCGGGCAGGTCGAGCTGATGACCGCCCTCCACGGTGACCACGGGGAAGGGCGCGTCCAGCTCGGCGAGTTCCTGCACGTGCGAGCGCTGCGGGGTGATGGCGACGACGCCCTCCACGCCCCAGGCCGCGAGGTGGTCGATGGCGTCCTTGAGGCCCTGCCCCCTTCCGGTGCGCAGGTTGACGGTCGAGACGAGGTAACCCTCCTCCCGGGCCGCCTCCTCCAGGCCGGTCACGGTGCTGGCGGGGCCGTACAGGGCGGTGTTGACGGCGATGACGCCCAGCGTCCTCGTGCGGCGCGTCACCAGGGCGCGCGCGGCGGAGTTGCGGCGGTAGCCGAGCCGCTCGATGGCCAGGGTGACCTGGTCCCGGGTGGCCGCGCGCACGTTGGGGTGACCGCTCAGCACCCGGGAGACGGTCTGGTGGGACACACCTGCCTCACGTGCGACGTCGGCCATCGTCGGCGGGCGGACGTCTTCCGCGGGATGCGCCACGTTCGCCTCCTTTCTCCCTGCTTGCGGCTGAGTATCGATGCGAGAAAAACCTTAGCGCCTCTTGTATCACGCTGTTGTGAGCGCTAACAATCTACCTCGACCGGGGTGCGACGCCCCGGCCACCCAGCCGGAACGGTGCCGTCCCGGTGGTGCGAGGACACGCGCTGCCGTCGAGCCCGTCCCCGGTCGGAGCCGCCCTCGACGACGGGATTGCCAGGTCATGCCCATGAAGAAGTTCCGATCCGTATCCGCCCTCCTGGCCGTGACCACCGGCTGTGCCCTGCTCCTGACCGCCTGCGGGCAGAACAGCGAGGGCGGCAGCCAGGAGTCCAAGGACAAGAAGGACCTCACCATCGGCATCGCCATGCCCACCAAGTCCTCCGAGAGGTGGATCGCCGACGGCCGGAACATGACCGCGAGCCTGAAGAAGGCCGGTTTCTCCACGACTCTCCAGTACGGGGAGGACGACCCCGACCAGCAGGTCGCCCAGATCGAGAACATGATCACCCAGGGCGTCGACGCCCTGGTCGTGGCGGCGATCAACGGCGAGGCCCTGTCCAACGTCCTGCAGCAGGCGGCGGACGCCCACATCCCGGTGATCTCCTACGACCGGCTCATCCTGGGCTCCCCGCACGTCGACTACTACGCCTCCTTCGACAACGAGAAGGTCGGCGAGCTCCAGGCCACGTACATCGTCGAGAAGCTGGGACTGAAGGCCGGCTCGAAGAAGGGCCCCTTCAACATCGAGCTGTTCGCCGGGTCCAACGACGACAACAACACCAAGTACTTCTTCGACGGCGCCATGAAGGTGCTGAAGCCCTACCTCGACAGGAAGCAGCTGGTCGTGCGCTCCCAGCAGACCCGGCTCAACCAGGTCACCACGCTGCGCTGGGACGGAGGGACGGCCCAGAAGCGCATGGACGACCTGTTGACCTCGGCGTACTCCACGGCCCGGGTCGACGCCGTGCTCTCCCCCTACGACGGCATCTCCATCGGCATCCTGTCCGCCCTGAAGTCCGACGACTACGGCAGCGCCGCAAAGCCGCTGCCGGTCGTCACCGGCCAGGACGCGGAGGTCGCCTCCGTGAAGTCGATCATCGCGGGACAGCAGACGCAGACCGTCTACAAGGACACGCGTGCGCTGGCGCAGGTCGCCGCGGACATGGTGGAGGCCGTCCTGGCCGGCAAGAAGCCCGAGATCAACGACGAGACCACCTACGACAACGGCAAGAAGGTGGTCCCGGCCTTCCTGCTCGACCCGGTGAGCGTCGACAAGTCGAACTACCGCAAGGTCCTCGTCGACTCGGGCTACATCGACGCCGGGGAACTGCGATGACACCCGCCGCGACCCCGTCCGCGACCGCCGGCCCCGTCCTCGAGATGCGGTCCATCGTCAAGACCTTCCCCGGGGTCCGAGCCCTGTCCGAGGTGACCCTGTCCGTGGAGCGCGGCGAGGTGCACGCCCTGTGCGGAGAGAACGGTGCCGGCAAGTCGACGCTCATGAAGGTCCTGTCCGGCGTCCACCCGCACGGCACCTACGAGGGCGAGATCCTCTTCGACGGCGAGCCGTGCCGGTTCAAGGACATCAGGGCCAGCGAGCAGCGCGGCATCGTCATCATCCACCAGGAGCTCGCACTCGTTCCCCACCTGTCGATCGCCGAGAACGTCTTCCTCGGCAACGAGCCGTCCCGGCACGGGGTCATCGACTGGCACGAGGCGCTGCGCCGCGCTTCCGAACTGCTCAGGCGGGTCGGGCTCGACGAACACCCCGAGACCCGGGTCGCCGACATCGGCGTCGGCAAGCAGCAGCTCGTGGAGATCGCGAAGGCGCTGGCGAAGAACGTCCGCCTGCTGATCCTCGACGAGCCCACCGCGGCGCTCAACGACGAGGACAGCGCGAAGCTGCTGCGGCTGATGCGGGAGCTGAAGAGCCAGGGCATCACGTCGATCATCATCTCGCACAAGCTGAACGAGATCGCCCGGATCGCCGACTCCGTCACCGTCCTGCGCGACGGGCGCTCCATCGAGACCCTCGACGTCCGTGACCCGGCCACCACCGAGGAACGCATCATCCGCGGCATGGTGGGCCGGGACCTCGACAGCCGTTTCCCCGACCGCACCCCGTACGAGGGACCGGCCGACGCCGATCCCGTCCTGGAGATCCGGGACTGGACCGTACGCCATCCGCTCGACCGCGGCCGCAAGGTCGTCGACGGGGTCTCGCTCCGGGTCCGCCGCGGGGAGATCGTGGGCGTGGCGGGTCTCATGGGGGCCGGCCGCACCGAACTCGCCATGAGCGTCTTCGGTCGTTCCTACGGCCGGTACGAGCGGGGCACCGTGCTCAAGGACGGCCGCGAGGTGCGGACCCGTACGGTTCCCGAGGCGGTCGCCCACGGCATCGCCTACGTCACCGAGGACCGCAAGCACTACGGGCTCGACCTCGGGGACTCCGTGAGCCGGAACATCTCGCTCGCGTCCCTCGGCGCCCTCGCCCGCCGCGGAATCGTCGACGGGCACAAGGAACGCAAGGTGGCCGAACGGTACCGGCGGACCATGAACATCAAGGCACCGAACGTCCTCGAACCGGTCGGCCGCCTTTCCGGCGGCAACCAGCAGAAGGTCGTCCTCAGCAAGTGGATCCTCGCCGGACCGGACGTCCTCATCCTCGACGAGCCCACCCGCGGAGTCGACGTGGGTGCCAAGTACGAGATCTACACCGTGATCGACCGGCTCGCCGCCGAGGGCAAGGCGATCCTCCTCATCTCCTCCGAGCTGCCCGAACTGCTCGGCATGTGCGACCGCGTCTACACCATGGCCGCCGGACGGCTGACCGGCGAAGTCACCCGCGAGGACGCCACGCAGGAAGTGCTGATGCGGCACATGACGCAGGACTCCCCCGCACCACCGGCGGTCACCACAGGCACCGCCTCCAGCGAAGGACACCAGGCATGAGCACCGACGTCAGCAGGAAGACGACCGTCCCGGCGCCCCCGGGCCGCGGGGCCCCCTCCGCCGCGACACCGATGGCCCGGGTGCTGCTGGACGGCGTCCGGCGGAACATGCGCCAGTACGGGATGCTCTTCGCACTCGGTCTGATCGTGCTCCTGTTCCAGATCTGGACGGGCGGCGACCTCCTGCTGCCGCGCAACGTCTCCAACCTGGTGCTGCAGAACAGCTACATCCTCATCCTGGCGATCGGCATGATGATCGTCATCATCTCCGGGCACATCGACCTGTCGGTGGGCTCCCTGATGGCCCTGGTCGGGGGGATCGGGGCGGTGCTCATGGTCGAGCACCACGTGTCCTGGCCCGTCGCGGTGCTCCTCACCCTGCTCCTGGGGGCCGTCGCGGGCGCGCTGCAGGGATTCTTCATCGCGTACGTCGGCATACCGTCGTTCATCGTGACCCTCGCCGGCATGCTGCTGTTCCGCGGGCTCACGGAGATCTTCCTCAAGGGGCAGACGCTCGGCCCGTTCCCGGACGGGCTGCAGAAGGTCGCCAACGGCTTCCTGCCGGAGGTGGGGCCGCAGACCAACTACCACAACGTGACCCTGCTCCTCGGCCTGGGGCTGATCGCCTACGTGGTGTTCCAGGAGGTACGGGACCGCCGCCGCCAGCGGGAGTTCGCCCTGGAGCCGCTCCCCACGGGCCTGTTCGCGCTGAAGGTGACGGCGCTGGTCGCCGCAGTCCTGGTGACGACCCTGCTGCTCGCCAGCTACAAGGGCGCCCCGGTGGTCCTCCTGATCCTGGCCGCGCTGCTGGTGGGCTTCGGCTACGTGATGCGCAACGCGGTGATCGGCCGCCACGTGTACGCGATCGGCGGGAACCTGCCCGCCGCGAAGCTGTCCGGGGTCAAGGACAGGAAGGTGACCTTCGCGGTGTTCCTCAACATGGGAATGCTCGCGGCGCTCGCCGGGCTCGTCTTCGCGGCGCGCTTCAACGCGGCCTCGCCGAAGGCGGGCGTGAACTTCGAACTGGAGGCCATCGCCGCCGCGTTCATCGGCGGGGCCTCGATGAGCGGGGGCGTCGGAACCGTCCTGGGAGCGATCATCGGCGGGCTGGTCCTCGGCGTGCTCAACAACGGCATGAACCTCGTCGGGGTGGGCACCGACTGGCAGCAGGTCATCAAGGGCCTCGTGCTGCTCGCGGCGGTCGGCTTCGACGTGTGGAACAAGCGAAGGGCAGGTGCCTGACACCGCTCCGGACACGGCTGCGCCCGCCGGTTCTCCACCGGCGGGCACCGCCATGTCGGCGTGCCGGTACGCGGTCAGCCGCGGGTACCGAACCGCAGAACCGTCCTCGACCGGTATTCCTCGCCGGGTCGCAGCACCGCGGAGGGGTCACCGGGACGGTTCGGGGAGTCGGGGAAGTGCTGGGTCTCCAGCGCGATGCCGGCGCTTGCCCGGTAGGGCGTACCGCTCTTGCCGAGGACCGATCCGTCGAACTGCCCCGCGGTGTAGACCTGGAGTCCGGGCTCCGTGGTCAGCACCTCCATGCGGCGGCCCGTGGCCGGCGCATGGAGTACGGCGGCCCTGCGCAGGGTCTCGCCGCCGTGCGGGTTCAGGACGAAGTTGTGGTCGTACCCGCCGCCCGCCTCGGCGCGGGCCAGGGCCTCGGCGATCCTGAGCGGCCGGCGGAGGTCGAACGCGGTACCGGGGACGGGGCGGTGGTCCCCGTGGGGGATGAGGTCCCCGTCGACCGGTGTGTAGTGGGAGGCGTCGACGGTCAGTTCGTGGTCGAGGATGTCACCGGCCCCCTCGCCTTCGAGGTTGAAGTAGGCGTGGTTGGTGAGGTTGACCGGAGTGGCCGCGTCGGTGACCGCCGCGTAGGAGAAGGCGAGTTCGTCGTCGCGGCCGATGAGACAGCTGACGGTGACGTCCAGGTTTCCCGGGAATCCCTGGTCGCCGTCGGGGCTGTGGAGGTGCAGGAGCACACCGGTCCACTCGGGGGTGTGCACGCTCTCGGCTTCCCAGAGCCGGGTGTCGAAGCCGTCGGTCCCGCCGTGCAGGCAGTGGCCGTTCTCCTGCGTGGTCAGCTGGTGCGGCTTGCCGTCCAGGGAGAACCGGCCCTGTGCGATGCGGTTGGCGTAGCGGCCGACGGTGGCGCCGAAGTACCGGGCGGCGGTGGCCGTCCGAGCCGGGTCGCGGGGAGCGAGGACGACGTCGGCCGGGGTGCCGTGCCGGTCCGGCACCCACAGCCCGTGGAGCCGGGCGCCGCGGGTGTGCACCTCCGCCGTGAGTCCGCCGGGAAAGCCGAAGATCCATCGTTGCCCGGAGTCCGTGCCGGGGTGGCAGACCGGGGGGCCGCCGGTGAAAGGGGGTGGGGACGGGTTCATGGAAGTTCCTTGTCCGGAGCGGGGTACTGCCCGGGACGGGGGCAGGGAGTCCCTGCCCCCGTGCCGGGCACGGGCGTGACGCCGGCGGTTCGGCCGGGAGGTCATTCCGCCGGGCGGGATCCGCCGAAGAGCCGTTGGAGAAGGATGAAGACGAACAGCAGACCGCCGATGACGATGCGGGTCCACCACGAGCTGAGCGTGCCCTGGAAGTTGATGACGGTCTGGATCAGACCGAGGACCGTCACGCCCAGTGCGGTCCCCAGGACGAAACCGGAGCCCCCGGTCAGCAGTGTCCCTCCGATGACGGCGGCCGCGATGGCGTCGAGTTCCATGCCGACGGCGTGCAGGGCGTACCCGGACAGCATGTAGAACGTCAGCAGCAGACCGCCGAGTGCGGAGCACAGACCGCTCACGGCGTACACCGCGACCTTGGTGCGTCCCACGGGCAGGCCCATGAGACGGGCCGAGGACTCGTTGCCGCCCAGGGCGTAGACGGTACGGCCGAAGCGGGTGTGGTGGAGGACGACGAAGGCGAGCGCCAGCACGACCAGGGCGATGACCACGGCAGGTGAGACGAAGAGTCCCCCGGGCAGGAGCACGCGCGTCTGCGCGATCCGCGTGGTCGTCGGGTCGGTGAGGGAGATGGACTCGGTGCTGATCATGTAGCAGAGGCCGCGGGCGAGGAACATCCCCGCGAGGGTGACGATGAAGGGCTGGATCTCGAAGGCGTGGATCGCCCAGCCCATCAGCGCGCCGCCTCCTGCTCCCACCAGCAGGACCACCGGCACCGCCAGGGCGAGCGGCACACCGTTCTGTTCGACGAGCCAGGCCGTCAGCATGGTCGACAGGGCCACCACGGAGCCGACGGACAGGTCGATTCCGCCGGTGAGGACGACGAACGTCATGCCGATCGCCACGACGAGCAGGAAGCCGTTGTCGATCAGGACGTTGAGCAGGACCTGCGCGGAGAAGAAACCTTCGTACTGCAGGGAGCCGATCGAGAACATCGCGATCAGCAGGGTGGCCGTCACCAGGAGCGGCAGGCGGGTGGCGTGCCGTACCGAGAACCGCCGGAGCGGCCTGGTGAGGGAGCCGGGGGTGGTGCTCACGGGTGGACCTCCTGCGGGCGGGCTCCCCCGTCGCCGGCCGCGGGGGCCGGGTCCGGGGCGGCCGGTCGGCTGCGGCGTGAGAGTCGCGCGCGGAACGCGGGCGACTGGACGAGACACACGACGATGACGACCAGGGCCTTGAAGACGAGGGTGGTCTCCGGCGGTACGCCGAGGGTGTAGATCGTGGTCGAGAGGGTCTGGATGATCAGGGCGCCCAGGACCGTCCCGCCGAGGGAGAACCGGCCGCCCGTGAGCGCGGTGCCGCCGATGACCACGGCGAGGATCGCGTCCAGCTCGATCCACAGGCCCGCGTTGTTGCCGTCGGCGCTGGAGACGTTGGAGCTGATCATCAGTCCGGCCACCGCGGCGCACACGGCGCTCACGACGTAGACCATGACCAGGAGCCCGGCCGCCCGGATGCCGACGAGCCGGCTCGCGACCGGGTTGCCGCCCACCGATTCGATGAGCATGCCGAGCGCGGTCCGCCGGGTGACGAGGGCGGTCACCGCGACGAGGGCCGCGGCGAGCAGGACGGCGAAGGGAAGGGTGAGCCAGTAGCCGCCGCCGATCATCTTGTAGGCGCTGCTGGACACGCTGATGATCTGGCCGTCGGTGATCAGCTGGGCCACGCCCCGCCCCGCGACCATGAGGACCAGCGTGGCGACGATGGGCTGGACGCCCAGCCGGGCGACGAGGAAGCCGTTCAGCAGTCCGATCGCGGCGGCCACGCCGACCGCCACCGCGATCGCCGACAGGACGGTGGGCAGGCCTCCGGGGTCCTCCGCGGTGGCGATGTGCTCGCACGCGAGGGCGCCGGCGATGGCGACCGTCGAGCCGACCGAGAGGTCGATGCCCCGGGTCGCGATGACCAGCGTCATGCCGAGTGACACCAGGAGCAGGGGGGCGCCGAACTGGAGGATGTCGATCAGGCTGCCGTACAGGTGCCCGTTCTGGACGCGGACGGCGAAGAAGTCGTGGGTGAGCGCGACGTTCCCCAGCAACAGGGCGGCCAGGACGGCGCCGGGCCAGAACAGGCGGTGCCGGGTGAGCCGCCGGGCGCCGGGCGCCCGGGCCGGGCGCCCCCCGGCGCCGGTGTCGTCAGGTGGTGTCATGAGGTGGCTCCGGTGGCGATGGCGCCCAGGATCCGGTCGGGCGTCAGGGTCGTGTCGTTGGGGAGGGTGGCGACGAGCCGGTGGTCGCGCAGGACGCCGATCCGGTGGCTCAGCCGCAGCACTTCCTCGAGTTCGGCGGAGATGAAGAGGACTGCGGTGCCCTCCGCGGCCAGGCGGGTGACGAGCTTCTGGATCTCCGTCTTGGCGCCGATGTCGATGCCCCGGGTGGGTTCGTCCAGGATCAGCAGCTCGGGGTCGGTGAGCAGCCATCGGGCGAGCAGCACCTTCTGCTGGTTGCCTCCGCTGAGGTTGCGGACCTGTGCCTCGGGATCGGCCGGGCGGATGTCGAGAACCTCGGTCCACCGGGCGGCGATCTCGTCCTGTCGGGTGCGGGAGAGGGGTTTGGTCCAGCCGCGTGCGGCTTGCAGGGCCAGCACGATGTTCTCGCGGACGGTGAGTTCGCCGATCAGGCCCTCGGCCTTGCGGTTCTCCGAGCAGAAGGCGATCCTGCGGGCGATCGCGGCGCGCGGCGAGCGCAGGACGGCGCGCTCGCCGTCGATCCGCAGCTCGCCTCCGTCGGCGTGGTCGGCACCGAAGAGCAGCCGGGCCGCCTCGGTGCGTCCGGATCCGAGGAGTCCGGCCAGGCCGATGACCTCGCCGCGGTGGATGTCCAGGTCGTACGGCTGGATGGAACCGGCCCGGGCGAGTCCGCGGGCGCTCAGGAAGGGGGCGTCCGTGGAGCCGGGGACGGCGGCGGTTCCGGTGTGGGAGGTCTCGGCCAGTTCGTCCAGGGTGCGCAGTTCGCTGCCGACCATGCGGTGGACGAGGGCGACGGGTGTCAGCTCGTCGATCCGGTACTCGCCTTCGAGGCGGCCGTTGCGCAGGACGGTCACCCGATCGCACAGGTCGAAGACCTGGTCGAGGAAGTGGGTGACGAAGAGGATCGCGACGCCCCGGTCACGGAGGCGGCGCACCAGGGTGAACAGTTGGGCGACTTCGTCCCGGTCGAGGCTGGAGGTGGGCTCGTCCAGGACGAGGACCTTCGCCTTGATGTCCACGGCGCGTACGATCGCGACGAGCTGCTGGACGGCGAGGGAGTGCGCGCTCAGCGGCAGGCGGACGTCGAGGTCGAGTTCCAGCTCGGTGATGAGCTGTGCCGCCCGCTGGTGGAGTGCCGACCAGTGGACCAGCCCGAGGCGTCCGGGTTCACGGCCGATGAGGATGTTCTCGGCGACCGAGAGGTTGGGGCACAGGTTCACCTCCTGGTAGACCGTGCTGATTCCGGCGTGTTGTGCCTCCAGTGGTTCGGTGAACCGCCGGGGGCTGCCGTCGACGGAGATCGTTCCCGCGTCGGGCGGGTGGACCCCGGTGAGCACCTTGATGAGGGTCGACTTGCCGGCGCCGTTCTCGCCCATCAGCGCATGGACTTCGCCCGGGAAGAGGCGCAGGTCCACGCCGTCGAGGGCGAGGACGCCGGGGAAGGCCTTGCGGATGCCGTGGGCCTCCAGGACGGGCCGGTCGGTGCGGGTGGGTGTACGGGGGGTGGGTGGGGCTGCCATCCGCCCTCCTCTCCTGAGGGGCCGGGGGCGGCGCGAGGGCCGCCCCCGGTCCGGTGCGGGCGGAAGGTCAGTACTGGCGGCTCGGCAGGGCGGCCGCGGCCTGGTCCTGGGTGAAGACGCCCTCCTTGACCTCGACCCGCTGCGGGACGCTCTCCCCGGCCGCGACCTTCTTCGCGAGTTCCATGAGCTGGTCGCCGAGGAGCGGGTTGCACTCGACCACCACGTTGATCTTCTTCTCCTGCATGGCGACGAAGGCGTCCTTGATGCCGTCGACGGAGATCACCTTGATGTCGGTGCCCGGCTTCCTGCCCGCCTCCTCGATGGCCTGGATGGCGCCCAGGGCCATGTCGTCGTTGTGGGCGTACAGGACGTCGATGTCCTCGTGGGACTTGAGGAAGGCCTGCATGACCTCCTTGCCCTTGGCGCGGGTGAAGTCCCCGGTCTGGGACGCGACGACCTTGAACTTGGGATCGCCCTTGATGACTTCGGCGAAGCCGGCCTTGCGGTCGTTGGCGGGCGCCGAGCCGGTGGTGCCCTGGAGTTCGACGACGTTGACCGGGCCGGAGGTCCCCTCGTACTCCTTCGCGAGCCACTTGCCGGCCTCCTGCCCCTCCTTGACGAAGTCGGAGCCGAGGAAGGTCCGGTAGAGGGAGGTGTCCTGCGAGTCGACCGCGCGGTCGGTGAGGATCACCGGGATGCCGGCGTTCTTGGCCTCCTTCAGGACGGTGTCCCAGCCGGACTCCACCACCGGGGAGAAGGCGATGACGTCCACCTTCTGCTGGATGAAGGTTCGGATCGCCTTGATCTGGTTCTCCTGCTTCTGCTGCGCGTCGGAGAACTTCAGCGTGATGCCGGCCTTCTCGGCCGCCTCGCGTACGGACTTGGTGTTGGCGGTGCGCCAGCCGCTCTCGGCTCCTACCTGGGCGAACCCGAGCACCAGTTTGCCGTCGGAGGAGCCCTTGCCGGCGCCGCCGGTGGTACCGGTGGTCGCGGGCTCGGTGGTGCAGGCGGTCAGCACACCGCCGGCCAGGGCGACGGCGGCGATGATGCGAAGGGCTCTGTGGGACATGTCGTGGTTCCTCTCGGGACGTGCGTCGTACCGGGCGGGGCCCTGAAGGAGAGGGGCCCGGTGAAGGCGTGGCTGCGCGGGGGTGGTCGAGGCCGGGCGAGGCAGGACGAAACGTCGGCCCCGACGATCGGCGAGCTGGCGAGTGCGACACATTGTGAGCGCTAACAGAGTTGTAACTCAAGAGCCTGTAAGGCCGTTACCCGTTCTTGATACGCAGGAGCGAGTCGGCGGCGGAGCGCGGGAAGACCCCGGAAGGCAGGGGGAGCACACAATCACCGACACTCCTCGGACTCTCCGCGCAGTCCGTGCGACCTCCGGCGGGATGGAGGCGTCCCCCACCACTCACAGACCTGATGCGGCCTGACATGGAACAACCGCCCGAAAGTTGTGAGCGTTAACACTCTCGTCCACCATTCCGTGCACGAGCCGGAGGAGACGTCGACGTGCGCCACACCCACGCGCGCGCCCCAGCCGAAGGGCCGCACGAGGACCGCGCCGGACCACCGAAAGCCCTGGGCAGTGGCGCCCGTTGACACCTCCACACCACGCTTCGTATCGTCGCGACACCATTTCGAACATCGTCCGAGATATCGAACATCGGGAGTCGTTCAATGTGTTCCACTCGGTCCAGCGCCCCGGGTGGCTTCCGGTGAGCCCTCGGAAGCAGGCCGTCGTCCTCGACGCTCCCGGGATGTTTCGCCTCGTGGAGCACACACCCCGGCGGCCAGGGCCCGGCGAAGCCCGGGTACACGTCCACGCCGTCGGGATCTGCGACAGCGATCGTGATGTCTACCTGGGCCGCCGCTCCGCTCCGTACGTCAGATATCCGGTCACCCCGGGCCACGAGTGGTCCGGCACCGTCACCGCTGTGGGAGAGGGCGTGGCCGCTTCCTTGATCGGCCGCAAGGTCGTGGGCGAAGGGCTGCGGAACTGCGAGACCTGCGTACGCTGCCGCGACGGTGAGACCGACCTGTGCGCCGGTGGCTACGAGGAGACGGGGTTCACCCTTCCCGGCGCCATGGCCCCCACCCTCGTCGTCCCCGCTCGTCTGCTGCACGTGCTGTCGCCGGACGCCGACCTGACCGCCGCCGCGTTCCTGGAGCCGGCCGCCTGCGCGGCCGCCGCCGTCCTCAAGGCGTGCCCCCTGCCCGGTTCACGGGTGGCCGTCATCGGTTCCGGCGCCCTCGGCCTGCTCTCCGCACAACTCCTCGACGCCTTCTCCCCGAGCGAGCTGACGGTCGTCGGCACGAGCCCCGGCCGAGCCGATCTGTCCCGTCGCTTCGGAGCCACCACCTACCGGACGTGGGACCGAGCCTCCGGCCTGGCGGGCTTCGACGTGGTGATCGACGCCGCGGGCGCGACGTCGAGCGCGCGTGCCGCGATGTCCCTGTTGCGGCCGGGAGGTCGCCTGGTCCTCACGGGCATCCCGGTCCAGGGGGCGGAAGGACTCGATCCCGCCGAGGTGGTCGCACGGCAGCTGTCGATCGGAACCGCCTTCGGGGCCCCCTCCGGCGCCTGGTCCTACGCCGTACGCGCCTTCTCCGCGGAACGGCTGACGCCGCTCGAACTCCTCACGCACCAGCTGGGCATCGACGAGTTCGAGCGGGCCATGGAACTCACCGGCAGCCGCGATCCGCGCGTCGGGAGAGTTCTGCTCCGTCCTTGAGGCCCCACGACCCGGGATCGCGTTCGCGGCGATGACCTCGGCGTACCCGACGGGCGCCGCGCTTCGGAGTACGTGGCCGGGTGGCACAGCCGCACCGGCGGCGCGGCCCTGGCGGCCACGCCGCGGACAGGGTCTCCGCGGGCCAGGGGGGCGGAATCGGGTCCCTCCGTTGCGGCGGTCGACCGCCTGCGCCTTCGTGGCGCACGCCATCCGCACGGGCGTCGCGGCCTGGGGACCGGTCACATGGTCGGCTTCGCGCCACTGCGTCGATCCCGTTGACGGTACGGGCGGGCGTCACTAACGTGCGTTCAGATCCCCTCCTCGACCGGTGCACGCCATGTCATCATCTGGGAGCGCTCCCACGACCAGGGGGCAAGGAGGGGCAATTGACATGAACACTCCACAAACACCCTCGGGGCCGTTCTGCCAGGCCGGAGGCGACCAGCTCCGCCTCCGCCGCCGGACGGACCTGCCGACGCGGACCGGCTCACCCCGCTGATCCCCCGACGACACACAGGAGCCGCACATGCCACCCTCTCGCTCGTCACGTCTCTCCACCGCCCTGCTGGCGGGCGCCCTTCTCCTGGGCGGTCTCGCGTCCCCACCGGCCGCCGCGGGCACCCGCGCCGCCGCGGACGTCCCCGCCGCCACGGCGGCGACCACGGCCGTACGCGTCAACCAGGTCGGCTACCTGCCCGACGGGCCCAAGCGCGCCACCGTCGTCACCACGGCGACGCAGGCGCTCTCCTGGCAGCTGCGGAACGCGTCCGGCGCCTTGGTCGCCTCCGGATCGACCGTCCCGCGCGGCCCGGACGCCCCCTCCGGACAGTCCGTCCAGGTGGCCGACTTCTCCTCGTACCGGAGCACGGGTTCGGGATACGTCCTGGTCGTGGACGGCGGCAGCAGCGCACCCTTCGACATCCGCGCGGACCTCTACGACAGCTTGCGTTCCGACTCGATGGCGTTCTTCCACCACCAGCGCAGCGGCATCGCGATCGACGCCTCCCTGGTGGGTGCCGCCTACGCACGCCCGGCCGGACACCTCGGCGTCGCGCCCAACCAGGGCGACACGTCCGTCCCGTGCCAGGCCACCGTGTGCGATTACCGACAGGACGTCAGGGGTGGCTGGTACGACGCGGGCGACCACGGCAAGTACGTGGTCAACGGCGGCATCTCCACCTGGCTGGTCGTCAACTCCTTCGAGCGGGCCAAGCGGGCCGGCGGGGACGCCGCGCTGGGCGACTCGACCCTGCGTATCCCCGAACGCGGCAACGGAACACCGGACGTCCTCGACGAGGCGCGGTGGGAGCTCGACTTCCTGATGCGCATGCAGGTTCCCGAAGGAAGGCCGCACGCGGGCATGGCCTTCCACAAGGTCCACGACGCGGCCTGGACCGGCATGCCGCTGCGTCCCGACCAGGACGCGCAGCCCCGCGAGCTGCACCGGCCGTCCACGGCGGCGACCCTCAACCTCGCGGCGACCGCCGCGCAGTGCGCCCGGGTCTTCCGCCCGTACGACTCCGGGTACGCCGACAGGTGCCTGTCGGCCGCCCGTCGGGCCTGGACCGCGGCACAGGCCAACCCCGCCCTGTACGCGCCGGGCTCGGACAGCACGGGCGGCGGAGCATACGACGACACGCGGGTCACCGACGAGTTCTACTGGGCAGCCGCCGAGCTGTACGCGACGACCGGCGAGAGCGCCTACCGGGACGCGGTCACCTCCTCGTCCTGGCACACCTCCGTCGACGCCTTCAGCCCGTACGGCTTCGGCTGGGCGGACACGGCCGCCCTCGGCCGGCTCGTCCTGGCCACCGTCCCCAACGGCCTGCCCGCCTCCGACCTGACCCGGATCAGGGCCTCGGTGACGGCAGCCGCCGACGGCTACCTGTCCAGGATGGCCGCCCAGGGCTATGCCGTACCCGTCCCGGCGGACGGGTACTTCTGGGGATCGAACGGCGAGGTCGCCAACGACGCGATCGTCATGGCCGTCGCCGGCGAGCTGACGGGCGACGGGCGCTACCGCGCCGGCGCGCTGGAGACCATGGACTACCTGCTCGGCCGCAACGCCCTCGGCGTGTCGTACGTGACCGGCCACGGCGAGACGTCCTCGCAGAACCAGCACCACCGCTTCTGGGCGCACCAGTTGGATGCCGCCCTCCCCCACCCGCCCGCCGGTTCGCTCGCGGGCGGTCCCGACAGCGCGCTCCAGGACCCGGTCGCGCAGGAGAAACTGACCGGCTGCGCGCCCGCCGCCTGCTACATCGACGACATCGGCTCGTACTCGACCAACGAGGTGGCGGTCAACTGGAACGCCCCGCTGGCCTGGCTCGCCGCCTACGCCGCCGAGCGGACCTCCACGGGCGGCGAACCGCCCACCGCTGCCTGCGCGGTGACGTACACGGTGAACAACGTCTGGAACAGCGGCTTCACCGCGACCGTCACCGTCAAGAACACCGGCCCGACGGCCGTGGACGGCTGGCAGCTGGCCTGGTCCTACCCGGGCGGCCAGCGCGTCACGAGCGCCTGGAACGCCACCGTCACCCAGAACGGCACCACCGTCAGCGCCCGCGGCGCCGACTGGAACCGGGCGATCGCCCCCGGTGCGGCCGCGACCTTCGGAGTACAGGGCACCCACACGGGCTCGAACCCCTCCCCCGCGGCCTTCACGCTCAACGGGAGCGCCTGCGCCTGATGCGCGGCCGGGCCGGGCGGCGCGTCCGCCCGGCCCGGCCGGCGCCGAACCCCGCCCCCGTGACGATCTCCGGCTCGGTGGGACCGTGATCAGCCGCCGTCCGCCGGCTCCGCCTCTCGGCGGAGTGCGACGACAAGCCCGCCCAGGCCCTCGTCGACACGGCGACCGGGAGAGCAGGACGACACCGGCGAGGGCCGTCCAGGCGAGTACCCCGACCGAGGGGACGCGCCCGGACGGCGCTCTGCCGGGCTGCGGCCCGGAGCCGTGCTTCACGTGGATCGTGCCTTGGCCGGATGGCGTACCGGATCTCCTCGCGGAGCCGGAACCGGAGCCGTGGGCGTGGGCGTGGGCGTGGGCTCAGGCCCCGTTTTGGGCGGCGGTGGCGTGGCGGCGCGTCCTGATCAGGGCGCCGGCGGTGGCGCCGCCGAGGAGCAACGCGCCGAGGGCGTACGGGCTGCCGCTGCCGGACCCGTCCGCACCCGCAGCCGCAGCCGTGCCCGCAGCCGTGCCCGCGCCTGCGGCCCAGCCGAAGCCCGCTTCCACTGCGCCGACCGGCCGGCCGGAGATCTGATAGGTGGCGGTCTGCTTGATGCGAGGCGGGCACTTGAGGGTCACGGTGTCCGTGCCGGAGGCGGCGTCCGACGGAAGCGTGAACTTGCCCACCAGGACGCCCTCCCGGTCGCCGGGCAGGAGGTGGAACTTCCCACCCGCCTCCGACTCGCCCTTGCCGTACGTCTCCTTCCCGCAGGCGGTCGTGCTGACGGTGACGGTGGTCCCGGGGGCCGCCTTCGCCGGATCGACCCGGACGTCGCCGTCGGGCGCCGCGACGGCGGGGGATGTGGACAGGACGAGGGCGCCCAGGACCAGGGCGAGCTGGGAACCTGTACGTGCGAGACGCATGCTTCTTCTCTCCTTCGGCGGAGCTTTCCCGGCCGGCTGGGCAGCGCGGCACCTGTGCTGTGCTCCGTGCACGAGAAGAACCCCGCCCGGTGAGCACCGCAACGGGAGACTCGCGCGCGCTGTCCCCCGGTCGGGGTCTTGATCTGCCCTGCTGGTGATCATTTCCGCAGGTCACGGCGGCCCGTACGACGCTCGGGATCGGACGGCGTCCTGCGCGCGAACGGGCTAGACGCACGGATCACGAGCATCGTCGGTGCTGCCTCGTCCTGTTCACGGCGAAGACTTCCAGCCCTGCCGTGCCGGCCACGAGGAAGCGGTCAGTCCCGGCACAGGATCGCCGTGAGGGCCTGCCGCAACGCCGCTGCGGGATCCGCCGACGCCCCTTCGGACCGCCACGCGACGAACCCGTCGGGGCGGACCAGCACCGCGCCGTCCGGAGTGACGCTGTGAACCTCCGCCCAGTCCGTTTCGCTCGCGGGAGAGAGCTCCGCGCCGGGCCCGGCGCCGATCCGGTACGAGTCGAGCGGCACCGACAGCTGCTGCGCGACGCGCGTCGCCGCGGTGTGCCAGTCACCGGCGCCGTCTTCGGAACTCAGAAGCACCAGGGACCGCTCGTACAGATCGAGGGTGGAGACCCGGGTACCGGCGCGGTTCAGCCACATGTGGGGTGCCCGGCTTCCGGGTTCTCCCGTCAGGCGCAGTCCGTCGGACACGACCGGCATCGCCGGGTCGGCGCCCAGGACGGCGCCCTGCGGATAGCGGTAGCCGAGCACCTCGTTGAGGATGCCGCCCTTCTTCCCGACGGGCCCGCCGGATCCGGGGCCGGGGGCGTAGCCGGGGTGGCTGTGTTCGACCGATCGTGCCGCGGCCCGGGCGCTCGTCGTCTCCGCGACCGGCCGGCGCTCCGCGCCGTAGGAGGCGAGCAGGCCGGGGCCGGCCCAGCCGTCCAGGACGGCCGCGAGCTTCCAGGCGAGGTTGTGCGCGTCCTGGATACCGGTGTTGGAGCCGAACGCCCCGGTGGGCGGCATCTCGTGGGCGGAGTCGCCGGCGAGGAACACCCTTCCGTCCGCGTACCGTTCGGCGATCCGCTCGGCCGCGTGCCAGGGAGCCCGGCCCGTGATCTCCACGTCGAGGTCCGGTACTCCCACGGCCCGGCGGATGTGTTCCCGGCAGCGCTCGTCGGTGAACTCCTCGAGCGTCTCGCCGTGTTCGGGGTGCCAGGGGGCGTGGAACACCCAGCGTTCCCGGTTGTCGACCGGCAGCAGGGCGCCGTCGGCCTCCGGGTCCGTCAGGTAGCAGACGATGAAGTGCCGGTCGCCGACGACGTCCGCGAGGCCGCGGGAGACGAACGTGATGCTCACGTTGTGGAACAGGTCGCCCTGGCCGCTCTGCCCGATGCCGAGCCGCTCGCGGATCGGGCTGCGCGGGCCGTCCGCCGCGACGAGGTAGTCCGCGCGGATGGTGGTGTGCTCACCGGTCTCGCGGCTCTTGACCTGCGCGGTCACTCCTTCGGCGTCCTGCTCGAAGGACATCAGCTCCGTACCGAACCGCAGGTCTCCGCCCAGCTCGCCGGCGCGCTTGAGCAGCACCGGTTCGAGGTCGTTCTGACTGCACAGGCACCATCCGGCGGGGCTGAAGCGGGCGACGCCACCGCCGGGGTCGATCTCCCTGAACAGCCACTCTCCGACGTCGCCCACCAGGCTCGGCGTCTGCAGGATGCCGTTGTTGCGCGCCAGGACCGACGCCGCCTCCTTGACGTGCGGCTCGACGCCGGCGCTGCGGAACACCTCCATCGTGCGGACGTTGTTGCCGCGGCCACGCGGGTGGATCGAGGTGCCCGTGTGGCGCTCGACCAGGGTGTGCGGCACGCCGAGTCGTCCCAGGAACAGCGAGGTGGACAGGCCCACCAGCGAGCCGCCGACGATGAGTACGGACGTGCGGTGGCCGGGTTCCTCGCCGGCCACGTCGAATCGGTTCATTGTTGGTCTCCGGCGTCACCTGCGACGCGAGTCGGGGTTGGGATGCAGATTCATGCCCTTCGGTGACCGGTCCGCGGGCCGGGGGCACCCGGATGACACGCGGTTCACTCGTCCGCTTCACGGGGCTCGCGCGGTGTCGCCGCTCCTGTCAACGATCAACACATGACGGTCCCGGTGTGTCGGTCACCCGGGTCGTTCCCCTCCCCCACCGAGAAGAGAAGAGGTGTGCAGGATGGCCCCCTCGGGACGCATCTCGCAGTCCGTGTTCGACGGCTCCAGGCTGCGGGTGATCCTCCTGCTCGACCTGTACGAGGGCGCGCAGCAGCAGTTCCTGGACGCGTACGAACTCATGCGCAAGCAGGTCGCCTCCGTTCCCGGTCACATCAGTGACCAGCTCTGCCAGTCCATCGAGAACCCCTCGCAGTGGCTCATCACCAGCGAGTGGGAGAGCGCGCCGCCGTTCCTCGCGTGGGTGAACAGCGAGGAGCACGTCGAGACCGTCAAGCCGATGCACAGCTGCGTCCGGGACACCCGTTCGATGCGCTACAGCATCCTCCGGGAGACCAGTCCCGGTCAGCCGGTCGCGCGGGCCGAGACCTCGGCCGACGTGCAGGTGGAGGCCCGCGTGGGCGACGGTGTGGCACGCCACGCCCTCACCTTCACGGTCAAGCCGGGGTCGGAGTCGAAGGTGGCGGAGATCCTGGCCGGGTACCAGTCGCCCCAGGCCCAGGTCGACGAGACCACCCGGCTGCGCCGCACCTCCCTCTTCATGCACGGCAACCGCGTCGTGCGCGCCGTGGAGGTGGAGGGCGACCTCCTCGCGGCGCTGCGGCACGTCGCCCGTCAGCCCGAGGTGCGCGCGGTCGAGGAGGCCATCAACCCGTACCTGGAGCAGGACCGGGACCTCACCGACCCCGAGTCGGCCCGTGTGTTCTTCACCCGGGCGGCCCTGCCCGCCGTCCACCACGTGGTGTCCGACCGGCCGACGCCGGCCGGCCTGCGCCGGCACGCCCTGTACTACCCGGCCAAGGAAGGCCGTGGGATGGACCTCGCCCGGCTGCTCGCCCATCAGGACCGGGCCGCGGCGGACGATCCGGGCAACCCGGTGCACAGCAGCACCGTGTTCCAGCGCGACGACATCGTGGTGCGCCTCATCGACGCCACGGGCGAGCTCGACCTGGACCCCGTCGCCTCCCTCGGGCTCAAGGGCCCCGGGAAGGCCGCGGAGCTGGAACGCCTCCTCGACGGCGCCGCGATCGGCGTCGAGGGCTCCCTGGAGACGGAGCGCAACATCAACCGGCTTCTGTCGCACGCGGACATGCTGCCCGTCACGGACCGTTCGGCGCACTCCTGACGGCCGGCCGCGGCTCGCACCGCGGTCGCTCCCCAGCACGTCACTGTCACATCTGGAGGTATCAACCATGCTCAAGCCACGCATCGTGACCCTGAGCGAGACGGAACCCAACCGCAGGCGGGGAGGTGACCTGCGGGCCATGCTCACGCCGGCCACCGTGGGTTCCACCAGCGGCTTCATGGGTCTGGCCATCGTCCAGCCCGGCGAGCGCATCGGCGAGCACTACCACCCGTACTCGGAGGAGTTCGTGTACGTGGTCGCGGGCTCGCTGGAGGTGGACCTGGATGGCGACACGTACGCGCTCCGGTCCGATCAGGGCCTCCTGATCCCGATCGACGTTCGGCACCGGTTCCGCAACGTGGGCGATGTGGAGGCGCGCATGGTCTTCCACCTGGGCCCGCTCGCCCCCCGGCCGAGCCTCGGCCACGTCGACACGGAGATCACCGACGAGTCCGAGCTCGCCGCGGCGGGCCCGCACCTGACCGTGCACGACCCGGGACGGGCGTCCGAGCGAAGCGGGGCCATCGAGTGACCCGGCGAGTGGCCGTCACCGGCATCGGTGTGGTCGCTCCAGGCGGCACAGGGGCGAAGGCGTTCTGGGACCTGCTCGCAGCCGGCCGTACCGCGACCCGTGGCATCACCCTGTTCGACCCGGTCGGGCTGCGCTCGCGCATAGCCGCAGAGTGCGACTTCGACCCGGCGGACCACGGACTGGATCCGGACGTGAGCCGCCACGCCGACCGGTACATCCAGTTCGCCGTCGTCGCCGCCGGGGAAGCCGTCCGCGACTCCGGACTCGACACCGACGTCGAGGACCCCTGGCGCGTGGCCGTCTCCCTGGGCAGCGCCGTCGGCGGCACCACCCGACTCGAACGCGACTACGTCCTGGTCAGCGAGGGCGGACGGCGGTGGGACGTGGACCACCGCGCGGCCGGCCCCAAGCTGCACATGGCGTTCTCACCGAGCACGCTCTCCTCCGTCGTGGCCGAGCAGTTCGGCGCCCGCGGCCCGGTGCAGACGGTCTCCACCGGCTGCACCTCCGGCCTCGACGCCGTGGGCTACGCCTTCCACACCATCGCGGAGGGCCGGGCGGACGTCTGCATCGCAGGTGCGTCGGACTCCCCCATCTCCCCCATCACCATGGCCTGCTTCGACGCCATCAAGGCCACGTCGCCCGACAACGACGACCCGGAGCACGCCTCCCGGCCCTTCGACAACAACCGCAACGGTTTCGTCATGGGAGAAGGCGCGGCCGTCCTCGTCCTGGAGGAGTACGAGCACGCCAGGGCACGAGGTGCGCACATCTACTGCGAGATCGGCGGCTACGCCACCTTCGGCAACGCGTACCACATGACCGGTCTGACCGGCGAGGGGCTGGAGATGTCCCGGGCGATCGACTCCACGCTCGACCAGGCCCGGCTCGACCCCACGCTGATCGACTACGTCAACGCGCACGGCTCGGGCACCCGGCAGAACGACCGGCACGAGACCGCCGCCGTGAAGCGGTCACTGGGCGCGCACGCCTACGACACACCCATGAGCTCCATCAAATCCATGGTGGGGCACTCGCTGGGCGCAATCGGCGCGATCGAGGTGGCCGCCTGCGTGCTCGCACTGAAGCACCAGGTGGTACCCCCGACGGCGAACTACGAGACCCCCGACCCCGAGTGCGACCTGGACTACGTGCCGCGCACCGCCCGCCCCCGGAAGCTCAGGAACGTGCTCTCCGTCGGCAGCGGATTCGGCGGCTTCCAGTCCGCGGTGCTCCTGACGGGAACGGGCGGGAGGACACGATGAGCAGCGAGCGCCCACGGCGCGCGGTCGTCACCGGGATCGGCGTGATCGCCCCCAACGGTCTGCGCACCGACGCGTACTGGAAGTCCGTCCGGGAAGGACTGGGCGTCCTGGACAGGATCAGCCGTGAGGGGTGCGGGAACCTGCCGCTCAAGGTCGCCGGCGAGGTCCGCGGCTTCGAGCCCTCCGACCTGATCGAGGAGCCCTTCCTCGTCCAGACCGACCGCTTCAGCCACTACACGATGGCCGCGGCCCAGCTCGCGCTCGACGACGCCGGCCTCGTCCACGACGGCCCGGAGGAGCCCTTCTCCATCGGCGTCGTCACCGCGGCCGGCTCCGGCGGCGGCGAGTTCGGGCAGCGGGAGCTCCAGAAGCTCTGGTCCCAGGGGTCCAAGTTCGTCGGCCCGTACCAGTCCATCGCCTGGTTCTACGCCGCGAGCACCGGCCAGATCTCCATCCGCGGCGGGTTCAAGGGCCCGTGCGGTGTGGTGGCCGGCGACGAGGCGGGCGGCCTGGACGGCCTCGCCCACGCGGCCCGGGCCGTGCGACGCGGGACCGGCGCCGTGGTCGTCGGAGCGGCGGAGGCGCCCCTCGCCCCGTACTCGATGGTCTGCCAGCTCGGATACCCCGAGCTCAGCACCGTCGAGGACCCGGACCGCGCCTACCGGCCCTTCACCTCGGCCGCCTGCGGCTTCGTCCCCGCGGAGGGGGGCGCGATGCTCGTCGTGGAGGACGAGCGCCGCGCCCTCGACCGGGGGGCGGCCGTCCGGGCCGTCGTCGCCGGCCACGGCGCCACGTTCACCGGCGCCTCCCGGTGGGAGGAGTCCCGGGAGGGACTTGCCCGCGCCATCCGCGTCGCCCTCGACGAGGCCGGATGCGCGCCCGAGGAGGTCGACGTCGTCTTCGCCGACGCCCTGGGCGTCCTGGAGGCGGACCGCGCGGAGGCGCTGGCGATCGCCGACGCCCTCGGGGCGCACGGCACCCGCGTCCCCGTCACGGCGCCCAAGACGGGCATCGGCCGCGCCTACTGCGGCGCGCCCGTCCTGGACACCGCCGCCGCGGTCCTCGCGATGGAGCACGGCGTGGTCCCGCCCACGCCCAACGTGTTCGACATCTGCCACGACCTCGATCTGGTGACGTCCCGCGCTCGCCCCGCCGAGCTGCGCACCGCCCTCGTCCTCAGCCGGGGACTCATGGGATCCAACGCGGCGCTGGTCGTGCGCCGCGGCGACGACTCCGCCCGGTAGGACCGGGCGGGAAGGAGAACAGAGATGATCACCACCGCACTGACCTTCGACGAACTCGCCACGCTGATGAAGCAGGCTGCCGGGGTCACCGTCGACGCCCGGGAGCTGGAGAAGGAACCGGACGTCCCGTTCACCGCCCTCGGGCTCGACTCGCTCGGCCTGCTCGGGATCGTCGGCGAGCTGGAGAACCGGTACGGCGTGGCGCTGCCGACCGACGCCGAGCGCTGCAAGACGCCCGCCGAGTTCCTCGGCCTGGTCAACAGCGCCCTCAAGACGGGAGTCTGACGTGTCCGGTCACACCGACAACAGCATCACCATCGACGCGCCGCTCGACCTCGTCTGGGAGATCACCAACGACATCGAGAACTGGCCCGATCTCTTCAGCGAGTACGCCTCCCTGGAAGTCCTCTCCCGTGAGGGCGACACCACCACCTTCCGTCTGACCATGCACCCGGACGAGTCCGGGAAGGTCTGGAGCTGGGTGTCGGAGCGCACCGTCGACCGTCGCGGCCGGACCGTCCGCGCCCGCCGCGTCGAGACCGGCCCGTTCGACCACATGGACATCCGGTGGGAGTACGAGGAGACCCCGGCCGGCGTCCACATGCGCTGGGTGCAGGACTTCGCGATGAAGCCCGACGCCCCGGTCGACGACGCCTGGATGACCGACAACATCAACCGCAACTCCCGCACGCAGATGGCCCTCATCCGGGACCGCATCGAGCAGGTCGCCCGCGACCGCCGGAGCGCCCCGGTCCTGCCCGGCTGACCGAACCCCGCCGCGGAGACCCGTACACCCGCTCGTCCCACCTGGAAGGACGCTCGATGCACCACGCTCTGATCGTCGCCCGCATGGCGCCCGGTTCGGCTCCGGCGATCGCCGACGTGTTCGCCGCCTCGGACCGCGGGGAACTCCCGCACCTGGTCGGCGTCACCCGGCGCCGCCTGTTCCAGTTCGGCGACGTGTACCTGCACCTCATCGAGTCGGAGCAGGATCCGGCGCCGGCCATCGCGAAGCTGACCGGACACCCCGAGTTCCGTGACGCCAGCGAGAAGCTGTCGGCGTACGTCAGCGCGTACGACCCGCAGACCTGGCGGAGCCCCAAGGACGCCATGGCGCAGTGCTTCTACCACTGGGAGCGCGACGCCGGTTCCTGATCCGCCGAGGTACACGGCAGGGAAACCCGAGGCCGCCCGCCCCGCGAACGACGCGGAGCGGGCGGCCTCGGGTTCGTCTCCCCCGTCCCCGTCAGGCGGGCACGGTGCACTCGAACGCGTGGAGGTAGGCGTTGACCGGGCGGATCTCGCCGATGACGAGTCCCGCGTCGGTCAGCCGGTCGACCATGCTCTGCCGGGTGTGCTTCGCACCTCCGACGTTGAGGAGCAGCAGCAGGTCCATGGCGGTCGTGAACCTCATCGAGGGCGTGTCGTCGACGAGGTTCTCGATCACGACGACCCGGGCGCCGGGGCGCGCCGCCTTGCGGACGTTGGCGAGCGCCCTGCGGGTGCTGTCGTCGTCCCACTCCAGGATGTTCTTGATGATGTACACGTCCGCCTGGATCGGGATGTCCTCGCGGCAGTCGCCGGCGAACACCCGGACCCGGGGACTGAGCGCGCCGCCGTCCCGCAGGCGCGGGTCGGCGTTCTCCACCACTCCCGGCAGGTCGAGCAGCGCTCCGTTCAGGGACGGGTGCTTCTCCAGCAGACTCGCCAGGACGTGTCCCTGTCCGCCGCCGATGTCCGCGACGCAGGACACGTCCCCGAGGTCGAGGAGGTCCGCGACGTCCTGTGCCGACTGCCTGCTCGACGTGGTCATGGCCCGGTTGAAGACGTGGGCGGACTCGGGCGCGTCCTCGTTGAGGTACGTGAAGAACTCCCGCTCGTACACGTCCTCGAAGACGTTCCGTCCGGAGCGCACCGCCTCGTCGAGCTTCGGCCAGACGTCCCACGTCCACGGTTCGGTGCACCACAGTGCGATGTACCGCAGGCTGTGCGGATCGTCCTCGCGCAGCAGCCGGGACATCTCCGTGTGGGCGAAGGTGCCGTCGGGCTGCTCGGTGAAGACCCCTTGGCAGGACAGCGCACGCAGCAGTCTGCGCAGTGTCCGCGGCTGGGTCTTCACCGCCGCCGCCAGGTCCTCCACGGTCATGGGCGTGTCGCCCAGGGCGTCGGCCACGCCCAGGCGGGCGGCCGCGCGTACGGCGGCGGCGCACGCCGCCCCGAAGACGAGTTCCCTCAGCCGCATCGGCGGGGCGGGAGCCGGGTCAACCGTTGTCATCTGTTCGCCTTGTCCTTGCTGTCGTGCCGTCGGTGGTGTCGGGGAGTCCGGTGGTCAGCACATTCCGGCGGGTTCCGAGAGCGTGCAGGTGTTGCGGGTGAAGGTGTTGCCCTTGCCGGTGTCCCGGTCGGCCAGATCGGCGGGGCTGTTGCGCATCACCACGTTGTCGCGGATGGCGTTCTGCTCGTTCAGGACGCCCACGAAGCTCTTGAACAGCACGATGCCGCCCGAGAGCGGCGAGGCGCCCACGTTGCCGACGACCCGGTTCTTCTCCACCACCGTCTCCTCGGCGCCGGTGAGGACGATGCCCGAGCCCTGCAGGAAGGGCAGTCGGGGGGTCTTCGGGCAGTACTTGTTGTTGGCGTGGATGTCGTTCCGGCGCAGGGTCATCGCCCCCGCGCGCGGCGTGGACTCGTCGCCCACCACGAACACGGCGGCGCAGTTCCCGGTCGCCTCGTTGTGGTCGACGGTCACGTTCCGCAGGCGCCGCACCGTGAGGCCGATCCGGTTGCCGGACAGGCTGTTGCGGGTGATCCGCGTCCCCTGGGCGTCCGTGGCGCCGGCCTCCGTGTCGGTGGTGTTGGCCAGGAACAGTCCGGCGTCGGCGTTGTTCCGGGCGATGTTGTGGCTGAGGACACCACGCGTGGATCTCTCCTGGGCGATGCCCCACTTCCCGTTCTTCTCGGCGAGCACCTTGCGGACCGTGAGCCGGTCGGTCCGGGAGGCCCACAGGCCGTTCCCGGTGAAGCCCCTGAGCGTGAGCGAGCGCACGGTGACGCCCTGGACGGGGCGGCTCTCCGTCCCGGTCACGCAGATGCCGTGACCGGCCTTGGAGCACGCGTCGCCGGCGGTGGCGTCGCCGGGCACGAGGACGGTGGAAGCGAGGCCCGAGCCGAGCAGCGTCAGGCCCGAGGTGGTGATGCGGACGCTCTCGCGGTAGGTGCCCGGTGACAGGACGATGGTGTCCCCCGGCTTCGCGGCGTCCACGGCCTTCTGGATCGAATCGCCGGGCTTCACCAGGTGCGCTGTCCGGCTCTCGGCCCTCAGGGGGGCCGCGCCCAGCCCGGAGGCCACCAGAGCCACGGTGCTTGCCAGGAGGGCGATCTGTCGTTTGGTCATGTGCCGAAGCTATGAGTGCGTGTTCCGGCCTGCCACCGCTGATCGTCCAGCCGGGCCTAGGCATACCTCCCTGCGGTTCACGCTTGGGCGTGGCGCGCGGGTCCCGGGGGGAGGCTCCGCTCTTCCGTGGATCATGGGGGGCCGCCGGGGGCACCTCTTCGGTGTATTTCGGTGTATTGGGCAGCGAAGGGGTTCGGATGCGCAAGTGGTGGCCCTTGGCCGCGATCTGTCTGGGTACGTTGATGCTCCTGCTGGACGTCACGATCGTGACCGTGGCGCTGCCCGCCATGGCGGCGGACCTCGGCACCACGCTCTCCGACCTGGAATGGGTCGTCGACGCGTACGCCCTGGCGCTGGCGTCGCTGTTGCTCGGCGTCGGGTCCCGTGCCGACCGGATCGGCCGCAGGAAGGTGTACCTCCTCGGGCTGATCGTCTTCACCGCGGCGTCGGTGGTGTGCGCGGCGGCCCCGGACGCCGGTGTGCTGATCGGCGCCCGGGCGGTACAAGGAGTGGGCGCCGCCGGGATGTTCGGTACGACGATCGCCCTGCTCGGCATGCACTACAGCGGCCGGGAGCGGGTCGTGGCCTTCGCCGTGTGGGGCGCCACCAACTCGGTCGCCGCGGCGGCCGGCCCGGTGGTCGGCGGACTCCTCACCCAGTACCTGGACTGGCGGTGGATCTTCTTCGTCAACCTGCCGGTCTGTCTGGCCGCGGTCGTGATGACCCTGCGGTCCGTGCGGGAGGCCAAGGGGCAGGGCCGGCAGCGTGCGGACGTCCTCGGCACCGTCGCCTTCACGGTGGTGAGCGGCGCCCTCACGTTCGGGCTGATCCGCGCCCATTCCGACGGCTGGACGGCGCCCCTCGCCCTCGGCCTGTTCACCACGGCGGCCGTCGCCCTCGCCGTGTTCGTCGTGGCCGAGACGAGGCACGAGCACCCCGTGCTCGACCTGTCCCTGTTCCGCAGGCCGTCGTTCGCCGGCATCATGATCAGCACCCTGTTCCTGCAGGGAGCCGCGTTCGCCTCCCTGTTGTACGAGTCCCTGTGGTTGCAGTCCGTCCTGGGGTACGAGCCCGTCGAAGCAGGTCTGTACATCCTGCCCATGTGCGCCTCCGCGTTCCTCGCGTCCGTGCTCGCGGGCCGCTTCGGCCCCTGGCCGCCACGGGCGACCATCGGAGGGGGGCTGGCACTCATCGCCCTGGGCTCCGGGATGCAGGCCACCCTCGACGCGGGATCGTCGGGCGGCAGCCTCGTGGCGGGGCTCGTCGTCGCCGGTCTGGGCGTCGGGCTCGTGACGCCCAGTCTGTCGGCGGCTGCCCTGGCCACCGTGCCGCCGGAGCGCGGAGGCATGGTGGGCGGTGCGGTCAACACCTTCCGTCAGCTGGGTTTCGCCTTGGGGATCGCCGTGTTCGGCGTGATCTTCCAGTCGCGGATCGAGGGTGTGCTGAAGGCCGACGGCGGCATTCCCGACCCGCACGAGGCGGCCGTCGTCCTGAGCGGCGGACACGCCCGGGCGTTCGTTGCCGGCTGGCCGGAGGACGAACGCGCCGAGATGACGCACCTGGTGCGCGAGGCGTTCACGTCCGGCCTGAACGCGGTGCTGGTCGTGGCGGCGGCCCTGGGGGCGGCGGCCTCGCTGATCGTCTTCGCGACGGTACGCGCCCCCACGGCCGACGCCGGGCGGCAACCGGAAGCGGGCGCGATCCCGGGCGGACAGGAGACGCGAGCGGACGCCGCCCGGTAGCGCCGGGCGCCCATGGCGTGGGACCTCATGGCGCCGACTGCCTTTCCGCCGGTCTGAAAGGGCCCGCCTGTCGTACCACCAGCGGACGAAGAACCTTCCGGTGGTGTCATCGCCGAAGAATCCCGGCTTCTTCCGGGGACTCGGAAGGAAGCGCCGGAACCGGGCTTCTGTCCGTCGGGCGCCTTTGTCCCCTCGCGATCACGAAGGCGCTGATACCGCCCGGGCGTGCGTCATCGCGGGAACCTGTGTTTCCGACATCCCCGTACCGGAGGGCCGCCACTGCCCATGGCGGCCCTCCGGCCTTTTCGGGCGCGCAGGTGATCTCACTCTCGAACGCCGATCTCGAAGAGCAAGAGGAAGCCGTCGAGCCGGCGGGCACGAGGGCCGCGTCCGATTCAGCCTCGCACACCGACATGGACACGTGCGGGTGACACCGTCTGATTACGCCGTTCGGCATGCGGCACAACCAAGAACCTGGCGGCGGGACCGCGCTTCCTCCCGCAAGGTGCCCTCCGATCAGCCCAGCGCCGGAATTGCCTCCGCAAAAATGACTACGTATACCCATACTCTCGTCGTGCATCTTCCGGGATGGCTCCGCTTTTCGGACCGTCAGGTCATTCCGGCATTGCTCGTCCGGTTATCCGTGCGAGCGGATCCCGAAGTCATTCCGCTTCTCACTCCTGGAGAAACACATGCGCGTTGCCGTGACCGGTGGCGGTGGTTTCCTTGGATCACACCTGTGCGAAGCGCTTCTGCGGCGCGGCGACTCCGTGGTGTGCCTCGACAATTTCTCGACGGGCGATCCCGAGAACATCGCCCCTTTCCTGAACCACCCGGCCTTCGAGTTCCAGTACGCCGACGTGAGCGTGTCCGTGGAGGTCGCCGGCCACGTCGACGCCGTCGCCCATCTGGCGTCCCCGGCCTCCCCGCCCGACTATCTGCGCCATCCGCTGGAGACGCTCGCGGTCGGGAGCCGCGGCACCGAGAACGCCCTGCGCCTGGCCCAGCGTCACGGCGCGCGCTTCATCCTCGCGTCGACGAGCGAGATCTACGGCGATCCACTGGTCCACCCGCAGGAGGAGACGTACTGGGGCAACGTCAACTCCATCGGTCCGCGCAGCGTCTACGACGAAGCGAAACGATTCGCCGAGGCGCTCTCCGCCGCGTACCACCGCACGCACGGAGTCGACGTCGGCATCGCCCGGATCTTCAACACCTACGGGCCCCGCATGCGCCCCCACGACGGTCGTGTGGTGTCCAGCTTCATCACCCAGGCTCTGACCGGCGAACCGCTCACCATCTACGGCGACGGCGGGCAGAGCCGCAGCTTCTGCTACGTCGACGACCTGGTCCGAGGACTGGTCGCGCTCCTCGACTCCTCCGAAATGGGCCCCTTCAACCTCGGGAACCCGGTCGAGCGCACCGTGTCCGAACTCGCCGGCATGGTCCTGGAGATGACCGGCTCGTCCTCCGAGGTGAAGCACCACCCGCTGCCGGTCGACGACCCGGTCCGGCGCCGCCCGGTCATCACCCGCGCCCGCGAGGCACTGGGCTGGGAGCCGGAGGTCGACATCACCGAGGGCCTGCGTCGCACCGTCGCGTACTTCGACGCCCACGCGGATCGCCTCGCCGCCTCGGCCGCGGTGATCCGCGGCGGCCAGGACGAGACGGTCCCGCTGGCGGCGGCGACGTCGACGCCCCTCACGCCACAGTCGATCCCCGGTCCGGCGGGCGCCGCGCCCGGCGTGGCGTCCTCCGCGCCGGGGGCCGCCGTCGCGAGTGGCTGATCCACGCGCCGCGGCGGGCCTCCCGCCGGTCCCGCCGCGGCCCCGAGTCCGTCGGGCCTCCTTCCCCGGGCCCTCCCCCTCGCACCGCCTGGAGAACCCGCTGCCATGACGTCGTTGGAGCAAGGTCCCGTCCACGGGACCGGCACCGCCCAGGAACCCCCGCTCCTCTCACCGGCTCCCGGCTCACCGGCGGAGTGGGAGGCGCTGGGCGCGGAGATCCACGCCCTGTCGAACGGCGCCGTGGCCTCCATCGGCCCGGACGGCCCCGTCCTCGCGCGCCCGGGGCGCGGGCTCACCGCCCGCCCGTCCAGCTTCGTCCGGGCGTTCTCGCGCTCCCACCGTTTCCTGGTCGCCGTGCTGTCCCTCGGCTGGGCGGCCTGCCTGGTGTGGTTCTGGGTGTGGTGGTTCGAGCCGTCCCACCGCATCGGCTGGACCGGCCTGGTGGTCAACAGCGCCCTGCTGCTCTACCTGGCCTTTCTGCCCGTGCACTTCCTCGTCGCGCTGATCCGGATGCGGCGCTTCGACCCGGCCGTCGAGGTGCCGCGGCTGCGGACCGCGTTCGTGGTGACCCGCGCCCCGTCCGAGCACTGGGACATCGCCCGGACGACCCTGGAGGCGATGCTCGGCCAGGACTACCCGTACGCCTACGACGTGTGGCTGTGCGACGAGGATCCCACCGAGGAGATCACCGACTGGTGCCTGGCTCACGGTGTCGGCGTCTCCTGCCGCCGTGGCCGCGCGGACTACCACAGGGCCGCCTGGCCGCGGCGGACCCGGTGCAAGGAGGGCAACCTCGCCTTCTTCTACGACCATTGGGGCTACGAGCGCTACGACGTCGTCGCCCAGCTCGACTGCGACCACGTGCCGCACCCGCGCTACCTCGTCGAGGTCGTCCGGCCCTTCGCCGACCCGGCCATCGGCTACGTCGCCGCCCCGAGCGTCTGCGACGCCAACGCCGACCAGTCATGGGCGGCGCGCGGCCGCCTGCAGCGGGAGGCGGTCTTCCACGGCCCCGTACAGCTCGGCCACTCCGCCGGACTCGCTCCGCTGTGCATCGGCTCCCACTACGCCGTGCGCACCGAGGCGCTGCGGGACATCGGTGGCCTCGGTCCCGAGCTGGCCGAGGACTTCTCGACGTCGTTCCTGCTCAATTCGGCCGGATGGCAGGGCGCGTTCGCGATCGACGCCGAGGCCCACGGGGACGGCCCGATCACCTTCGGCGCGATGGTCACCCAGGAGTTCCAGTGGTCGCGAAGCCTGGCGGTGATGTTCTTCGGGATGCTGCCGCGTCACCTGAGCCGGATGCCCGGAAAGCTGCGGCTCCGCTTCTCCTACGCGCTGCTGTACTACCCGCTGCTCGCCCTGACCACGGTGATCGGCATCATGCTGCCGCCGATCGCGGCGGTCACCGGCGTTTCCTGGATCCACGTCAACTACTTCGAGTTCCTGGCCCGCTTCTGGACCATGTCCGTCTGGCTGATCCTGCTCACGCTGCTGTGCCGCAGGGTGGGTCTGCTGCGCCCGAAGGACTCGCCCGTGATCAGCTGGGAGATGTGGCTCTTCGGCCTGGCCCGCTGGCCGTACGTGGCCTGGGGCGTGGGGGCGGCGCTCATGCAGAAACTGCGGCCGCGCCCGGTCACCTTCAAGGTCACGCCGAAGAAGCGGGAAGGCCTCGAACCGCTGCCGCTGCGCGCCGTGGCGCCGTACCTGGTGATCACGCTGTTCCTGTCCTGCGCCGCCGTCGTCGGTCAGTTCACCGGTCCCGCCTTCGGCTACGTGTTCCTCTGCATCCTGGGCGCCCTCTCGTACGCGGCGGTGACCCTCGCGGTCTGCTCCCTGCACATCGGGGAGACGGCGCGCGCCGCCGGCGTCCCGCGGCACCGGGCCTTCCGCACCGCCGCCGTCCCGCTCGCCGCCGGACTGCTCGCCCTGATCCCGCTGGCGCTCGCCGTCGGCGTCTTCCCCACCTACCTCACCGGCTTCTACACCTGGTGACGGTCCCTGCGACCGATCGAGAAACGAGGTTCCCGTGCCCCAGACCGTCCTGGTCACCGGCGGTGCCGGTTTCATCGGTAGCCACACCTGCGTCGAGCTCCTCCGCGCCGGCCACGAGGTCGTCGTGCTCGACGACCACTCCAACAGCTCCCCCGAGGTCCTCGAACGGGTCGGGAAGATCGCGGGACGCCCCCTCGCGGCAGCCCACGTCGCGGACGTGCGCGACCGGCGGGCCCTCGACACCGTCTTCACGAGCCACCCGATCGACGCCGTGATCCACTTCGCCGCGAAGAAGGCCGTCGGCGAGTCGGTGCGCATCCCGCTCGCGTACTACGACATCAATGTCGGCGGCACGACGGCCCTGGTCTCCGCCATGCACGACCACGGCGTGCACCGGCTGGTGTTCTCGTCCTCCTGCTCGATCTACGGCGACGCCACGACCGTCCCGCTGACCGAGGAGTCGCCGAAGGCACCGACCAACCCGTACGCCACCACCAAGTGGACCTGCGAGCAGATCCTCGCGGACGTCTGCCGGCACGTGCCCGAGCTCCGGGTTCTGGCCCTGCGGTACTTCAACCCGGCCGGTGCCCACCCCACCGGACTCCTCGGCGAGGACCCGAGCGGCGTGCCGAACAACATCATGCCGTTCCTCGCCCAGATCGCCGTGGGCCGCCGCGACGAACTCAGCGTCTTCGGCAACGACTTCCCCACTCCCGACGGGACCGGCATCCGCGACTACGTCCACGTCGTGGACGTCGCCGAAGGGCACCGCACCGCCCTGGACCACATCGACGACGAGCCGGGCATGCGGGTCTTCAACCTCGGCACCGGGCGCGGCGTGTCCGTCCTGGAGCTCGTTCGCACCTTCGAGGAGGTGTCCGGGCGGCCGATCCCGCACCGTGTCACCGGGCGCCGCGCCGGCGACGTCGCCGAACTCGTCGCCGACCCCACGAAGGTCGCCTCGGCCTGGAACTGGACCGCCCGGCGCGACGTGGCCGCCATGTGCCGTGACGCGTGGGCCTTCCAGCAGCAGAACCCGTACGGCTACGCGCCCTGACCGTCGCGTACATCCCACCTCCGCGTTCAGACAGGAGAACACCGCATGCGGTTGACCGTCATCGGAACGGGCTACCTCGGAGCTGTGCACGCCGCGTGCATGGCCGACATCGGGCACGACGTCCTCGGCGTCGATGTCGACGCCGAGAAGATCGCGGCCCTCGCCGAAGGCAGACCCCCCTTCTACGAACCGGGCTTCGACGAAGTCCTCACCCGGGCCCTCGCCTCCGGACGCCTGCGCTTCGGCACCAGTCTGCGCGAGGCGGCGCTGCACGGCGAGGTCCACTTCATCTGCGTGGGCACGCCGCAGCAGGCGGGCTCCCACGCGGCCGACCTGCGGTACGTCGACGCCGTCGTCGACGGGCTCGTGCCTCACCTGCCGGCCTCGTGTCTGGTGGTCGGCAAGTCGACCGTGCCGGTGGGCACCACCGCGCGCCTGACCGCCCGCGTCGCGGGGCTCGTCCCGTCGGGCGTACGGGCCGACGTGGCGTGGAACCCCGAGTTCCTGCGGGAGGGCTTCGCGGTCGAGGACACCTTGCGGCCGGACCGGATCGTCGTCGGCACGGTCGGCCGGGAGCCGGACGAGACACTGCGCCGGGTGTACGCCCCGATGCTGGACGCGGGCGTCCCGTACATCGGCACCGATCCGAGCACGGCCGAGCTCGTGAAGGTCGCGGCCAACTCCTTCCTCGCCACGAAGATCTCCTTCATCAACGCGATGGCCGAGGTCTGCGACGCCGCGGGCGCGGACGTGGTCACCCTCGCCGACGCCCTCGGCCACGACACCCGGATCGGCCGACGGTTCCTCAACGCCGGCCTCGGCTTCGGCGGCGGCTGCCTGCCCAAGGACATCCGGGCGTTCACCGCCCGCGCCCAGGAACTCGGCGTCGGACCCGCGGTGGCCTTCCTGGACCAGGTCGACCGGATCAACGAACGGCAGCGGACGCGGACCGTCGAACTCGCCCGTCAGCTGGCCGGGGGCGACCTGGCCGACCGCCGGGTGACCGTCCTGGGCGCCACCTTCAAGCCGAACAGCGACGACGTGCGCGACTCGCCGGCGCTGGCCGTGGCGGCGGCGCTGCACCGTCAGGGGGCCGACATCCGGGTCCACGACCCGGAGGGCACCCTGAACGCGCACCGCGCCCACCCGGAACTGCGGTGCGAGGCCGATCTTCTGACGGCATGCCGGGGAGCGGAGCTCGTTCTGCACCTCACCGAGTGGGGGCAGTACCGCGAGCTGGACCCGGTGAAGCTGGCCCGGGTCGTCCGCAAGCCGGTCCTCGTCGACGCGCGCAACGCGCTCCCGCACGACGAGTGGCGGGCCGCCGGCTGGACCGTCAAGGCACTCGGCCGTCCCGCGCCGACGGACCGGCCTCCGGCCGCTCGGGCGGGGGAGCCGCTGCGGACCACGATCACCTCGCCGGCCGTCGAGGCGGACCACACCGCCCTGCTGTCCCCGGCGCTGCCGACCGGCGGGGCCTAGACCTTTTCGGCACGCCGACGCCACCCCGCCCGCCCGGTCCTGGACCGGGCGGGCGGGGTGGCGTCATGACACGTCCGGTCGCCGAGGACGTCGCGTGGGGGCTGTGCCGGGGAGACTCAGGGGAGCCGGTGAGCACCGGCTCCCGAGGCATCGACGTCCGGATCAGTGGGCGGTGCGCTACTGCGCGGCACCGGGCCGCAGGGCGTCCGGGAGCCGGTTGCCGAAGTAGTCGACGAGGCCCGCGTCGACGCCCGATGCCTGCGGGCCCATGCTCACGGACACCTCGTCCCCGCAGCGCGGCACCAGGTTCTCGGCCCCGGCCGGGTCGGTGACGGGCACGGTCAGAGCGCGCAGGCACGGGTCGGTGCCGGTGCCGGTCGGCGCGCCGTCGAGGAGCTCCTGGCCCGAGACGGTACGCCAGTCGGCAAGGGTGGTGAAGCGCTGCCTCCCCCAGTTCAGCGACCAGGAGCCCGTGCTGTGGTAGACGTTGCCCCGCAACTGGTGCGTGGCGGGGAGGTACGACGACTCGGCCTCGATCAGGGGTCCGCCGTCGGAGGCGAGGATGTTGTCGTGGACGCTCACGCCACGCATGCCGTCGCGCAGCCGCAGCGCCGGGGACCGGTCCCCCTCCGCCTGGGCGGAGGCGAGGTCCCGCGTCCGCATGACGACCGTGTTGTTGTAGATGTCCAGGTTCTTCATTCGGGAGCCGTAGGCGACGATGCCACCGTATTCGGGGAGCTTCCGCGCGTCGTCCCAGCTCATGTTGAAACGGACGACGTTGTCCCGGTGGGCGCCGGTCGCCTTTCCGGAATAGACGAGGAACCCCGGCCCGTCGTTGCCGTAGGCGAGGTTGTACTGCATGACCGAGTGGGACACGTTGTTGTCGAGGCCGAAACCGCCGCCGTCCACCCGGGATCCGGTCCGGTTCCGGTAGGAGCGGTTGTTCTCCAGGACCACGCTGGTGGAGTCGTACACCCAGATGCCCTCGGGCCCCTCTTCGGCGTCGACCGCGGAGCGCGCGCCGTTGTCGTGGGCGACCGAGCGCATCACCTTCGCGTCCCGGACGCTGCCGAGGGTGATGCCGCTTCCGGTATTGCGCTCGTCACTGTCCGGGTCGCCGGTGTTGGAGTACGCCGTGACCCGCTCGATCCGCAGCCCGGAGTGCGCGTAGGCCGGGCGGTCCGCCTCGAACTCCGGTCCGTGGAAGACGAGGCCGGCCTCAAGGTTGTGGTGCACGGAGACATCGCTGATGCGCACGTCACGGTAGCCGGTGACGGCGTCGCCCGCCGTGCCGACGCTGATCCCCCTCTGGAAGCCCCGCGCCTCCACGTTCGCGATCCTGACGTGGGAGAGCGGCCGGCCCTCGGGACGGGTGGCACGGAAAGCGATCCCGATCCCTTCGCGCAGCGCCTTGCGGTCGCCGATCAGCGCGATGTTCCTGATCTCCACACCCGCGGTGTCGTGCACGGTGATGCCGGAGGTACCGCGGGGCACGATCGTGGCACGACCCGTGCCGTACGACTCGATCACCACCGGCCGCGCCGCGCTGCCCGCCTCGCCCTCCTCCAGGGTGATGGTGCCACGGAACCGTGCGCCGCCCTTGAGCCGGAGCCTGTCACCGGGCCGGAAGTTCGCGGTGTTCGCGTGATCGAGGGTCCGCCAGGGCTTCCCCGGCGACATGCCGTCGTTCCCGTCGTCGCCGTCCGGACTCACGTAGAAGGTGAACGGACCGCCGCTCGCGGGGCGGGCGGGGCGGTAGACACCCGGCACGTCGCACCCCGTGAGCAGCAGGAGCACCGCGGCCGAGACTCCCGCCGCGGATTTCGTCGTCCGGCTCCGCTTCACCGCGTTCACGCGCACCCCCTGGGGACGTACTGGTGCCCTATCAGGCACATGAAGTAGCAGACTGCCAGAAAAGGGACATGCGAAACGCCGACGAACGCGCGGCATCCGAGTCACGTATGGCGCGTCACGCCTTCGGGCGGCCGTGTCCGCCGCAGCAATCGCACCGGCACGAGGCGGACCGCGGCCACGCGGCCGCCGCACTGCCGGCCGGTCCCGCACCCGCGCTCGCCGAGTCCGCACGGTCGGACGCGGCGGCCGCCAAGGTCGACTCCGCGCTCGCGACGGCCGTGCACGACGGCGGCGACGCCTCCTTCTTCGTCGTCCTCGAGAACCGGGCCGACCTGGCCACCGCAGAGAAGCAGAGCACGCGTGCGAAGGCCGCCACGGCCGCGTTCAAGGCGCTGAAGGCCACCGCGGAGAACAGCCGGCGGTCGATCGACGCCTTTCCCGCTCCGACAGGATTCGGTCGAGCGGACCTTCACCGGGCCGGGACGCCGGGCCATCACCCCACAACCCGGCCTCCGGGGCGTCGGCGGGCACTCCTCCGCCTGACGACGGCCCCTCCTGCGGTGTCGGGCAGACCGTCGCCGGTCGGCTCCGACGCGTTCTCCTAGGATTCACCGCCGCACGTGGTCCGGCCGAAGGCTCCGGTGGCGGTGGCCCGTTGGACGTGCCGGCCGCGCACGGCCAGGGTGCAGCTGGCCGTACCGCCCTTCTCGCCCAGGGTGACGTCGAGGACCGGCGCGGCGCCGAGCGGAACGCTCACGGTCTTCCGCCAGGGCAGGCCGACACGCGTGACGACGTGCGCCTCGTCGCCGCCCGCCCCTCGGTAGGAGACATCGACCGCGCCCTCGCCGAGCACCTCGTAGGTCACGTCGTAGGTCGCCTCGGCGGTGGGCGTCGCGGCCCGCCCGGCCACGACCTCGCCCTCGGTGTCGGTGTGGAGGAATCCGTACGCGACGAGCGCGCCGCACGCGAGCAGCAGAGCCGCGACGACGGCCACGCCGCCGCGATCGATGCGGCGATTCGGTTCTTCGGTCGCCGGCATGGCAGCACCTTCCGTCGAGGAATCGGATTGGGTTATACACCACCGGATTCGATGGACGCCAGGCAACGGAAATGTCGGGCAACACGGCCCCAATCGCCGGTGACCGGTCAGCGAAATGCCCTTAATGGGCGTGTGGTTGACGGCGCATCAGTTCCATGGTGAAGAATCCCACCGCCCGCGATCGAGGCTCCGGCAAGGCCGTTTTCCCTACGGGGACCACGGCCTGGTTCGCCATGCGTTCAGGCGCTTCGGTCGATGTCAGGTAACCGAAGAGGGGAATGGCGTGAAAGCGAGATACGGGCCGGCAATAGCCTGCCTCGTGGTATCTGCGGTCGTCGGTACCATGATTCCACAAGTCGCCTACGCAGCACCGGTTTCGACCGATGACGGCAAGGGCATGGCCGACACTTTCGCCGACTGGTTCACAGAGGACGAGGACGAGGGCGGACCGGAACTTCCCTCGACCGGCGGGGCTCCGGTGCTGCCCAGCCGGGAGAAGCTGCCGCAGGGCAAGGCGGCCGGAAAGCCGCGGCGCGTCGCCGAACTGGCGGACCGCCGCACGACGAACGCCCGGTACTGGAAGCTGTCCGACGGGCGCGTGCAGGCCGAGGTGTCGGTGGAGCCGACGGCGTACCGGTCGGGGAAGTCGTGGAAGGACATCGACCCGACGGTCACGGCGGCCGGGTCCGGGGGCTTCGCCTTCACCAACACGACGAACGTCGCACGTACGTCCTTCGGCGCCGATGCGGCGAGGCTGCTGCGCTTCGAGGCCGGCACCGGTCACGCGGTGACCCTGGGTCTGGAGGGCGCGGGCACGCTCGCCCCCGTCGCCAAGGGCGACACCGTCACGTACAAGGACGCCGTGGCCGGCGCGGACCTGACCTACCAGGTGGGTCCGGGGCGGGTGAAGGAGAACATCGTCCTGGACGCCCGGCCGACCGGCCCGGTGACGTTCACGTTCACGCTGGACGCGGGCGGGCTGACGCCGAAGGCCGCCAAGGACGGCTCGATCCGGTTCTACGGCGAGGGCGCGGATCCGGTCCTCGTCGTTCCGGCCGCGTTCATGACGGACGCGGGGAAGGACGCCTCCTCTCCGTACGGCACCGGGTACAGCTCCGCCGTCGAGCAGAAGCTCGTCCGGGCGGGCAAGAGCTGGAAGCTGACGGTCACGCCGGACGCGAAGTGGCTCGCCGCGCCGGAGCGGCGGTACCCGGTCACGATCGACCCGACGATCTCGATCGCGCCCACGCCGAGCACGGCGCAGGACGTGATGATCTCCTCGGACGGTCCGGGCGACAACTACGACGAGAACTGGCGGCTGTCCGTCGGCAACACCAGCACCGGCACGTCGCGTGCGCTGCTGCGGTTCCCGCTGACCGGCGTCCCGGCCGGCACCAAACTCGATTCGGCCGATCTGAAGCTGTACTACGACCAGACCCACACCACCGGTGACACCGAGGTCCGGCTGGAGGCGCACCGCGCCACCCAGCCGTGGACCGAGGACGCGGCCACCTGGAACAGCGCGAGCGCGCTCACGGGCGAGCTGTCGGGCACGTCGGTCGTGGTGGACGACGGCGACGCCGGACGGACGGCCGCCGTCGGCGCCTGGCCGGCTTCGGGCAACACCGCGTACACGCAGTACGCGGTGAACCAGGACTACCTGTACAACAAGGACTCGGTCGCGGGTGACACGTACACCTGGCAGCCGAACCTCCCCGAGGACGGCACCTACCAGGTCGAGGCGCACTACGTCCCGGCCTCGGACCGTGCCACCAGCGCGCCGTACACCGTCACGTACGACGGCGGGTCGAAGGCGTACACGGTCGACCAGCAGGCCGGCACGGGCGGCGTGTGGAAGACCCTGGGCTCGCATCCGTTCAAGGCGGGCACGCTCGGCAAGATCGCCCTGGGGGACGGTCCGGCCTCGACGAGCACGTCGGTGATCGCGGACGCCGTCCGGTTCACCAAGGGCGGTGTGGTCACCAAGAAGCCGGGCGAGCTCGACACCTGGCACTCCTTCCCGGTGACGAAGACGGTCCAGCAGTGGATCGACGGCACCTACACGAACAACGGCTTCGTGATCAAGGCCGGTGACGAGTCCGCGAACGGCCCGAAGGGCGGACCGCGGTACGAGGGAAGCGAGTACGGGTACGGCGGCGAGACCGCCCACTACCCGCGCCTCGTCATGACCTTCGGACGTCAGGGCGTCGACCTCGCGACCCCGACCACCGTCCACGACACGGGCGCGGAGCTGACCTGGTCGGCCTACCAGGACCCGGACCCCATCGTGACCGGCGACGACATCGCCGAGTACCAGGTCCACCGCTCCGTCACCCAGGCCTTCACCCCGTCGGCCGCCACCCTCGTCGCGCCCGTCGCGTCCACGGTGACCTCGTTCACGGACACGAGCGCCGTGCCGACGAGGGCCGACGACCCCGACCCGTTCGGCCGCGCGTACTACTACATGGTCGCGGTCAAGACGAAGGACGGGCAGGTCCTCGCCGCCCCCAGCCGGCTCGTACGGCTGCCGAAGGCGGGCCGGACGACGAAGGTGCTGGACGCGACGCAGGACACCACCCTGTCCTCCGCCCGGCCCACGTCCCTCCTCGACACGATCGACGACGGCGGCCCGAAGAACTGGCTCAGCGTCGGCAACAACTCCGTCACCTACGGCGACACCCGCGCCGTGCTGAAGTTCCCGGCCCTCGGCATCCCCGCCACCGCGCGCGTCCTCGAGGCCGACGTGCGCCTGTGGAGCACCCAGACCTCCACGGAAGCCGCCGGTGCGGTCTACGAACTCCGTCCGCTGACGCGGGACTTCGACGAGGCCGGCGCGACCTGGGTCAAGGCCGACGCGGCCACGAACTGGGCGGCCGCGGGCGGTGACTTCGGCGCCGTCGCGAGTGACACCGGGGCCAAGACGAACGACCCGTCGCGGCACGACTGGACGGTCACCTCGCTCGCGCAGTCCTGGGTGACGACCCCGTCGTCCCAGCGGGGCGTGGTCCTCAAGATGGCCGACGAGGCCGCGCAGCAGGAGCGGACCCTGTTCCTGTCCTCCGAGGGCACCGAGCAGCGCCTGCGGCCCAGGATCGCGGTCACGTACATCGACTCGACGACCGAGTCGACCTACTACGCGCCGCAGACCCCGGCCCGGATCACCCCGAACAGCGACCACACCGTCGAGTTCACCCTCACCAACACCACCACGTCCGTCTGGAAGGCCGGCACCCGCGCCCTGAGCTACCGGTGGGCGCTCCCGGACGGCACGGACGCCACGACCGGCGGCAACCAGCTCCAGACGGCCCTGCCCGCCGATCTGCTGCCCGGGGACTCGGTCACCCTGCAGGCCCGGCTCCGCGCACCCGTCAACTCCGGCTCCGGCAGCAAGCGCACGGAGTACGTCCTCACCTGGGACGTCCGGGACACGGCGGCGGGCACCTGGCTGTCCGGGACGGGCGGTCCGGCCGGGCTCCGGATGAACGTCACCGTCGAGGACCCGACCTCGGACCAGCTCGGTCTGGAGAAGTTCTCCTCGTACAACGGCAAGAACACCGGCGCTGGTTCGTCGCTGATGAACAACACCGCCGTCGGCAACACCGTCTGGCAGTACAACGCCCTGAGCAACCCGGGCCGCGGCCTGAACACCTTCGTCCGCTTCGCCTACAACACCCAGGACACCTCGGACACCGTCGCCGGTCACGGCTGGTCCGTGCAGGCCGCGGGGCCGATCCGGCTCGGCGCCCCGCTGGACTTCCACCCGAACCCGAACCCGCGGGAGGTCCGGCTGCCCGACGGCGACGGCACCACCCACGTGTTCCGGGTACAGGCGGACGGCTCGTGGAAGGCGCCGGCCGGCGTCCACTTCCGGCTGTCGGCCAAGCCGGGTCTCGACTGCACCCCGGCGAAGGACCCGATCCCGGACGCCTGGACCCTGACGCGTCCGGACGGCACCCGGTTCCTGTTCGGCTGTGACGGCTACCAGACCTCCGTCGTCGACAAGAACGGCAACACCCAGACGTTCACGTACGAGGAACGCAAGTCGAACAACAAGCCGACCAAGTTCCTCACGTACATCACCGACCCCGCCGGGCGGCAGACGCTCACCGCCACCTACTACACCAAGGCGGAGACCAACAGCCCGAAGATCGTCGACCACCTGAAGACGGTCACCGACGTCTCGGGCCGCAAGCTGACCCTCGAGTACTCCGACAAGGGACTGCTCACCAAGCTGACCGACGGCGCGGGCTCGTCCCAGCCGAAGGTCTTCGGCTTCACGTACGACGCCGAGCAGGGCAACAAGAACGTCAAGCTGGTCCGGATCACCGACCCGCGCGGCAACGCCACCGCTCTCGACTACTACCACCCGAGCGAGGGCGACGACCCGAAGTACCATTGGTGGACCCAGTCCATCACCGACCGCATCGGCGGCGCCACGCGGTTCGCCTACGCCGCGGACACGACCGACACCCGCTTCACGTCCACGGTGGTCACGGACGCCGAGGGCCACGACGCCACGTACGTCACCGACGACTTCGGTCGCCCGGTGCGGTCCGTCAACGCCAAGTCGCAGCAGACCGAGCTGGCGTGGGACGCGGACAACAACGTCACGTACATGGAGGAGAACAACGGGGCCGTCACCGCGTACTGCTACGACCCGCTCACCGGCTACCCGCTGTGGAAGCGCACCGCGGAGCACAACAAGGGTGGGGTCCCGCCGCAGAGCGACTGCGCGCCCGGCAAGTACCCGGCCGACGCCCAGAAGTTCGAGTACGTCAAACGACTGGACGGCTACTCCTCCGACCTGTACCGCAAGACGTCGCCGGAGGGCCGCGCCTGGCAGTTCGGCTACGACTCCTTCGGCAACCTGAAGACGGTCACCGACCCGAAGGGCGTCGCGACGCCCACCGCGGGCGACTACACGACCACGTACGAGTACGACACCCACGGCCAGCTCACCAAGGCCACCGACGCCAACGGCCACTCCACGGTCAACAGCGAGTTCACGCCGACCGGTTACCCGGCGAAGATCACGGACGCCCTCGGCAACAGCATGGGCTACGAGTACGACGTGCGCGGCAAGGTCACCAGGACGACCGACCCGCTGGGCCACCGCACCACGCAGACGTACGACACATACGGCCGGCCGCTGATCAGGACGGCGCCGAGGGACCAGGCCGCGGGTGACCTGATCACCGTTCCGGCGCCCGACTACGACGCCAACGACAACGTCACCAAGGCGATCGCGCCCACCGGTGCCGTCTCCACGGCGGTCTACGACGCGGCCGACCAGCTCACCGAGGCCACCTCTCCGCAGGACACGCCGACCGCGCCGCTGCGCCGGACGGTCTACTCCTACGACAAGACCGGCCACCTGAAGACCACGACCGAGCCGAAGGGCGTGGCCACGCCCGGGATCCCGGACGACTACACCACCACCCAGAACTACGACGAGATCTACCAGCTCGCCTCGGTCGTCAACGCCCTCGGCGAGAAGATCACGTACACGTACGACGAGGTGGGCAACAACGTCAAGGTCGTCGACCCGAAGAAGAACCGGACGGCCGACCCCGACGACTTCTCGTCGAAGATGACCTACGACCTGGAGCACCGGGTCACCTCGGTCACCGACCCGCTGGGCAACGTGACGCGCCGCGCCTACGACAAGGACGCGCTGGTCGTCGCCGACACGGACCCCGACGGCAACACCACCTACTCCGCCTACGACGAGCGGGGCCGCAAGACCGAGCAGAGGGTTCCGCACTCGGGCTCCGGCGCCGGCACCACGTACCGCACCACCCGCTACGAGTACGACCAGGTCGGCAACGCCACCCGGGTCATCACCCCGCGCGGCACGGAGACGGCGAACGCCGACGACTTCACCAGCCGCACCGAGTACGACGAGCTGAACCGGCCGGTCAAGCAGTACCTGCCGTACGACCCCTCGGACGCCCGCCACAACGACCCGAACGTCTACACGCGGACGTTCTACGACGCGGCCGGCCGTGTCACCCGGACCTCGCAGCCCCCCTCGGAGGGGCAGACGGTCCGCAACGACACCGAGTTCACCTACTACGACAACGGGTGGACCAAGAGCTCCACCGACCCGTGGGACATCCGGACGAGTTACGAGTACGACGACCTGGGGCTGCAGACCTCCAGGACGCTCAGCTCCGCCGGCGGGTCCGTCAGCCGCACCATGGGCTGGAGCTACTACCCGAACGGCAAGCTGAAGGAGAAGACCGACGACGGCGTGCCGGTCGGCACCGCGGTGCCGCTCGTCGACAACTCCGACGCCCAGCACACCGCCTCCACCGGTACCTGGACCACGGCGAACCTCACCGGGCAGCAGGGCTTCGACCACCGCGTGCACGCGGCCGGAGCCGGGACGGACGCGTACTCCTGGACGCTGAACATCCCGAAGAACGGCAAGTACACCGCCTACGTGAAGTTCCCGCAGGTCGCGGGCGCCAGCAAGACCGCCAGGTACAAGGTCGCCCACGCCGCCGGCAGCACCGACCGCACGGTCGACCAGTCCACCGCGGCGGGCACCTGGGTCAGCCTGGGCACGTACGACTTCGCCCAGGGCAACGCGGCGAAGCTGGAGCTGTTCCAGGCCGCCGACGGCAAGGTCGTGGCCGACGGGGTCAAGCTGGTGCGCGACCTCACCGGTGACATCGACGCGGAGAAGCACCATTTCCGCTACGCCTACGACCTGAACGACAACCTCTCGCTGATCGACGACCTGTCGTCCGGCGCCGAGGTCGACACGTACACGATCTCCTACACCGGTCTGAACCGGGTGTCCGGGATCACCGAGACCCTGGCCGGCCGGCAGAAGACCAGCACGGCCTACACGTACGACGCCAACGACCAGCCCGAGAGCATCACCCACCCCGATCAGTACTCGAAGTACACCTACGACCTGAGGGAGAAGGTCAAGACGGTCTCGGTGGGCACCTCGCCCACGGACGCCGACCCCAAGGTCACCTCGTACACCTACACCGACCGCGGTGAGTCGCTGCGGGAGACCAAGGACAACGGCAACACCGTCGACTTCGCCTACTTCCTCGACGGCGCGGTCAGGACCAGCGCGGAGAAGAAGGCCGACGGCACGCTGGTGGCCTCGCACACCTACGCCTACGACGCCAACGGCAACAAGGCGCAGGACGCGTCCAAGAAGATGAACGCCGACAACCACTCGGCGTACCTCGAGTCCACCACCGCGTACACCTACGACCCGGTCGACCGGATCGCCAAGTCGGTGAAGACCGGCAACGGCGCCGCCACGGAGGCGTACGTCCACGACGACAACGCCAACGTCGTCCAGCAGACCGTCGGCGGCACCGCGACGGACTTCCGTTACGACCGCAACCGGCTCCAGACGTCGACCACCGCGGGATCCGTCACCTCCTTCAACTACGACCCGCTGGGTCGTCAGGAGTCGACGTCCCAGGACGGTCAGATCGTCTCGCGCAGCGTCTACGACGGCTTCGACCACGTCGTCGAGTCCCAGCAGCGGGACGGCTCCGGCGCGATGAAGTCGACGAAGTACACCTTCGACCCGCTCGACCGCACCTCGTCGAAGACCGCGGACGGCAAGACCACCGACTACCGCTACCTCGGCCTCTCCCAGGAGGTGCTGACCGAGGAGGTGGCCGGCAAGCTCACCAAGTCCTACCAGTACAGCCCGTGGGGCCAGCGCCTGTCGCAGGTCAAGCACAACGAGAACGGGACGACCGAGGACGCCTACTACGGCTACAACAGCCACACGGACGTCGAGACGCTGACCGACGCCGGCGGCGACACCAAGGCCACCTACGGCTACACGGCCTACGGCAACGACGACTCGTCGGAGTTCACCGGCATCGACAAGCCGGACGCCTCCGACCCGACGAAGGAGGAGTACAACTCCTACCGCTACAGCGCCAAGCGGTGGGACGCCGGGTCCGGTACGTACGACATGGGATTCCGTGACTACGACCCCGGGCTCAACCGCTTCACCAGCCGGGACATGTACAACGGAGCCCTGGCCGACATGGGCCTGGGCAGCGACCCCTTCACCGGCAACCGCTACGCCTTCACCGGCGGCAACCCGATCAGCAACGTCGAGATCGACGGCCACTGGTTCGCCCTCGCGATCCCCGCGGTGGCCGTGGCCTTCGTCGCCGCGGTCGTGGTGGTCGTCGCCGTCATCGCCGTCGCCGCGGCGGTCGAGTACGTCGTCAACGAGGTCCGGGACCGGATCGACGAGGCCTCCCGGGACGACACCGCCGACGAGCCCGCACCGGACCCGCAGCGCCTTCCCCGGCCCCGGCCCCAGCCCGAGCCCGACAGCGACGACGACCGTTCGGGTTGCGGCGACGGCTGGATCCAGTACGGCGAGCGGGACGCGGCCAACGGCAACCGGGCCACGGCCGCCGAGGCCTGCCTGACCAAGGAGTACCTGAGCAAGAACAAGGGAACCGGCGTGGGTTCCAACCCGCCGGGATACGAGTGGGCGCAGGACTACGCCAAGGGCAAGGGCCTCGACGCGCAGAAGAACGTCAACGCGTGCCACCTCATCGGCAACAAGCTGGCGGGCAAGGGCGTCCTGGCGAACCTCTCCCCGTGCGCTCGCGGTGCCAACGCCAAGCAGATCGGCTCCACGCAGGGCGAAGAGCACATGAGGGCGTACGAACTGCAGGTCTACAACGCCGTGATGGCGGGCCAGGACGTCATGTACACCGTGTCGCCCCGCTACGACGGCAACAGGACGGTGCCGACCGGTTACGATATGTCGGCGTACGGCGTGAATCCTGATGGTTCGGTAGGAATCAACTTCCAGGTGTTCATCCCGAACACGCTCAGCACGGGAGACAATCTCGGCACACAGAGCAGCGGCGGTTCGCCGGTACCCACGGGGAGCACCCCATGACGGGCACCGGAGCGGACCGCACGGAAACGGAGCGAGGCACCGATGAGTGAGCCGACCGACCTGGACGCCCTGCGACGGCTGATGCCGCCGCCGAAGGACGGGGACACGACGGTCGACTGGACCGCCCTCGCGGCGTCGTGGGGCAAGCCGTTCCCGGACGACTTCCGGCGCTTCATCGAGGTGTACGGGGCCGGCGCGGTACAGAACTACCTGTCGATCGGCAGGCCGGAGCCCAAGGTGCCGCTGGAACAGGCCCCGCGGGACGGCATGGTGATCGAGACCGCGAACGCGGAGGCCGACTGGGAGACGGAGGAGAAGACTCCCGAGCTGGAGGGCACTTCCCCGGTGCTGATCACCTGGGGGGTCTCCGCCACCGCGGACATGCTGTGCTGGGACGCGTCGGACGACGATCCCGCCAAGTGGCCCGTCGTGGTCTACCACCGCAACGACATGCTGTGGAGCCGCTACGACTGCGGGATGGTCGAGTTCCTCGTCCGGAACTTCCGTGCCGAATGGCCGGAGAATCCGCTGGGCGGCGAGTTCCTCTGGGACGTGAGCGAGGTGACGTTCCAGGCACAGGGCTGACGCCCCCCAGTGTGTGCGAGACGCTCGGCCGGGGTTCCCCGGCCGAGCGTTTCGCGTGAGCGGCGGTCGCCGTTTCTCGCGGGCGGCGGTCGGCGTTTCTCGTGACCGGCGGTCCAGGTTTCTCGCGGCCGGCCGTCGAGGTTCCTCGCGGCCGGCGGTGGGCCCGGCCCGGTCCGTCGGCCCCCGGCCTCAGCCCACGTCGAGCGCGTTCCGCAGACCGAGCCGGTAGCGCAGACGGTCGTGGCGCTTGAGTCCCTCCAGCTCCGGGGCCCGGAAGAGGGGCCGGACCTCGCAGCGTGCGGCGGGCGAGGCCGTCCGGTCGAGCAGGGCGTTGACGGCTTGGCGGGCGGAGGCGTTGGCGCCTTCCATCGTCGCCAGGTCGATGTCGACGGCCACGTAGTCGCCGGCCAGGAAGAAGTTGGGGATCCTGGTGGCGGCCTTCGGTCGGTGGTGGAAAGTGCCGACCGGATGGATGAGGAGCTGGTCCTCGTTGGTCGGGTTCGGCGTGCCGAGGCCGTCGACTCCCGGGTCCAGGAACCAGGAGTGCAGTGCGCTGTCCTTCAGGACCGTACGACCGGTCTCGTTGAACGCGGCTTTCAACTGTGCCCAGACCTCCCGGGCGACCTCTGTACGGGTGCACTGTTTGGCCGTCTTGCCGTAGAGGATGCCGGGGCGGTCCCATTCCGAGATGTCCACCGAGAGGCAGTCGACGGCGGCTCCGTCGCCGTAGTCGGCGGGGAAGTCGCGGGACGGCCAGTGGCGCGCCTGCTGAATGGCCGTCAAGGACCACGGTGAGTCGATGCAGTTGGCGTGTCCGGCGAGCAGCGGCGCGTGTTCGGTGAGGTAGAACTGGATGCCCGTCATCCAGTCCGTTTCCAGCCTGTCGCACCGCGCCAGTTGCGGATCCGCCGCCCGCAGGGCCGCGCTCCAGGTCCTCCGGGCGTGCTCCACCGGCATCGCGGAGACGTAGTGATCGGCGGTCACCGAGCGGCGGACGCCCTGGGGATCCTCGACGACGACCGCGCCGATCCGCCCGGAGCCGGTGTCGTAGGCCAGTTCCCTCACGGTCCAGCCGATCCGGAACTCCACCCCGAGGCTCGTCAGATGTGCCGCCCAGGGATCGATCCAGGCCTCGTTGGTGGGCAGGTTCAGGATCCGGTCGAGGGGCCCGTCGGCACCGCGCCCCAAGGCGTTGAAGGCGAAGGCCTCCAGGAGGGTGGCGACCGTACGGGTGCTGGCCTCCTCGGCCTTCGTCGCCACGATGTTGCGGGTCAGCCCGACTGCCAGGACGCGCTGGTAGTCGTAGCTCATCCGCTCGGCCCGCAGGAACTCCCACCAGGGTGTCCGTTCCCACGTGTCGTCGCGCCGCTCGTCGCAGCTGGTCAGGAAGACGAGGAAGCGGTTGACGAAGTACGCGGCCTCGTGGAGCGGGAGGGAGCCCGCGGTGTCGAGGAGTGCGGTCAGGGCGCGGCGGATCTCGTCGAGGGTGAGCTCGGCGGGCCTGTGTCCCGGCCAGGGGAGCGGGATGCGCAGGTCCTCGCGACCGGTGCGGGCGAAGGACATCTCGGCCGGAGCGACGAGGTTGTCCCAGACTCCGTTGGCGTTCCCCGGGAAGGGGATGCGCCGCATCGTGTCGGGGAGGTTGTGGTAGATGCCGGGGATGAACCGGAAGCCGTGCTCGGCGGGGAGCGGGCGCCGGCTGCCGCGCGCGCTGTCCGGTACGTCCATGGAGCGTGCCTTGCCGCCCAGCGCCCTGCGCTCGTAGACGGTGACGCGGAAGCCGCGCTCGGCCAGTTCGTGGGCTGCGGTCAGTCCCGCGACCCCGCCGCCGAGAACGGCCACGGACTGCGGCGCGGACGGCTCCGCGGCGGCGGCGGGTACGGCGCCGGGAGCGACCGCTCCGACGGCGACCGCTCCGGTCGTGGCGGCCACGCCGGCCACGAAGGTGCGTCGTGAGGTGCCCGTACGGTCCATGCCCCAACCCCTTTACCGCCGGTAACCATGCGTCCGACGCAGGAGCATAGGGGTGTCCCCCCGGTCCCGGAAGTCACGTGCGGGTCCCGTTCGCGGATGGCGCGATCCAGCCCCTCACACGGCAGCCGGTGCGGTCCGGGGAACCCCGGGCCCGCGCCGGGGGTCGAAGCGACGTCCCCTTCGCGAGCGGCTTCCGCGGGGGCCCGGAGGCCTGGCCGCGCGACTTCGAGCAGGCCGTGCGGGCCCGGGGCCCGCGCCTCGCCCGCCCCGGCCGGGTGGGCCAGGGCCCGCGCCTTCGCGCACCCCGCGGGCTCTGTCCCGTCAGCCCGGCCCCGAGGTGTCCAGGGTGAGGATCAGGAGGGTGACGTCGTCCTGGATCTTGGGGGCGAAGCGGCTCAGGTCGGCCCAGATCTCGTCGGGCAGCTCGTCCAGGCCGACATCGGTCATGCCGGCCAGGCGCTCGGCGAAGGGGTAGAACGCGCCGGAGGCGTCCCGTGCCTCCAGGACACCGTCCGACACCAGGAGCAGCCGGTCGCCGGGCAGCAGCGACACCGTCGCGGCGGTCCCGCGCACGACGTCGGCGAGGCCCAGTCCCAGGGGCGGTCCGGAGTCGAGTTCCAGGGTGCTCACGGCTTCGCCGCGCAGCAGGACCGGCGGCGGATGGCCGCAGGCCAGGACGCGGACCTCACGTCCGTAGGGTGCGAAGTCCAGAAGGACGGCCGTGGCGAAGAGTTCCGCGTGCTCCGTCCGCGCCGAGTCGGTCACGAGCCTGCGGTCCAGCCGCGCCGCGATCGAGTCCGCGTCCACGTCGTCCAGCACGGCCTCGCGGAACGCCCCCAGGATGGAGGCGACCGTCGCGACGGCCGGCAGACCGTGCCCCTGCACGTCGCCGAGGACGGCCCGCACCCCGTGGGGGCCGGCCCGGACGTCGAAGAAGTCGCCTCCCACCAGCGTGCCGCGCTCGGCGGCGCGGTACAGGCTCGCGCAGCGCACCGGCCCGACCCGCCGCCGTACGTCCGGGACGATGGCCCGCTGGGCCGTCTCGGCGACGGTGCGTTCCAGGTCGAGCTGCTCGTCCCGGCGCCCGCGGACGAAGGAGACGAAGATGCTCAGGGTCGCGACGAAGCCGAGGGTGAAGAGGTCGGTGTTGCCCGGCTGGTTCAGATGGAAGGAGGGAATGGTCAGCAGCCCGATGGTCGTGGCGCCGAGGAAAGCCGTGGCCACTGGTCCGTAGGCCAGGACGGCCAGGGGAGGCACCGCGCCGAGCAGGAAGCCGATGTCCACCGGGACGGAGTCGGTGAGGGAGGCCGCTCCGACCCCGACGAGCAGCAGCACGGGCAGGATCCGCACCCAGCGGGGCGGCGGGGCCCCGCTCAGCCAGCTCCGCCGGTACTCGCCGGTCTCCGCCTTCCTCGGGTTCACCACACCACCAGGCTCCTATGCCGGAGTGCACCGCGCATTCCACGGTCCCCGCCGCGCAGGTCCGGCGGGCCGGCCGAGGGCTGAGCGGGACCGGCCGCGCCCGGTACGGCAGCAGAGTCCCGGTACGGCAGCGGGGCCCGGGCCGCGCGTCGCGGTCCGGGCCCCCTTGCGGTGCCGCCCGACGGCGGCGGCGGTGCGTCAGCTCTGTGCGGTGTCGTCGCCCGTCTGCCCGGCGCTCTCCGCCACGCCCGTCTTCTCGCGCATCTTGCGCACCAGATCCGCCTTCCGGTCGGCGGCGTTCTGGCGGTCGAGGTTGCGGTGCGGACCGTTGTTCTGGCGTTCGGCGCGGGACAGCTTCTTCCGCTGGCCGCCGCCCTGGCCCACGGGGTTGTTGATGTTCTTGCTGTCGGTCACGGGTTCTCCCGGTGGTGATGTGAAGGGATCTACGGATTCATCGGTGGGGCGACGGGCGGCGACGTCGAAGGACGTCAGCGGGGGCCCGTCACGCTCTCACTCGTGAATCGGAGTCTGGAAGAACATGACAAGGACGTTACCCTGTTCCGACGACCCCGCACACCGATGTCCCCCAGAGGCTGAGATCTCCGGGTCCGGGGTGTGCCGGTCCGCGATCGAAGTTCTCCGGACCGCTATACCTTCCGAGGCAGGACGGCGACAACCGCTCCGCACTCGAACCGTAGGGGCCGCCATCGTGACCGGACGCATCACCGAGCCAACCGCGAGCCCGAGCCGGGACGAGGACTTCGGCGAGGCACGCTGGCCGATGGCCACGGCCGTCGTCGTCGCCATGCTGCTGACCGTCCTGCTCCCCGACGACCTCCGCCTCGCGCCTCGCTGGGTGTTCCCGGCCGTCGAGGGACTGCTCCTGCTCGCGCTCATCGCCGGCGACCCGGGCCGGATCGACCGGCGCTCGACGGTGCTGCGCACCATGTCGATCGCCCTGGTGTGCGTTCTCGCGCTCAGCGCCGTCTGGTCCACCGCCCAGCTGGTCGACGACATCCTCCAGGGCGGCAAGGAGACCGCCTCCGCAACCAGCCTGCTGCAGAGCGGCGGCACGGTGTGGGCCTGCACGGTCCTGGCCTTCTCCCTGCTGTACTTCGAGCTCGACTGCGGCGGGGCGGCGGCCCGTGCCCACCACATGCCCCGCACACCCGCGCTCGCCTTCCCGCAGCAGCTCAACCCCGAAGTGGCGAGCGCCGGCTGGCGGCCCCGCTTCGTCGACTACCTCTACCTCGCCCTGACCAACGCCACCGCGTTCAGCCCGACCGACGTGATGCCCCTGGCGCCCTGGGCCAAGATCGCCATGGGCGTCCAGTCCCTCGTCTCCTTGCTCATCCTCGGCCTGGTGGTCGCCCGGGCCGTCAACGTCCTCACCTGACCGGGGTGCGCGGCCCCGGGGCGCCGGGCGGCCCCTGACATCGGGCGTCCGCGCTGGTCAGGGGCGATTCCGAGCCGGGGTCAGACCAGTACGCGGAGGGCCGCGGGCCGCACCGTGAGGGTCACCGGCAGGGTCGCGTCGACCTCGCCGTCCGCGCCGTACGGGAGGGGCCGGTCGGCTTCTATGCGGACCTGCTTGCCGCGCAGGATCTCGATCTGGGGACGGTTCACGTGCGCGCCCGTCTTCAGTTCGTTCATCATGGCGAAGAAGAGACGCTTGGGCGCCTCCTTGATCACCACGACGTCGAGGAGGCCGTCGTCGACGCGTGCGCCCGGTGCGATGTTCCTCCCGAAGCCGTAGAAGCCGGAGTTGGCCGCGACCACGGTGTAGCCGGTGCGCTCGTGCCGGATTCCGTCGATCGTGATGCGGTACGCGGCCGGCTTCCAGGCGAGGACCGCCCGGAGGCCGCCGGCGTAGTAGGAGGCCGCGCCGCGCAGCAGGCGGGAGGCGTTGGCGTGGCGGTTGGCCACCGCGTCGACACCCGCGTACACGCTGCCGAGGACGTGGGTCCCCCGGTGCTTGGCGGAGACCACCTCGATGGTGTCGACGGCCCGCGGTTCGCCGTCGAGCAGCACCTTGGCGAGGCCCGGGGCGTCGGTGGGAAGTCCCAGGGCTCGGGCGAAGTCGTTGCCGCGGCCCGCGGGGACCAGGCCGAAGACCGTGTCCGTGCCGCTGAGCGCGCCGCCGACGGTGCCGGCCATGCCGTCACCGCCGACGGCGAGCACGACGTGCCCCTTCGCTCCGGCCTCCCGGGCGAGCTCCTGCGCGTGCTCCAGGCTGCGGCTGTAGACGGTGTCGAGCCGCGCGCCCGCCTCCCGCAGCAGCCGGGCCAGCGGGAGCAGGCTCGCCGTGCCGCTGGAACCCCCTGCGGTGGGGTTGACGACGGCGGTGAACTGTCGCATGGATCTGGCCTCCGGGCGGCAGAAGAAGGAATTCAGGAGGAAGGGGTTCGGGACGAGGGGGTTCAGCGGGTGGGGATCAGGACCCCGGGGCTGAGGACGCCGGACGGATCGATCTCGGCTTTGACGGCCTGGAGCATGCGGATGCCGAGGGGACCGATCTCGCGGGCGTACCAGTCACGGTGGTCGGTGCCGACGCCGTGGTGGTGGCTGATGGTGCCGCCCGCCGCCAGGATCGCATCGTTCGCCGCCCGCTTCACCGGCGCCCAGTGCGCGACGGCGTCCTCACCCTGTGCGGAGACGACGGTGAAGTACAGCGAGGCGCCGTTCTCGTACGTGTGCGAGATGTGGCACATGACGAGCGGCGGGGTGCCGGCGTCGGTGAGGGCGTGGGTCAGCGCGTCGCGTACCGCCGTGTACAGGCCGGGGATCGCGGACCAGAAGGCGGCCGTCTCCAGCGTCTCGGCGAACGCGCCTGCGTCGAGCAGCGCGTCGCGCAGGTAGGGGGCGTTGTACCGGCCGTGCTGCCACTTGTCGCCGGCCTCCTCGCCGAGGAACTCGCCGTCGCAGGCGAGGAGGACCTCACGGGCGGCGGCCCGGCGGGCGGCCGTGTCGGCCTCGGTGCCCTCGAAGCCGACGATGGCCATGCAACCGGGGTTCTGCGGGAGTTCGGTGGTGCCGATGGCGTCCGGCTGCGCCAGTCCGATGAAGGTCTCGGACTCGTCCGACAGCCGCAGCACCGTGGGCCGCGGGCCGTCCTGGGCGAGCCGGCGCAGTGCGTCCGCGCCGGCCTCGAAGGAGGCGAAGCGCCAGCCCTCGTAGATCCGCTTCTGCGGCAGCGGGCGGATGCGTACGGTCACCGACGTGATCACGCCGAGGGCGCCTTCGGAGCCGAGGAGGAGCTGGCGCAGGTCGGGACCGGCGGCGGAGCGCGGAGCGCGACCGGTCCACAGGGTGCCCTCGGGGGTGGCGACCTTCAGGCCGAGGACCATCTCGTCGAAGCGGCCGTAGCCGGCCGAGGCCTGGCCGCTGGAGCGGGCCGCGGCGAATCCGCCGATGGACGCCCATTCGAAGGACTGCGGGAAGTGGCCGAGCGTCCAGCCCCGCTCGTTGAGCAGGGCCTCGCACTGCGGGCCGCGCAGGCCGGGGTGCAGGGTGGCGGTGCGCGACACCTCGTCGATGGCGAGCAGCCGGTCGAGGCGCCGCAGGTCGAGGGCGACGAAGGGCCGCTTCGTGGTGGGCGCGAGGCCGCCGACGACGGAGGTGCCGCCGCCGAACGGGACGGCGGACAGGCCGTGCTCCGCGCAGGCCCGCAGGACGGCGAGGACCTCGTCGTGGCTGCCGGGAAGCACGACGGCGGCGGGGATGTCGTCGACCTCGCCGGCGCGGATGCGCAGGAGGTCGGGGGTCGACTTGCCCCGGGTGTGCCGGATGCGGCTCTCGGCGTCGTCCCGCAGGCCGTCGGGCGCGGCGACGGCGGCGCGCAGCGCTTCCGTCGCCTCGTCGGTGAGTGCCGGGGCGGGCACGTCGATGTCGGCGAGGGTGGACGGGCCGCTCTCGCGCGGTGTGACGCCGAGCAGGTCCCGCAGGAGGCCGGTCACCGATTCGGGCAGGGGCGCCGCCTTGGCCGGGTCGCCCCAGCCGCTCCACAACATGTCCACTTCGAGAGGTTCCTCACGGTCTGTTTCACGGACGGCGCTGCCGCTCGGCCCGCACTGGCATTACACTGTGACAGATGACGCCCATTCGTCACAACCATGCGGACGCAGATCCCGTCCTCGACGCGGCACGCGACTGCGTGCTCGCCGTCGGCGTACGGCGAACCACCCTCACCGACGTCGCCCGGCGGGCCGGCGTGTCCCGGATGACGCTGTACCGGCGCTGGCCCGACGTGCGGACGCTCGTCGGCGACCTGATGACCCGTGAATGGATCGCCGTCGCCGCCGACGCCATGCCGCCCGTCGACGACGACCGGCCCGAACGGGAGCGGATCGTCGAGGGGTTGGTGGCGGGAGTCGCCGCGTTCCGGTCGCACCCGCTGTTCCGGAAGATCCTCGACGTCGACCCCGAGCTGCTGTTGCCGTACGTCCTCGACCGGCGGGGCGCCAGCCAGGACGCCCTCCTCGGACTCCTGCTCACCGCGCTGGACGAAGGGCACGAGGACGGTTCCGTACGGCGCGTCCACCCCGAGCTGCAAGCCCGGTCCCTGCTGCTCGTCGTCCAGTCCTTCACGCTCTCGCTGCGCACCATGGCCGACGAGAACGATCCCGAACTGAGCGAAGCCGCCTTCCTCGAAGAGCTGCGCACCCTGCTGGAGAGGACCCTCGCCCCATGAACCCCACGAGCAGCACCGCCCTGCCCGGCTCCTCGCTCGACGCCGAGCGGCGCCGGCGCGAACTGGACCGGCTCGCCGACGGCGACGTCGTCGACGTGCTCGTCGTCGGGCTCGGCGCCACCGGAGCCGGAGCCGCGCTCGACGCCGCCACCCGCGGACTCAGCGTCGCCGCGATCGACGCCCACGACCTCGCGTTCGGCACCTCCCGCTGGAGCTCCAAGCTGATCCACGGCGGACTGCGCTACCTCGCGTCCGGGCAGCTCGACGTCGCCCACGAGAGCGCCGTCGAGCGCGGCATCCTCATGGAGCGCACCGCCCCCCACCTCGTCCGCGCCCAGCCCTTCGTGCTCCCCCTCACCCCGCTCGTCAGCCGCGGCCAGGCCGCCCTCGCCCGCGCCGGATTCGTCGCGGGCGACCTGCTGCGCGTCGGCGCCCGCACCTCGCGCCGCACGCTGCCGCAGCCGCGCACGCTGTCCGCCGTCGAGACCCGCCACCTCGCGCCGGCCCTGCGCCCCGTCGGCCTGCGCGGCGGGCTGCTCTCCTGGGACGGACGGCTCTCCGACGACGCGCGCCTGGTGACCGCGATCGCCCGCACCGCGGCCGCCTACGGTGCCCGCGTCCTCACCCGCGCCCGGGCCCTCGAACTCCACGGCGACGGCGCGCTGGTGCGCGACGAGACCACCGGCCAGGAGCTGCGCGTCCGTGCCCGCACCGTCGTCAACGCGGCCGGAGTATGGGCGGGCGGCCTCATCGACGACGTACGCCTCCGGCCCTCGCGCGGCACCCATCTCGTCCTGCGGTCGGAGACCCTCGGCCGGCTCTCCGCCGGACTGCACATCCCGATCCCCGGCGAGACGAACCGCTTCGTCCTGGTCCTGCCCCAGGGCGACGGGCGCGTGTACGTCGGCCTCACCGACGAGCCCGTCGACGGCGACGTCCCCGACGTGCCGGAGGTCCCAGAGACCGACATCGGCTTCCTCCTCGACGTTCTCGGCTCCGCCCTCGACGTCACCGTCCGCCGCTCCGACGTGGTCGGGGCCTTCGCCGGGCTGCGGCCCCTGCTCGACACCCGGGACTCGGAGGGCCGCACCGCCGACATCTCCCGCAAGCACGCCGTGCTCACCTCGCCCGACGGCATCGTCACCGTCGTCGGCGGCAAGCTGACCACCTACCGCCGCATGGCCCAGGACGCCGTCGACGCGGCCGTCGCCGTCCGCGGCCTGGCCGCCGGCGCGTGCCGCACCGCGTCCGTCCCCCTCGTCGGCGCGGCGCGCCCGCAGACCCTCGCCGGTCTCGACGTGCCGCCCCGCCTCGTACAGCGCTACGGCTCCGAGGCCCCGGCCGTCCACGCCCTCGGGCTCGAAGACCCCGCCCTGGCCGAGCCCGTCGTACCCGGCCATCCCGTCACGGGCGCCGAACTGGTGTGGGCGGTCCGCCACGAGGGCGCCCTCGACACCTCCGACCTCCTCGACCGCCGCACCCGCATCGGCGTGGTCCCCGAGGACCGCGCCATCGCCGAAGAAGCGGCTCGGGACGCCCTCGCCCGTACGGCCCCGGCACGGTGAACGAACACGGCGCCCCTCCCCCGGCATCCGGGCAGGGGCGCCGCCGCCGTTCCGGCGGGTGGGGTCGCGTCGGCCCGCTCCGGGCGGAGGCGCGGAGGGCGGCCGGCGGGGACCGGCGGCAGAAGACGCCACCAGGAGCGGAGGACCCGACCCGTCGGAGGCGGACGTGTGGCCGTCCGCCAGGTCCTGTGGGCTGCCCCGGAGGTGCCGGAGACCGGTACCGGTCGCGTACCGCCGCCCGAACCGCCTCCCCACCTGCCGGTCCTGGCGTGCGGCGCGCGAGACCGTGGGGGCGGCCCACCACCACCCTGTGAGGAGATCCCGTGCTCGAAGGCTTCGGCGAGGCGCTCGCGGACCGGGAGTACTACCTGCCGCTGGCCGGCGTGGCCGACCCCGGACCGCGCTTCGCTCCCGGCGAGGTGCCACCGGGCACACGCGGCTCCGCCCAGGGCATCTGGACGGTGTGGGGCGGTCCGCGGGCCGGGCTCGCCGAGCAGGGCTGGAAGATCCACGTGTCGGCGCGGCTGGACCGGGCGCAGCACGTGCTCGACACGGTCGCCGGGATCTGCTTCTCCGAAGGGGTGCCGTTCAAGCACCTGAGCGCCCGGCTGTTCTTCCTGTTCCTCCATCACAAGCACGCCGTGCGGGCCCAGGCGGGCAAGTTCTGCGCCGTCTACCCACCGGACACGGCGACCACCCGCCGGCTCCTCGAACGCCTGCGCGACGCACTCGACGGGGAGGAGGGGCCGTACGTCCTCACCGACCGGCGCTTTCGCGACTCGCGGACGGTCCACTACCGCTACGGCTCCTTCGACGGCGCGCGCAGCCGGCTCCGGGCCGACGGCACCCGGGAGGGGACGATCCGCGACGGCCTCGGCCACGAGGTCGTGGACTCGCGGCTGCCCGCCTTCCACTTGCCCGCGGGGATCACGGACCCCTTCGTCGAGCAGGAGGAGGAGCCGCACGCGGGCCCGATCCTGATCCGCGACTACGAGGTGACCCGCGCGGTGCGCCTGAGCAACGCGGGCGGCGCCTACCAGGCCCGCGACCGGCGGACCGGCCGCACCGTCTTCCTCAAGGAGGCCCGCGCCCACAACGGTCTGGTCTTCGACGGGACCGACGCGCGGCAGCGGCTGCGGCACGAGTACGACGTGCTGCGCGAACTGCACGCGGCCGCCCCCGGGGTGGGCCCGGAACCGCTGGAGCACTTCACGGAGTGGGAGCACGACTTCCTCGTCACCGAGTACGTCGCGGGACAGCCGCTGGTGGGCTGGCTGAGCCGGTCCTCCCCGCTGGCCCGCGCCGACCGCACGGCCGAGTCCGTCGCCGCGTACCACGAAACGTGCCGGCGGCTCCTCGCCGCGCTGGACGCCTCGCTCGAGCGGCTGCACGCCGCCGGCTACCGGTTCGGTGACCTCAGCCTGGGCAATGTCCTGGTCACGCCGTCGGGCGGGGTCCGTCTTGTGGACTTCGAGGCGGCCTCGGCGCTGTCCGCGGCCCCGTCCGGGATGGGCACTCCGGGGTTCACGCCGCCGCCCGGCCTGCGCCGGGCCGACACCGATCCGCTGCTGCAGGACCGGTACGGCACGTCGGCGGTCGCACTCGCCTTCCTGGCGCCGTTCAACGAGGTCGCCGAGCACGCGCCCGCCAACCTCGCACTGCTGCGCCGCGACCTGGCGGACGTGGCTCCGCCGCAGGACCTCTGGCAGCGGGCGACCGCCTTCCACCTGACCGGGGACCGGGCGCGGGGCCAGGACGGCCCCGACCGGCCGCCCTCCCCCGTCGAGCTGGACACCGATCCCCGCGGCTGCCTCACCCGGCTGGCCGAGGAGGTGGCCGCGGGGCTGCTGGAGACGGCCGACGCCGACCGGCCGGACTGGGCCTTCCCGCCCTCGCCCGAGGCGTTCCGGACCAACAACGTCTGCCTGGCCTACGGCACGGCCGGGGTGGTGCACGCCCTGCACCGCGCCGGAGCCGAGGTGCCGGAGGAGATCGGCGAACGGCTGCGCCGCGACACGCTGGCGCTGCGCGACGCGCTGCCCCCCGGACTGCTCGTCGGCTCCGCCGGCATCGCCCGGGTGCTGGCCGGCCTCGGCCGGCTGGACGAGGCCGTCTCCCTGCTCCGGGACGCCGACCGCCACCCGCTCACCGCCTCCTGCGGCACCCTGGGCGGCGGCCGGGCCGGGGTCGGCCTGGGCTGGCTCGCCCTGCACCGGCTGACCGGGGAGAGCAGCCACCTGGAGCGGGCCGCCGCGGCGGGGGAAGGCCTGCTGCGCACCCCCGACCTGCCGGCCACCCTCGGCGAGCACGACGCCCGCGGCCTGCTGCACGGCCGCTCGGGGCTCGCCCTCTTCCTCCACCGCCTGGCCCGCGACACCGGCGAGGCCCGCTTCCTGGAGGCGGGCCGGTTGCTGCTCCACCAGGAACTGGACAGGACCTTTCCACTGGACGACGGCGCCCTGTCCCTCTCCGACAACGCGCGGCTCACCCGCGCCATGCCGTACCTGGCCACGGGCGCGGCCGGTCTCGCGACGGCGCTCACCCGCTACGCGGCCACCGCGCCTGACGACCGCTGCGCCGCGGCACTTCCGCGGCTGGTCGCCGGCATCCGGGTCTCCTGCGCCACGAAGGAGGCGGGTCTGTACCGGGGGCTGGCCGGACTGACCTGGTTCCTGACCGAGCACGCCGAGCTCACCGGCACGGACGCCGCCCGCGGGGACGCCGTGCGCGCCGCCACCGGCCTGCTGAAGTACGCCGTCCCGTACCGGCGCGGTGTCCGCTTCCTCGGAGCGGGTTCGCAGCGGTTCACCGCCGACCTGTCCAGTGGCGGGGCCGGTGTCCTGCTGACCCTGCACCGCCTGCTGGCCGGCCCGCTCCTGACGGAGCCCCACCCCACACGTACCCGGCTCCCGGCAGCCGTCTGACGTCACGGGCCCCCACGACCCCCTCGGCTCGGCGGCACGCACTCCGTGCCGAGGGACGCAGTGACCGACCGATACGACCCCGACAGAAAGAGGAGATCATCCATGAGCCAGATCCTCGCGCTCCAGACCCTGGACACCGAGCAGGAGGCCGACGCCCTCGTCCCCTGCTTCAGCGTCGCCTGGAGCATCAGCGACATCTTCCCCGAGCCCATGTGACGAGCAGGCACCCGCGAGGGCCGGAACCGGTGGTCCTGCCACCGGTCCGGCCCGTTGTGTCCACCCGCCCGACAGACCCCGGGCCTGTCCGGAAAGTCCCGCAGGGCCGTCCCCGGGCGACCGCCGGGTTCGAGGACCGCCACCCGGCAGTCCGTCATGAGGGGGGCAGAGTCCTTGCCACCGGCGAGGCGTACTGCCGCCCCTCGGTGCGCCGAGGGGCGGCAGACTTGACGGCCCGGGCCGTGTGCAGCGGGCACGAGGCCGAAGAAGTACACGGGGTACACCAGTGGATCTCAGCTCAGTCGTCATCGCTGTCGCAGGCGTCGCAGGAACCCTGGGTGGGGCGCTCCTCACCCAGCGCGGCTCCGAACGGGCGAAGCGCCGGGAGATAGAGCTCGTTCGGGACCATGAGGAGGTCCGCGAGAACCGTTCGCTGCGACGCACCTGCTATGTGGAACTCAACCGGGATGCCCGGCAGTTCACCACCGCACTCAACCGCCACCTCCACGTCATGAGGGAACGCGGCGTGGAGGAGGCCGACAGCGGCGCACTCGAGGAGGCGAAGAACGCGCACCGCGATCGATACTCCGAGGCACAGATGATCGCCCCCGAAGAAGTACTCGTGCGAGCGAGTGTCGTCAATCAAGCCCTCAACAAGGTCTACGGCCAGGTCAAGCGCCTCGAACGCGGTGCTCCCGAACCGGGCGAAACGACGGAGACCGCGGCCCGGGCCCAGTACGAGGTCTGGGAGATGCTCCGCGCCATGAGGACCGCCATGCGCCACGACCTCGGTGTGTCGCATGAGGATTGAGAGCTGACACTCGGCTCCGTGCGCTCTCTCCCGTCTGCCTCGGCCGGCCGGAAACCGGTCGAGGCAGAGGTGGGACGTCGCACTAAGGTCGGATGCCGTCGCAGGCGATCCGCAGATGGCGCGGCCCGCGCAGTACGGCGTTCTGACGGTAGGGGGGCGGGTCCTCCAGGAGGCGCGGGTTCTCCAGCCTCCGGGCCAGCTCCGACAGGGCGAGTTGGGCCTCCAGCCGGGCGAGGGGTGCGCCGAAGCAGCTGTGGATGCCGCTGCCCAGGCCGAGGTGCTGGATGTCCGGGCGGTCCGGGTCGAAGCGGTCCGGGTTCTCGAAGCGCCGGGGGTCGCGGTTGCCGGAGGCCAGGACCAGCCAGAGGGTGGAGCCCTTGGGGATGGTGACGCCGCGGACCTCGATGTCGGCGAGTGTGGTGCGCTGTGGCAGCAGCTGCACCGGCGGCTCGAAACGGAGCAGTTCCTCGACGAGGGGCACGGCCAGACGCGGTTCGGCGCGCAGGCGCTGAAGCACGTCGGGGTTGCGCAGCAGGGTCAGCATGCCGTTGGTGATGAGGTTGACCGTGGTCTCGTGCCCCGCGATCAGCAGCAGCGCGGCCGTGCTGAGCAGTTCCATGGTGGTCATCCGGCCGTCCTCGCTCCTCGTGGCGGCCAGTTGGGAGAGCATGTCGTCCCCGGGGTTCCTGCGGCGCTCCTCGATCAGACCGGCCAGGTACATGCCGAGCTGCATCCGGGCCTCGGCCGCGCCCTTGCCCCGCTCGGCGGGATCGGCGTCCGGGTCGGGGTCCAGACTGGCGGCGAGGGTGTCCGCCCAGGTGTGGAAGCGTGCCTCGTCCTCGCGCGGGACTCCGAGCAGCCTGCAGATCACCGTCACCGGGAACGGGTAGGAGAACTCCTCGACCAGGTCGATACGGCCCGGGTCGCCGAGGCCGTCGATGAGGCCGGCGACGATGTCGTGGAGCTCCGGGCGCATGCCGTCGACCCGGTGGGGGGAGTGCGGCGGGCCGAAGTGCCGGTTCGTCATGCGCCGCATCCGGTCGTGTTCCGGCGGGTCGAGCCGTAGGAACCCCGGCGGCAGGGCGCTCTCCTCGGAGGCCGGCTCCGCCGGCGGGTCACCGCTGCCGGACGCCAGGTTGCGGGCGTCGGAGCTGATCCGGGGATCGTGCAGAAGGCTGCGGATCTCGTAGTAGGTGCTGATCACGTACGGCCCGTCGGCCTCGTGGTGGACCGGTGTCCTCCGCAGCTCTTCGTAGATCGGGTACGGGTCGGCCCGGTTGGCGTAGTCCAGGATCTGGTGGAGCAGGGTGTGCGTCATGGCAGGTCCTTGCGGCCGTACGGGTCAGTGCGCGGGGGTGAACGTCATCCGGCGGTCGGCCGGCGAGTATCCGCTGAGGGTCACGGTGGGGCCGTGGCTGGGGACCGACGGGTCGGGGAAGTCCGCGTCCATCGGCCGTTGTCCGTCCGCGTGCCGGTCGACCGTGGGGAACTGCGGCGGGAACGGAGCGGTGCTCTCGATGAGTTCCTGGTAGAACGGCAGCCACCGGCCGTGGTCGAAGGAGACGGCACCGATGACGCGCCCCTGGTATCCGTACACGCCGACGAACCGGCGGCTGGCCAGTGAGCCCTGCGAGATCAGGATCTCCGTCGCCATCGACGGTACTCCGACCGACTTGACGTTGACGCCGAACTGGGAGGACCAGAAGGCCGGCACGTCCATGTGCGGCAGGCGGTCGACGCTCTCGCTCAGCATGTTGTGCGCCGCGATCCCGGCCTGGGCGACGGCGTTCCCCCAGTGCTCCAGCGACAGGAACTGGTAACCGAACAGGGGGTGCGGGCAGCGGGCGACGTCGCCCGCCGCGTAGATGTCGTCGGTGACGATCCCGCGGATGTCGAAGGCCCGGCAGCCGGCATCGCAGGCGATGCCACGGGGTCCGGCCCCGAGCCCGGAACCGCTGAGCCATTCGGTGTTGCGGAGGGCGCCGAGCGAGACGACCACCACGTCGGTCTCCACGGTGGAGCCGTCGGACAGATGCGCGGCGCGCACCCGTCCCGAGGCGTCGCCCTCCAGGGCGGTCACCATGACCCCGCACCGCAGGTCCACACCGTGCTCGCGCTGGAGGTCGGCGGCCACCGCCGCGACCACCCCTCCCAGTGCCCCGACCAGGGGCGCGGCGCCTCGTTCGGCGACGGTGACGGGGAGGCCGCGTTCGCGGCAGGCGGAGGCGACCTCCGAGCCGGCGAACCCTCCCCCGATGACGAGGACCCGCCGGGGTCCCTCGTCGAGCCGCCGGGCGAGCGCGGCGCCGTCGTCGCGGGTCCGCAGCACGAAGACGCCGTCGAGCTCCGCCTCCTCCTCGCGCGGCTACGGCCGCGCCCGGACACCGGTGGCGATCAGCAGCCGGTCGTACGGCACCTCGTCGCCGTCGGCCAGCCGCACCCTCCTCGCGGCCATGTCCAGGCCGGTCGCGGGAACGCCGAGCCGCCAGGTCGCGTCGACGGACCGGAGCCGGGGCAGCGCGGTCCGGTCGGCGCGCGCCCTGCCCAGCAGCACCCCCTTGGACAGCGGGGGCCGGTCGTACGGCTCACAGGGCTCGTCGCCGATCATGGTCAGCGACCCCGCGAAGCCCTTGGCCCGCAGGGTCTCGGCAGCCCGCAGGCCCGCCAGCGAGGCGCCGACGACGACGATGCGACCCTCGCGTTTGAGCTGCTCCAAGGCTCCGTCACCCAGCACCGGGCACCGCCTCCGCCGGCTCGTCCAGGGCGTCGACGACGATGGCCTGTACGGGGCAGGCGGCGGCAGCCTGCGCCAGCTTCTCGCGCTGCGCCTCGTCGGCGTCCGGGTCGTACAGCAGCGCCTCGTCGCCGTGCATGGTGAAGATCTCCGGAGCGAGGAACGCGCACTGCGCGTACCCCTGACAGCGGTTCAGATCGACGGCAATGCTCACCACGGGATCGGTCCTCTCCAACGGCCCGGTCGAGCCCCCTGCGCCACTCTCGTCGCCCGGCAGCACCCCAGCGACGGGGAACGGACCGTTCGAGTGAGTGGCGGGGCCGGGCCCGGTCAGTTCGAGGCGGCGGCTCGTGACCCGGCGGAACGCCGGCCCCGCAGGCTGTTCAGGCTGAGGATCAGCACCCAGGCCGGGAAGACCAGCTCCGACCAGGGCACGTTCGCTCCCACCACGAGCAGTGTCAGGCCGGCCAGATAGCCGACAGCGACGAGCGGGCGCGGCAGGACACCGAGACGGCGGCCGATGGTCGAGGTCGTGATGACGAACACCGCCGCCATCCGCATGGCGTAGGTGGTCAGCAGGGCGTAGGCGACATCGCGGCCGAAGGCGGAGCCCTGTCCCCCCTCGTCGAGCACGCTCCAGGCCGCCGCTGCGGCACCGAACAGCGTGGCGACGAAGACCAGACCACTCCCCAGGAACACCGTGGAGACGAACCTCTCCTCACGCTCGCCCCCCTGCTCCCGCAGCGCCCCCATGAACCACAGGAACGCGATCCCCGCGAAAGGGACCAGCTCCAGCGCCGTCCGCACCGCGCTCCGCTGCCCCGCGTCCACGGTCACCCCGGACCCCGTGACGCCGCTCGGCATGGCGACGCGTACCAGGACGATCGCCGTGACCGTCAGGATCGCGAACACCACTCCCGCCACCCCGGCGGCCCAGGGCGTCGCGAGGCGCTCGTGCTTCCGCTCCATCGTCTCCCGCTTTCTGCTGCGCTTCCTTCGTCCAGACACCCGCGATCACGGGACGCGCGCCACTGGGATCACCCGAGAGGAAGAGCTCGGTGCGCCATACAGGCCATGGCGGGGCGGGGTGGGACGGCGGGCAGGGCGAGGTGGGGCGGGGCGGGGTGGGGCGAGGTGGAGTGGGACGGAGCGAGCGGGGCGGGGCGGGCAGGGCGAGGCGGGACGGGGTGGGGCTCTTCGCTGGCCCCCGCACGGCGACGACCGCGCCGGAGCCCTGGATACGTAAGGGGCGCGGAGGTTCAGCGGCCAAAGGGTGGAGGTTCAGCGGCCAGGGCGCAGACGTCCGGCGGCCGGGCCCTGGGATGTCGTCGACGGCGAGAAACCGCTCGTCGGCCACGGTCGCGGGGGTCCCCCGGTGAATGCCTTGACATCCCGGCGCAAGGAGGACCGGTCGGCGCAGCCCATGTCGGCAGCGACCGGGCCGCGCCCTCACCCCCGACCAGGCGACGGACAGCGTGGTCGAAGCGGACCAGTTTCACGGCGCGCTTGGGCGGCACGCCGAGCTGCGACCGGAACCGGGCCCACAGCCGCGTACGGCTCGACCCGACCTCTGCGCAAGCCCTTCGACCGGGTCGGACCACCAGCGCTGACGATTCGGTGCCAGGCCCAGGCCGCCTCCGGGTCCACCGGCGTCACGGCCGGATGCGGGCCTACCCGGACTGCTTCCACGCCGGGGAGACGAAACCCTGCCATCGAGACCCCGGCCCCCCGGCTGGACCGCTGTGGGCGCTCCACACCCCACCTGGCCGAACCGCGCACGACATCCCGCATCGCCCCGTGCCAGGTGCCCCGCCGGGCCGGCGCGGTCCTGGACTCACTCGGCGTCGAACACACCGTGGTCGTCGGCCACTCCGGCGGCGGCGCCGCCACCTCCCTGGCCGAACAACGCCCCGAGCTGGTCATCCCGCTCGCCCTCATCGACACCGACCCCAGCCTGAACGCCTTCACCACTTCTCGGCCCACCCCTGCGGACCCCTCTCAGCGGCCGCCGACCGCCGAACAGCTCCGCATGTTCGCCGGCACCGCAGTCAGCCGCGTGGGCCACCACATGCCGGAGGAGCTCCTGGACGACGTGCGCGCCGTCACCTTTCACACGCTCGCCGCGTCGATGGGCGCCACCCGCACCTACCTGGAACAGCGGGCACTGCCCGATCGCCTGGTCTTCCGCCGCGCCCTTGCGGCGACCGATTCCCCAAAGAGTGAGTTTGCCCCAATTAGAACGTTGTGGACCGTAAAGCCCGGCACTGTAGGGCGCGTCAATGGACGAGCTACGCCGAACCGGGCTCGTCCCTCGTGCGACGCAGAGGATGCATCCGGATGTCACGACAGCGCATTGCCTTCACCCTCGCCGGCCTGGCCCTGGCGGCCGGCACGATCACCGCCCCTGCCGCCACCGCGACACCCTCGGAGCGGCCGACGGCCAGGGCGGCCGCCTCCTGCTCCGCCTGGAAGACGATCACCATTACCGGAGGCCGCGCCAAGTACAGGGAGTGCGAGAAGACCGAGGGCGGTAAGCAGCAGGTCAAGGGTGACCTGCAGCTCTGGGACACCAAGACGGACGGCAAGTCCGTTCAGGCATACGCGAGGACGGACTACGACCACTGGTACGGCGACAAGGTGACCTGGGAGCACTTCTACGGCTGGTCGAACACAGCTCGCCCCAGCGCGGTCCTCTCCTCAGGCTGGCACGGCGGCGACGACTTCGAACTGGCCATCAACCTCGTGTGACGCCCCTCCAGACCGATCACGGGCCGCTGGACCTGTCCAAGGCCCCCCGCCCTGGGCAAGAACAGGTTCCTCGTACTGTCCAGGGCGGCGGGTGCGGTCAGGCCTCGGTTCCGCCAGTCCTTGCGGACCGCGTACGCGATCTTGAGGCCACGCGCAGCCCATGGCAGGCTCATGCCGCATGATCGATGAATTCGCGAAAGACAACCTGCACGGAAGACTGCGGCGGGACCGCAAGGCGCTGCTCTGGAAACTCGACGGCTTGTCCGAATACGACGCCCGTCGCCCTTTGACAGCGACCGGGACCAACCTCCTCGGCCTGGTCAAACACGTGGCCACCGTCGAGGCCAGGTACTTCGGCGAGGTCTTCGACCGCCCTTCCCCCGAACCGCTGCCCCGGTGGCAGGACTCCGACGGCAGCGATCTGTGGGCGACCGAGGACGAGACCCGCGATCAGATCATCGGGTTCTACCGGCGCACGTGGGAGCACTCGGACGCGACGATCAACGAGCTACCCCTCGACGCCCCCGGCCACGTGCCGTGGTGGCCGGAACCTCATGCCGACACGAACCTGTTCGCCATCATGGTCCACGTCCTCGGCGAGTCCCTCCGGCATACCGGCCACGCCGACATCCTGCGCGAGGGCCTCGACGGCCGGACCGGATTGCGCCCCGAACTCGAGACGCGGATCGACGAGGAAGCCCGCGCAGCCCACTGCGCGAAAATCGAGCAGGCCGCCAGTTCGGCCGTCCCGATCAAGGCTTACAACGACTAGCACACTGAGGTGGATCGGCTCTGACAGCAGTGCCCTGAGTGGAAGTTGAGCATTGCTCCCGGCGTGGGGAACTTGCCGTGGACCGTGACGGATGAGCTGTGGGAGCGCCTGGAACCGCTACTGCCCCAGCGTGAGCAGCGCTTCCGGTACCCGGGCCGCAAGCCGCTGCCGGACCGGCAGGCGCTGTCCGGGATCCTGTACGTGCTGCACACCGGTGTCCAGTGGGAGTACCTGCCGCAGGAGCTGGGCTTCGGCTCGGGCATGACCTGCCGGCGCAGACCGCGGCACTGGAACGAGGCCGGCGTGTGGCAGCACCTGCACGAGGTGCTTCCGGCCGAGCCGAACGCGGCCCTGCGGCTGGACTGGCCCCGCCGCGTGGTCGACTCCTCCCATGTCGGAGCTCTAAAACGTTGTTTCACTTGGTGAGTCATCGGTAGACGAGGGGGTCTTCTGGCTTGCGTCCTTAGCGGGGGTGAAGCTGGCGACAGTCGGCGATGACGTACCTCAACGGTGGACCTCGGCAGCCGTCATTCAGCGAAGTCGCCGCTCGCACTGCCACCACCGACGAAGACAGCCCATGACTGGGCCGAAACTTCCTGGTCACAGCCTGCGCTGCCATTTACGCTCTGCCCATGCGCAGTGTCTACGTGTTCCCCACTGGAGAGTCGACCGCGACAGCCGCACGGCTCGACCGGCTGATGCCCGGCAAGAACGGGTACTGGTCGGACGAAAAGCTCTTCATCGACTTCATGGACGAGCAGGACGATCACCTGTACGTCGGCTGGACTCCCGAGGACATACGCCTGCTGGACTCCACGCTCGGCCACCGCCCGACCTGGGCCCTGCTGGTCAGCATCTCCAGCCACATCGACGGTACCGCCGAAATCCGCGCCCTCTTGTCACACGTCCTCGAAGCCGGCGGCGTCGCCATCGACGACTACTCCGACCACTGCTGGACGCTCGACGAGATCGACACCGAGTGCAAGATCGATGGTCTGGGCTTCTTCGACTTCCACACCCACGCCGCACGGCACGGCTGACAGCCCTGACCATCGCTCGCGCCAGTCCAGAAAGGCAGGCCTGGCCATGGCCGTCAGCGACATCGACGAGAACGTCACTTGGGGAGCCGGCGGTAGTTGATGAGGCTGGTCGCGATGGCGGTGAAGGCGAGGAAGTGTTCTGGCTTGCGTTCGTAGCGACAGGGGAGCCGACGGCAGCCGGCGAGCCAGGACATGGTCCGCTCAATGGCCCATCGGTGGCGTCCGAGCCGCTGTGAGACCTCAATGCCACGACGAGCGATCCGTGGCGTGATGCCGCGAGAGCGGAGCCATCGCCGCAGGTGAGGGTAGTCATAGCCCTTGTCGCCGTGAAGCTTGTCGGGCCGTCCGCGGCGGGGCGGCGGCTGCGGATCGGCGGTATCGACGCGACCAGCGGCTTCAGCGCGAGACTGTCATGGGTGTTGGCCGCGGAGATGGCAACCGCGACCGGAAGGCTGGACCGGTCGGTGACGAGATGAATCTTCGATCCGTTCTTGCCACGATCGGTCGGGTTCGGTCCGGTCAAAAGCTCCCTTTGAGGGCCCGGACACTCACCGAGTCGATGGCGAAACGCGACCAGTCCAGGCCCCCCTGAGCGCCGAGCTCATCCAGGATGACCCGGTGGAGACGGGCCCAGACCCGCTCCTTGCTCCAACGGGCGAAACGCCGGTAGACCGTCGGCCAGGCCGGCCCGAACAACGGTGGCACCTGCCGCCACGTACAGCCCGACGTGGCTACGAACACGATCGCGGCCAGACACTCACGATCCCCCGCCCGCCGACGACCGCCTCCCTGCGGCCGCACCACCACCGTTTCAGGCACCACCCTGCGGAACAACTCCCACAACTCATCCGGCACCAACCGCTCGGCAAGACTCGTCATGCCCAGCACAACGAACTGAATCGCCAAAAGAAACGACTTCTAAAAGGGCGAGCCAACGGGTCCGTCGCGGGTCGATCGCGGCCGGGACGGCTCAAAGCACCACTTGACCACCGCCGGGCACGGCACCCCGCTCGCGGTCCTGCTGACCGGCGGCAACCGCAATGACGTCACCCAGCTGCTGCCCCCGCTCGACGCCATCTCGCCTGTCCGCAGACGTGGCGGCCGTCCACGCCGCAAGCCCGACTCTGTGTTTGCCGACCGTGGCTATGACCACGAGGTCTAGCGTTACCAGGTCCGCGATCGCGGCATCGTGCCGGCGACTGGCCGCCGTGGAACGCGGCATGGCACCGGTCTGGGCACCTACCGGTGGGGGCCGAGCGGAGTTTCGCGTGAGTGCACGGTTTCCGACACCTGAGGATCCGCTGGGAACGTCGGGCCGACATCCGTGAAGCCTTCCTCAGGCCGGCCTGCTGCCTCATCACCTACCGACGAGTGAAATCCTTGTGTCAGCCGCGTGCGCTGCCGAACGGAGCTCAAGCACTTCGGACCGCAGCCGGCAGTCGCACCGGCGCCCGTGTTTGACCTCTCTTGGCAGCCACCGAGAGTGGCGCGCCACGGGGACGAGGAAGGAACTCCGATACGCCTCAGCCTGCTGTCGCCCGCCTGCGTCAGCTACTCCCGCCGCCTGCCTCCGGAGGGGACGCGGTGGAATGGGAAGCGATCGCCGCCGCGGCGCAGTTGGAACTCCCTTCGGACTACCGCGAGTTCGTGGAGTCGTACGGCGGGGGAGAGATCGACGAGTACCTGTCCATCAGTACGCCTCCCGGCCCGGGATCGCCGTACGGGGATCTCCTGGACAGAGTCGATTCCGCACTCTCGGACCGGGACCGCCAGGAACTGAGCACTCTCCTTGGAGGGCAAGACTTGCCGCTCCTGTTGCCCTTCGCGGACTCGGCCAGCAGCGATGTCGCCTTCTGGATACGAAAGGGCACAGCCGACAGCTGGAGTCGGACAGCTTCACTTCATGCGTCCCGTGATTCTTGGCGCCACGACCGTGCCGTGCCGTCCGCCGGATTCTGTGGGACATCACGCGGAGCCCCGGAATCCGGGAACGCCAGTACCGCCGCGTACGCGAATTCGCCTGCATCTGCGCATACAGACGAACTGATCGCGCGATGCACGTCGAAAGAGCATGTGCGACGCCTGCGGGCGGCGCACCCGGGCTGAATCGAAAAAGTCGAGGACCGTGAAACCGAAGCGCGTCTGTGTTCCGAAGAACTTCCCATACGGACTTCGCGGATTTTACGACCACAAAGGACCTGCCATGACTCACCATTCCGCCGGTGCCGCCCTTGCGCTGTGCACCGCCGCCGTGCTGACGCTGACCGCCGGGGCTCCCGTGCTGGCCGCGAGCCAGGAAGGGGGCGACGAGGCGACGGTCTCGGTGCTGCACGCGGTGCCCGGCCTGACGGTGGACGTGTACGCGGGCGACAAGGAGCTGCTTCCGGACTTCGCCCCGGGGATGTTGACCGACCCGCTGAAGCTGAAGGCCGGAGAGTACGACATCAAGATCTTCAAGGACGGTGAGGCGCCCGACGGCACGCCCGCGATCGAGAAGTCGGTGAACGTCCCCGCAGGGGCGAACGCCACCCTCGTCGCTCACCTGACGGCCGACGGCAAGCCCGCCCTGGACGCGTTCGTCAATGACACGTCCAAGGTCCCCGAGGGCAAGGCGCGGGTCACCGTACGACACGTCGCCGCCGCCCCCGCCGTGGATGTTCGGGCGAACGGCAGCCCCGTGTTCAAGGGGCTGGTGAACCCCCAGGAGCAGAAGGGCGAGGTGGCTGCCGGCAACGTCTCGGCCGACGTCGTACTCGCCGGGACGAACACGGTCGCCATCGGGCCCGCAGCTCTCGATCTGCCCTCAGGCAGCAACACGATCGTCTACGCCTGGGGCAGCGCAGCGGACAAGAACCTCGCGCTGAAGACGCAAACGATCAACAGCGTGCAGTCCACGCCCACGGGTGGGTGAGACCGGGCCGGCCGCCGCCACCCCTGACCAGGCTTCGCGGACGGCTCACCACACTCGTTCCGGCGTCCCTCCGGTCGCGGTCACCTGAGTACGGTTGAGTACGGTGGCCGCGATCGGCCGCGATCACTGCCATCGGAAAGAACGTGGATCACTGCCGCCGGTAAGGGACGTGGCCGCCGTCTCCCGGGGCCAGAGGGCGCGGCGTCCCCTGGGGACCAGGAGCACGTCCCCGGGGACCAGGAGGCATGGACGGCCCAGGCCGTCGTTCTGGACACGCCTGCCGATCACTCCGGGCCGGGACCGGATGTGACTCCGGGCCCGGACCGGATCTGCGGACAGGCCTGAACCGGATGCGCGGAACGGACAGGCCTGAACCGGATGCGCGGAATGGTCAGCCCACCCTCGTCGTCACGCTGCCTGTAGGACTCGTGTCGCCCGTGGTCACGCGCGCACTCAAGACCGGCCGGATCGGCCTCCGGCGGGATCGCCGGTGGACCGGCCGAGTTCCGTCTCCTCGATCCTGCCGCCGGGGCCGAGCAGACCGGTCTGCTCGAACGCGTGCGCACGGATGAGGCGGGGAAGCTCTCTCCGTGACATCAGGTCGACGGCCAGGGGGAAGAACGGGCGTCCCGCTTGGGCGAGCCTGAGCCAGGGCGGTGCGTAGACGGAGGCGGAGCGGCGTTCGACGCCTCGGACCATCCGGCCGGCGACCGTGTCGACCGGGTAGACCCGGCGGGCTGGTGCGGGCATGTGGCCGCGCAGTTCCCGCAGGACCGCGTGCTGGTCGACGTCGCGGATCATGTCGGTGTCGGTCCAGTGCAGATAGGCCACGCCCACGGCGATGCCCTCGTGCGCCACCTCGGCACGCAGGGAGCGGGCGAATGCCTCGGCTCCGGCCTTGGAGGCGCAGTAGGCGCTCATCATGGGCGCGGCTCCGAAGGCCGCCGTCGAGGCGATCTGGAGGAAGTAGCCGCGGGTGGCGCGCAGACCGGGGAGGAAGGCGCGCGCGGTGGCGGCGCTCCCGACGAGGTTGACGTCGATGACATGACGCCAGGTGGCCGGGTCGGAGGTGGCGAACGGTCCTCCTTCGGCGACGCCGGCGTTGGCGATGACGACCGACGGGGGTCCGAACCGCGCGGTCACGTCCTTCGCGGCCCGAAGCATGCCGGAGTCGTCGGTGACGTCGACCTCGACCACGTGGCTCTCGGTACGGAGGGTGGTCGCGACGGCCTCGAGACTGGCGGCCTCCCTGCCGAGCAGGGCCACGCGCATTCCCCGCTCGGCGAGCAGGCGGGCGAGGCCGGCGCCCAGCCCCCGGGCGGCTCCGGTCACGACCGCCGTGCGTCCGCTCAGGGGGCTCGACTCCCCGGCGGCGCCCCCTGGGCGGGAGAAGCATCGTCGCGCCTGCGGTGATCGGCCGGGGCGGCGGGCGGTCACCGCCGGACTCCAGGTTCGAAGCCGCCGGGGAGTGTCGGCAGAGCGTTGCGTTCGGCGGCGGGAAGGGCGGGCCCCGCACCGGTGGCGCGGCGCCTCACGAGCGGCTCCGGGGCAGCCAGGCGTGGGTGTCGCCTCCGCCCGTAGGGGTTGTCGTCGGACAGCGTGCCGGAGGCCCGCCCGTACATCCCGAACATGTCCCTGAGCTTCACAACGTTCCCCTTGCCGTCTGCCCGCCCTCAGGTGCCCCGGCCGGGGCACCTGAGGGCGGATCTTTCGTGGGATACCGCCTTGTGGTCCTCTGCTGGTATTTCGAGAGAAACCCGCTGCTGGATGCGCTGCACACACCAGAGCCCTCTGTTCACCCTTCCGCCGTACACCTGGGGGGGGGCAAACCGGCGATGCAGCGCTCTTGAGGAACTTCCCGAAGAGAACAGCGGTGACATCCCCTCGCTCACGAGCTCGGGTGGCCGGGTCGCAGGGCCGTGGGGGCTTCCCCGGCCAGGTGACGGGCGGCGCCGAGACCGGTGGGGACCCGTCCTGGGCGTCGGCGCCTTTGTCGCCTTGCCCGGCCTCGCCGCCACCGAGCTCCTCGCAGGTCGACTCCCGCTTCAACGTGGTCTCGGCGACCGGGGCGACCGAGGTGACCGAGGTGACCGAGGTGACCGTCCAGGAGATCGCCCACGAACAGGACCGCGTCTCTCGTCTTACGCCACGGGGCGGCCGTGCCCGCACGTCAACCGGGTACGGAGTCCTACGCCTACGTTCCCCGACGCCTGCGGATCGCTCGGCGTACCCGGCGATCCGGCATGCGATCCATGACGACGCGGACGGGGGTACCTACTCTCCCGCGCGGCCCGCGGACCATACTGGTCGCACCCTGATCGCCATCCGAACGGTGCCATGGCCAAGAACAGCACTTCATCGACCACCGTCCCCGACACCGCCTGGCTCGGGCGTGGGCGTCACCTCGGGCCCGAGCCCGAGCTGGACGTCCGGCGCAACCTGATCGCCCTCAAGGCGGCCCGGGTGATCGACGACTTCCTGGAACTCGACCCCGTCGAGGCGGCGCGTTCCACCGACCTGTACCCCCGGGACGAGTCGGCCGACCCCGGCCCGTCCGCCCGCCGCCTCTTCGAGGTCCGTTGGCGCGTGGCCGACGGCGTCACGGTACGCGCGCAACTGACCACGTACGACCCCGAGTCCCGCCGTATGAAGAGCGAGGGCGTCACCTGGGTCCTCGCGGCCGAGGCAGAGCGGGCGTGGGAGGCGGGCTGGCCCTCGCCGGCCACCATGTTCTGGCCCGACACCGACCAGGTGGCATGGGACCACGAGACGGTGCCGGACGTGCGCCTGCGGACGGCGAACCGCCTGCCGAAGGACGACGACGAGTTGCGCCGCCTGCTGCGGGCCTGCACCCGGCAGAGCTGGTTCATCCATGTCGTCGTGCACGAGGCGATGACGCCGGACGTCCTGGGACGCCGGCCGATCACGGCGTTCCTGCCACCGAGCCTGCGGCACCGGGTGGTCGAGCACCGGGCCACGCCGGATCAGGCGCTGATCGCCGACTTCGTGATGAAGCGCGAGCTGGGTGTGGGGATCCCGCGCGGCGGCGCCGTCATCCTGCCCCCGACACCGCAGGCCCCCGGTTACGACGCGGAGCACTTCACGACGCGCAACGTCTTCCTGGACGGTACGGAACCCCGCGAACTGCTCGACAAGATCAAGGAGTTCGCCGCCCTCCCCCAGCCGCTGCCGGCCGAGGCCGAACAGGTCCTGACCCGACTGCGTCAGGGCTGGCACCTGCTCACCCCCGACGAGGAACTGGTCCACGCGCAGGCCATGGTCACCAGGTACGCCAGAGCGCTCGAAGCCATGACGACGTCCTGCGACCTGTACCGGGAGGCCGCCGAGTCGGCGCTCGCCGCCCTCGCCGAGGCGACCAGCGGCGACGGCGCACCCCGCACGGCATCGCTCTCGACGACCAAGGAGGACCCCTCGCCACGGAAGATCCTCGCGAAGACATTCGCGCGCTTCCGGGGCCCGAACCCCCCAGCGCCGGATGCGGAGGTCCAGCAGCGCCCGCACGGCCGGTGAGAGGGAGGGGAGGACGGACCGGTCGCGGTCCGTCCTCCCGGCATGTCCGGCAGATGTCGACCGTGCCCCAGGGTTGCCCGGCCCGGCAGGGCCGGCCGGCCCCGCGGGACTGCCCGGCCCCGCGGGACTGCCCGGCCCCGCGGGACTGCCCGGCCCCGCGGGACTGCCCGGCCCGCCGGTGCCGGCACCGGCACCGGCCGCTTTCCACCGGCTGTCGGCCGATGGGCTGATGGCCTCTGCCGCCCGGTCTCCCCGGTCTCCCCGGTCTCCCCGGTTTTCGCCGAGGAGACCGGGTTTTCTCTCGGATTCCGCGACGGCTGGTACCCGGGCATGAGGGACGGCTGCTACTTGGGCATCAGGACGGTGTCGATGATGTACACGTTGGCGTTGGCGGTCTTCACGTTGCCGCAGACGACCTCGGCGGTGTCGTTGACGGTGTAGTCCGCGCCGGAGCCCTTCGTGGTGATCATGCCCTTCTGGAGGGTTTCGAAGGAGCCGTTCTCCAGCTGCTTCGGGGTGAGCTTCTGGCCGACGACGTGGTAGGTGAGGATGTCGGTGAGCATGGCCTTGTCGGCGAGGACCTTGTCCAGGTCGGCCTTCGGGATCTTCGCGAACGCGTCGTTGGTGGGCGCGAAGACCGTGATGTTCTCCGCGTTGTTGAGGGTGTCGACGAGACCGGCCTGCTTCACTGCCGCGACCAGGGTGGACAGGGCCGGGTTGTTCGACGCGGCGGTCGCGACGGGGTCCTTGGCCATGCCGTCGAACGAGCCCGCGCCCTCCTTCGGCACCCCGGCACAGGCCGGACCGAACGGCTCGTCCATCGCCGTCGCACCCTCCTGCGGGGTCACGGCGGTGCTCGGGTCGGCACCGGCCGAGCTGGGGGCCGCGGCCTTGGTGCCGCTGTCGGAGTCCGAGCAGGCGGCGAGCGCGAAGGGGAGGACGGCGGCGGCGGTCAGGGCGAGCGCGCCGCGGCGGATACGCGAGGTGTTCATGAGGGTTGCTCCTTGGTGTGTTCTCTTGGGCCGGATGGCCTCCGGAGGGATGTCCGGGGGGCTTCCGGTGGATCGGGAGGGTGGTGCTGCCCGACCGGCGCCGACGGGGCCGGTGCGGTGGTCTAGGGGACGGTGACGAACACGCTGTGGCGGCCGCTGGCTCCGTCGGGGATGGTCCGGGTGCGGAGTTCGGTCTGGACCCGGCCGGTGCCGTCGGTGGCGCGGACGGTGATCGTGTGGCTGCCGGGGGTGGCGTTCCAGCGGTGGGACCACTGGCGCCAGGTGTCCACGGTGTCCTGGGCGGCGAGGTCGGCGTCGTGCCAGGGGCCGTCGTCGATGCGGATCTGGACGCGGGTGATGCCGCGGTGCTGGGCCCAGGCGACTCCGGCGACCGTGACGGTGCCGGCGGCGGTGCGGGCGAACGGCTTGGGGGTGTCGATGCGGGCCTGGGTCTTGATCGGCGCCTTGCGGGCCCACTTCCGCTTCACCCAGTACGGGTCGTAGGCGTCGAACGTGGTGAGCTCGATGTCCTCGATCCACTTGCAGGCCGACACGTAGCCGTAGAGACCGGGGACGAGCATGCGGACCGGGAAGCCGTGGTCGAAGGGCAGCGGCTCGCCGTTCATGCCGACGGCGAGCATCGCGTCCCGGCCGTCCATCACGTCCTCGACCGGCGAGCCGAGCGTCATGCCGTCCACGGACCGGGCCACGAGCTGGTCGGCCCCGCCGCCCTTCGACGGCGGCTTCACCCCGCACTCGGCCAGGAGCTCGCCGAGCGGGACGCCGAGCCAGCGGGCGTTGCCCACGTAGGGGCCGCCGACCTCGTTCGACACGCAGGTCAGCGTGATGTCCCGTTCGATCAGCGGGCGGGCGAGGAGCTCGGTGAGGGTGAAGGTACGGGAGCGCGCGACGCCCTTGCCGTGGATCCGCAGGCGCCAGGTGCCGGCGTCGACCCTGGGGACGACGAGGGCGGTGTCGACGCGGTAGAAGTCGCGGTTCGGCGTGACGAAGGGGCTGATGCCGGGAGCCTTCAGCCGGACGCCCGCAGGTACCGGCGGGACGGGTGAGGCGGGCGCGGGCAGCCGCAGGCCGGCGCGAGAGGCGACGGCGTTCCGGCTTTGCCGCCGGCCGAGGGACCGGCCGAGAGCGCCGGCGCCCGCTGCCGCTCCGGCGGTGACGGCGGCCGCCGTGAGGAAGCCGCGCCTGTCCCAGTCGCCCCGCTTGCCGTTCCCTTCCGGGCTCGAGGGGTCGAAGCCGGGCCCGGGGGCCGCTTTCGAGACAAGGAGGTACAGCACCGCAGCCCCTGCCGGCGCCCCGATCAGGGAGGGAAGTACGTCGACGGGGCCGCCGTCCGGCCGGCTGAGGACCGCCACCGCTCCGACCGCACCGAACAGCAGGACTCCGGCCGCACCTGCCCGCCGGTGGCGGAGGGCCACCATGCCCAGTCCCATCGCGAGGAGGGCGAGGACGACGAGGATGCCGAGCCGCAGGACCGCTTTGTCGTCCTCACCGAACGTGCGGATCGCGAAGTCCTTCACGGCGGCCGGCGTCCTGTCGATCACCGCCCCGCCCACCACCGTCACCGGCCCGGCTGCCGGACGGACGACGCCCGCCACCAGCTCGGCCACGGCCAGCGCGCAGAAACCCGCGGCCAGACCGGCCAGGGCGCCGGGCCACGCCCTGCTGAAGATGTTGCGGAAGCTGCTCACGACGGGGATTCGGCGACGACCGCGCCCCGGATGGGCCAGTCCCCCGAAAGGGTGACGCTCGTTGTTTTCCTGACGGTCCCGTACACCGGACGGAGAAAGCTGCGAGTGGCCGTGGCGTCGGCCGGCCGCAGCTGACCCGGTCGGGCGCGGCCGGGCCCAGGTGCGGCGAAACCGCTCCCATCCGTACGCGTGTCCGCTACGAAGAACGTTCAGAGACATCCCACGGGCCCGCGCACCGGGCCGTCTCGCCCGTCCTGACCGGACCGGGCCTCGGCGACGAAGGACCAGCATGCGATGGACCGCCCTCCCCCGACCGGCTCCACCCGGCGTCTCCGCCTGGTCGCACCCGCCGGAGAACGCCCGGTGAACGAACCCCTCCCCTTCCGTCGCGCCGTGAAAGGCGCAGCGCCCGATCTCGCCGCGGTCATGCAGCGGGTCGCACAGGGTGACAAGGAAGCCTTCTCCGCTCTCTACGACGCGCTCGCGCCGATGGTGTTCGGCGTCGTGCTCAGGGTCGTACGGGACCCGGCCCAGTCGGAGGAGGTCGCCCAGGAGGTCATGATCGACCTGTGGCGCCAGGCCGCCCGCTACCGCAGCGACGCCGGCTCCGTGAGCACCTGGGCCGCCACCATCGCCCACCGCCGGGCGGTGGACCGGGTCCGCTCCGCCCAGGCCGCGACCGATCGCGAACACGCCCAGGCCGTCCGTGACCACCACACCGCCTACGACGACGTCGCCGAGCGGGTGGAGACCCGGCTGGAGAGCGAACAGGTCCGCCGCTGTCTGCGCGGCCTGACCGAACTCCAGCGCCAAGCCGTGACCCTGGCCTACTACCGGGGACTGACCTACCGTGAAGTCGCCGAAACCCTGTGCACGCCGCTTCCCACCATCAAGACACGCATGCGCGACGGGCTCATCCGGCTCCGCGACTGCATGGGGGTGACCACGTGAAACACCACGCGTCCGACATCCACACCCTTGCCGGCGCCTACGCCCTCGACGCGCTCGACACCGAGGAGACCGACGCCTTCGCCCGCCACCTCGCCCGGTGCGAGACGTGCCGGCGCGAGGTGGCCGAGTTCCGCGCCACCACCGCCCGCCTCGCCGCCGCCACGGCCGACCCACCGCCTGCCGCACTCAAGCAGCGGACCCTGGAGGCCATCGACGGCGTACGACAGCTGCCCCCGCGGCTGAGCACGCCGCCCACGACAGCCGGCCTCGGCGACCGGCTCCGCCGCAAGGCCCTACCCCTGGGGCTCGCCGCGAGCCTCGTCGCCGCCGCCTCCTTCGCGGGAATCGCCGCCTGGCAGCGTCAGGAGGCCGACCAGGCGCGGCAGGAGGCCCGGCAGACCCGGCAGAGCCTCGACACCATCAGCGGTGTCCTGGCCTCACCCGATGCCGCCACCGTCCACGGCAAGGCCGGCAACGGAGCACTCGTCACCCTCGTGTCCTCCGCCGGCCGGAACAAGGCCGTGCTCACCGCGACCGGCCTTCCCGCACCCGCGCCGGGCAAGACGTACCAGCTGTGGCTCCAGCGCGACGGCACCATGCAGCCCGCCGGATTCATCGATCAGGACGGCACCGTCCTCGTCGACGGCGACCCCGCCGACGCCACCGCACTCGGCCTCACCCTCGAACCCGCGGCCGGCTCCGCCCAGCCCACCACGCCTCCCCTCCTCCTGATGAACATGCCCGCCTGAGCGGGGCAGCCCCGCAGGGGCTCCGCGCGCTCTCGGGCCGGTGGTCGAGCGCCTGTCAGTGTGGCGCGGAGCACGGGGTGTTCACGTGAGGATCCGGGCGAGCGCTCCGGTGACGACGGCGGCAAGCGTGAGGGCGGCCGCGAAAGCGGTGGCGAAGAGGCGCAGGAACTGCATGCACTGCGCCGGGCCGCCGTCGGCGGGACCGATGTGACCGCTGCGGGGAATGAGGGGCCGGGAAGACCGATCGGAGAAGGGGATCCTCACGATCTGGAGGTCCCTCCAGCCGGGACCGCCCCGGGTGCACACCGGTCGCCGACCGCTCGCGCCGCGTGCTGCCCGGCTATGTGCGACGCGCCCATGACCGGGTCCTGGCCACGGCGGGCAGGTCCCCCTGCGTCGTACGAGAATCCGCCGTTCTCCGCACCGCTCACCCGGCGTCGCGGAGCAAGCGTCGACCCCGGTGTCGGGGCCGGTTCTCCGCCTTGCCGACTTCCTCGAACAGCACGGCCGCGGCACCCGTCGCAGATACTGTCCGCCCGCTTCGTTCTGCCAAGCCGCGCCCCTACGCACCTCACGGAGTGCGAGGACCTCCTCGGGCTCTCCCGCTCGGCCAAGGGCAGGCACCGCCGGGAGCGGGCGAACCATCTCCTCCGCCGGGCCGCCGGTCTGGGGAGCGTCGGGGCCTCCACCAGGTGGAAGCCGCTCACGGAGGACGTGACCGGGACGCGGGTGGACGACGTCACCCGGCTGATCGCCGACACCGACAGAACGGGCCCTCTGACGGCACTGGTGCCGGCCCGGGAGGCAGCCGGGGCCCCGGAGGCAGCCGAGGCCCTCGCCCGGCAGGCCGCCGATCAGGGGGTCCTCACCGACCTGGTGCCGGCCCGTGAAGCAGCCGGGAAACAGGAGACCGCAGAGGCCCTCGCCCGGCAGGCCGCCGACGCGGGCTGCCTCCGGTCCATCCCCTACCGGGAACAGTGGTGGCCGCACGGACTGGACCTGGACGGTTCCCCCACTCCCCCGTGGGGACCGATTTTCCCGGACTGGCGATGACTGCGGGTTCCGGCCCCCTTCTGCGTCGCACGCCGGGGAGTGCATGGGCGGGGCGTCAGTGGAAAGGCGCCGACCATGAGGCCCACAGGGAGAGAACAGCGTGATGGCGAGCGTGACCGTCGCCGGGCGACGGGTGACGACGAGAGCCGCCGGGCGACGGGTGACGACGAGACGGGCGGCGCGGGCCCGGACCGGGAGGTCGAGGAGCGGTCGCCCGATCGGCTCTCGGAGATGCCCAAGCAGTCGTGGAAGGCAGTGCTCAGGGGAACGCTGAAGGAGTTCAGGGACGACGAGCTGACCGATCGGGCGGCCGGGCTGACCTACTACGGTGTGCTGGCTCTCTTTCCGGCCCTGTTGGTCCTGGTGTCGCTGCTGGGCGTCGCGGGCGAGACGGCGACGAAGCAGGTGCTGGACAACCTGCAGAAGCTCACTCCGGGCGCCGCGCGTGATGTGATCGGGAACGCCGTGCAACAGCTGCAGGGCAATGCCGGCATCGGCTCGCTGATGGCCGTCGTGGGTCTGGCCGTGGCCATCTGGTCGGCCTCCGGATACGTCGCCGCGTTCATCCGCGCCGCGAACGCCGTCTACGACATGCCCGAGGGCCGCCCGGTGTGGAAAGTGCTGCCCCTGCGCCTCGCGCTGACCGTGACGCTCATGGTCCTCGCGGTGGCCAGTGCCCTGATCGTGGTGTTCACCGGCGGCCTGGCCCGCCAGGCCGGCGCGGCGCTGGGGGTCGGTGACACGGCGATGACGGTGTGGTCGATCGCGAAGTGGCCGGTCCTGCTGGTCCTGGTCACGGCCATGATCGCGCTCTTGTACTGGGCGGCGCCGAACGCGAAGGGCCGCGGCTTCAAGTGGGTGACCCCCGGCAGCCTCCTGGCCCTGCTGATCTGGATGATCGCGTCGGCCGGCTTCGCGTTCTACGTGGCGAACTTCGGCTCGTACAACAAGACGTACGGCACTCTCGCGGGCGTGATCATTTTCCTCGTGTGGCTGTGGATCACCAACCTGGCCATCCTGCTGGGCCTCGAGTTCGACGCCGAGATGGCCCGCCAGCGCGCGATCGTCGGCGGGCACCCCGCGGACGAGGAACCGTACGTCGAGCCGCGGGACACGCAGAAGTGGACCGAGGAGGACCGCCGCCGCCTGAAGTAGGCGGGGGTGAGCGTCGAGTTGGCGGGTAGGCGCGGCTGAGGACACCACCGGCAAGGCGTGAGAAGGCGAGGAACGAGATGGGCGCCGTTGGAAGCCACGGCCGCGGCAGGGACGAGCCGGTAGGCGAGCTCGTCACGCGGGCGTCGCGGCAGATATCGGAGCTGGTCCGCGAGGAGATGCGACTGGCGCGGGCGGAGATGACCCAGAAGGGCAGGCGTTACGGGGTCGGCGGCGGCCTGTTCGGCGGAGCCGGTCTCGTCGGCGTCCTGGCCGCGCAGGCGCTGGTCGCCGCCGGGATCGCCGCCCTCGCGCTGGTCCTGCCGGTGTGGGCCTCGGCCCTGATCATCGGCTTCCTGCTCGCGGCGGTGGCCGCCGTACTGGCCGCCGTCGGCAGGAAGCAGGTCGCCAAAGCAGGGGGTCCCGTACCCCAGAAGACCATCGAGAGCGTCAAGGCCGACGTGGACGAGATCAAGGAGAGGGCACACCGATGACCCACCAGTCCCAGAGCAACGGATCCGCAGCGAATCCGGAGCAGCTCCGCGAACAGGTCGAGCGCACCCGCGAGGAGCTCGGCCGGACCGTGGAAGCGCTGGCGGCCAAGGCCGACGTCAAGGAACGGGCCGGGGAGAAGGCGGCCGAGGTCACCGCGCAGGCCGCCGAGAAGGCGGCCCTGGTGACCGAGAAGGCGGCCCTGGTCGGCGAGCAGCTCCGGCACAAGGTGGTCCAGGCGGTCGACCTGGCCAAGGACAGGACTCCCGATCCCGTGCTCGACAAGGCGGCCCGCGCCGCCGCTCACGTACGCGACAGCGCGACCCGAGCCGGGCGTCTCGCGGCCGCCAAGACGCCGGACCAGGTCCGCGACAAGGCCGCGTCCACCGCGACCGCGGCGAGGGCCAACCGTACGCCGCTGCTCGTCGGGACCGCGGTCCTGGCAGCGTTCCTGCTCATGCGTCGCAGCCGGAGGAACAAGTGAAGGCGTCCAAGATCGCCTACAAGCCCGTCGGGCTGGCGCTCGGTGTGGTCAGCGGCCTGGTCGCCGGCGCGGCCTTCAAGCAGGCCTGGAAACTGGTCGCACACGACGGCAAGGCACCCGATGCCACCGACGAGAACCGCACCTGGCGGGAGGTCCTGCTGGCCGCGGGCCTGCAGGGGGCGATCTTCGCCGCCGTCAAGGCCGCGGTCGACCGAGCGGGAGCCGTCACCACCCGTCGTCTGACCGGCACTTGGCCCGGCTGAACCCGCCCGTGGGCTCCGTCCCGTACGGCCGGACTCGCAGTCTCCGCCACGCTGCGAGCCCGGCCGTACACGTCCCGGCCACGCACCTCGAACAGCCCGCCGTCCACGCTGCCGGTGCGCGGCGGCTCGCGGGCCGCTGCCCCGGGCGGCGGCTCGCGCCCAGCGGCCGAGCACGCCGAAGGCGCGCCGCCGCCCGCCGGTCGGCGTGTTGTGGCCTCTCGCCGACAAGCCGGTAGGTTCCTCCCACGAGGCGGAGCGAGGGGAGGCCGCGGTGTCCGGCTACGTGTACGTCGACCATGAGGCCCCGGATCATCTGAAGGGCGCGGTCGCGGGGGCGCGGGTGACGCTGCCGTCGTTGGAACCGCCGTGGCTCGTCGTGGAGCACGTGGTGGAACGGGTGCTCGTCGTCCGGTGGCCGGGACGGCTCTTCCGGGTCGGGGTGGTGCCACCGGCGACGGACGAGGAGCGAGCCGCCATGGCGCGTGCCGCCGAGAACCTGCGTCCCGACGCCGGCTACACCCGTGCCGTCTCGGTCGACCTGCTGGAGGAGCTCTCTCCTTCGGTGCTGTTCGGCCCCCACGGGGACGCCGTGTGCCGTGTCCTCGATGCGGGACGCGGTCTCGACGAGGAACGCGCGCGACGGTTGGCGAACGCCCGTCGTCCCGAGGCCGACCTCACGTACAGCGCGGCGTGGGACCGGTGGCTCGACGAGCAGCCGAAGGGTGAGCGCCACCACGGCCGGGATCACGTGTCGACGCTGGCCATCCCCGGTGTGGGGCCGTCCCCTTCACCGATCGGGCACGGGTTCTCCGTCCTGTGCCACGCGGTCCGCACGAGGGCGAAGCTCCACGGCGGCGCAGGGGCGTACGGCGTCGACGAGGACGGCGACGAGGTGCCGGCGGATCCGTGGCACACGGCCCTTGGCGCCCTCCTCGACGCGGCCATGGCCTTCGGCGCGCCGCGATGGGTGGACGACGAAGGGGCCACCGTGCTCAAGGCGGCCTGGAACTCGGTGTTCGGGCCGGCCGGCGCGCCAGCGCCTCGGCGCGGCGACGGATGGGCGCGCGCGAGGCACTGAAAGGGCGACGCATCGCGTTTGCGACGATTTGCAGAACACGCGTACGGCAAGCATGATCAGGTGGCTCGCGGCTGACCTGGAAAGATCGTTGTGCTGCGAGTAACAGCCCTGCCCGGCAGCGGTGTTCGGTTGTCATTCGCGGACGGCTCGCGATCGGCGGCTACGGTGGAGCTGTTCGAGTCGACGGGTTGCGCGAACGGGGGAACTGAGGTCATGGCTGTCACGGTGCCGGACTGGGCGGACACGCTGCTCGACCTGGTGGGGGTGAACTGGCCCAACGTCGACGAGGACGCGTACCGCGACATGGCGGACGCGCTGCGGGAGTTCGCGGACGACCTCGCCGACGACGGTCAGCTCGCCAACAACCACATGGAGCGCCTGCTGTCGTCGGGACACGGCGAGGCGATGGGCGCACTGAACGAGCACTGGACCAAGGTCAAGGGCAAGCACCTGAAGGACATGGTGTCCGCGGCCCGGACCATCGCGGA